>NZ_VPEW01000014.1:0-79149 GCF_013416965.1 Acinetobacter sp. YH1901134 | reverse complement strand
CAGAAGACCAAGTCACAGTACAAAGCTTCTTTGACAGCAATGGCGCGACGGCCTACCGTATTGACCAGATTTTATTTGCCGATCAAACGGTGTGGGATGTTGAATACATTAAACAGCAGATCCTTGTACCAACCGAAAGCAATGACACAATTCAAGGCTACAGCAGTAATGATGTGCTGAGTGGTGAAGCCGGAGCTGACCTGATTTATGGCAACAATGGTTCTGATCAGCTGTATGGTGGAACTGGCGAGGATAAATTATATGGCGGAACTGGAGATGACTATTTAGAAGGTGGTGCTGATAATGACCAACTTTATGGTGGTTCAGGCAATGATATTCTGGTTGGTAGTGAGGGTGATGATACTTTAGAAGGTGGAGCCGGCAACGATACCTATATTTTTGCAGCCAACTTCGGCCATGACATCATTAACAATTATGATAATACTGCAAGCCGTCAAGATGTTATTCAGTTTACAGATGGTCAAGTCCAAACAGATTTTACTTTCCGTCGTATCAATAATGATTTAGTAATCCGTACATTAGATGGTGAAAACAGCATCACTGTGCAAAATTATTTCCAATCAGATGCTTTGGTTACTTATCGTATTGATCAAATCCAGTTCTCAGATGAGATGATACTTGATGTTGAAGCGGTGAAGGCCTTGGTACTTCTTGGTACTGAAGGCACAGACATTCTTCAGGCATATGCTTCAGGAAGTACGATTTCCGGTGAAGCGGGTGACGATCAGATTTATGGCAACACTGGCTCTGATCAGCTGTATGGCGGAACTGGACAGGATAAATTATATGGCGGAACTGGAGATGACTATTTAGAAGGCGGGGCCGATAATGACCAACTTTATGGTGGTTCAGGCAATGATGTTCTGGTCGGTGGTATGGGTGATGATACCTTAGATGGTGGAACCGGCAATGATACCTATATTTTTGCAGCCAACTTCGGCCATGACATCATTAACAATTATGATAATACTGCAAGCCGTCAAGATGTTATTCAGTTTACAGATGGTCAAGTCCAAACAGATTTTACTTTCCGTCGTATCAATAATGATTTAGTAATCCGTACATTAGATGGTGAAAACAGCATCACTGTGCAAAATTATTTCCAATCAGATGCTTTGGGTACTTATCGTATTGATCAGATCCAGTTCTCAGATGAGATGATACTTGATGTTGAAGCGGTGAAGGCCTTGGTACTTCTTGGTACTGAAGGCACAGACATTCTTCAGGCATATGCTTCAGGAAGTACGATTTCCGGTGAAGCGGGTGACGATCAGATTTATGGCAACACTGGCTCTGATCAGCTGTATGGCGGAACTGGCGAGGATAAATTATATGGCGGAACTGGAGATGACTATTTAGAAGGCGGGGCCGATAATGACCAACTTTATGGTGGTTCAGGCAATGATGTTCTAGTCGGTGGTATGGGTGATGATACCTTAGATGGTGGAACCGGCAATGATACCTATATTTTTGCAGCCAACTTCGGTCATGACATTATCAGCAATTATGATAATTCGGCAAATCGTCAAGACATTATTCAGTTTACAGATGGTCAAGTCCAAACAGATTTTACTTTCCGTCGTATCAATAATGATTTAGTGATCCGTACATTAGATGGTGAAAACAGCATCACTGTGCAAAATTATTTCCAATCAGATGCTTTGGGTGCTTATCGTATTGATCAGATCCAGTTCTCAGATGAGATGATACTTGATGTTGAAGCGGTGAAGGCCTTGGTACTTCTTGGTACTGAAGGCACAGACATTCTTCAGGCATATGCTTCAGGAAGTACGATTTCCGGTGAAGCGGGTGACGATCAGATTTATGGCAACACTGGCTCTGATCAGCTGTATGGCGGAACTGGCGAGGATAAATTATATGGCGGAACTGGAGATGACTATTTAGAAGGCGGGGCCGATAATGACCAACTTTATGGTGGTTCAGGCAATGATGTTCTGGTCGGTGGTACAGGAGATGATCGCCTGGAGGGCCAAGATGGTGATGACGTCCTGCAAGGTGGTGAGGGTGATGATACCTTAGCAGGTGGAACCGGCAATGACACACTCATTGGTAGTGAAGGCAACGATACACTGGAAGGTGGAGCTGGTAATGATATTTATCAGTTCGAAGCAGGTTGGGGTCAAGATATCATCCTATATGAATATAAAAATGAAACTGATAAGGATACGATAGCATTTATAAATATAGACCCAGACAATCTTATTGTCAGAAAAGTCGGCCAAGATATGGTGATTACTCACCGCATAACGGGTGATCAGTTAATTGTTCAATCTCAATTTAGCGATTCATCCAATAAGCCTATTAATCTAGTCCAGTTTGATAATAACGTAGAATGGAATGAAGCTGATCTTGATATACAGGCAGTCAAAGGTACAGAGCTAGACGACGTTATTGAAGGCACAACAGACAGTGATGTTATCCATGCTGGTAATGGCGATGACATTATTTACGGCAGTTCAATTTATACAGATTCACCAGAAGCCCAATATTTTGTTTATGGCGAAAATGGTAACGATAAAATCTATGCATCCGGGTATTTAGATGGCGGAGATGGAGATGATGAGATTGAAGGTGCTGGACATCTACTTGGTGGAGCAGGAAATGATGTTCTTAATGGGCATGGTATTTTAGAAGGACAAGCTGGAAATGATATTTTAACGGGTCAAGGAAAATTGTATGGTGGAGATGGTACGGATCAATTAATTTTAATAGGTTTGGATGATAACCAAGCAGGATTGCTTGATGGTGGATCAGGGGATGATGTTCTAGTTGTTGATATTAATCAGATGCATTTTGTAGATAGTTCCAATGAGAGTGAATTTATTTTGGATGCTGATGGTTATCATGTCATTCTAGATCCTGAACTGACAGAGGCGCAGCGTGCAGTCTATATTGAGGGTGGTCAAGGTAACGATACTATTTATGGTTCATTTGGGGATGAAGTCTACCTGTTTAATTTAGGTGATGGTCAGGACACGATTATTGAGCGTCCAGCAGGTCAGAACTATAGTAATGTCGCTGTATCATTTGACGTATTGCGTTTTGGTCAGAATATTGCAACAACTGATATTAGCCTGCATCGTTTTGGTGATGATTTGCTTATTCAGCATGGAAATAATGTTGATCAAATTACAGTCCAAAATTATTTTGTTGGCGGTCATCATAAGATTAATGAAATCCAGTTTGAAGATTTAACGATCTGGAATAATAGTTATATTGAAAATCATGTAACGTATCATGGTACAGCTGATAATGACGAAGTATGGGGGTATAGAAATACCCATGAAACTTTCGAAATGGGGGCTGGTAATGACAAAGTTTATGCTGGTTCAGGCAATGACATTATCTATGGTCAAGAGGGTGATGATACGCTTTGGGGGCAAACTGGTAATGATACGTTATATGGCGGTGCAGGCTCAGATTACTTGGAAGGAAATGAGGGGAATGATGTCCTACATGGCGATGAGGGTAATGATACGCTGTATGGCGGTGCTGGTGACGATTCTATCTATGGTGGAATTGGTAACGATAGACTGAGTGGGGGAGCTGGAACAGACATCTTGAATGGTGGTGAAGGTGATGATGAGTATCTTTATTACTTGACTGATGGCCCTGATGTGATTGATCAAACTGGAGGCGGAACAGATGTCTTGTGGCTGATGGACTACGGCATTACTCCTGACCGTATTAGCTTCAACAAAGATGGCAACGATTTAATCGTAATCATTGATCAAAATGCTAACCAGTCTGTACGAATTGTGGATCATTTCCTTGGAGGTGAAAAGGCGATTTCATCAGTTAATGCAAATAACCAGATTCCAATCTCTGCAAAGGATATCGAGGGAATTATTAAAGCCCAAGCATATGGTGGACTCTATGATACGGTTCTTGAAGGTACCAATAATGCTGAAACCATTTATGGCACTTCAGGAAACGATCTGATTCAAGGTCTGGATGGTAACGATACGATTTGGGCTCAGGCAGGTAATGATCGTGTGGAAGGTGGTGCCGGTAATGACTATCTAGATGGCGGGGCTGGTGATGATTCAATCTACGGTGGAATTGGCAACGATACACTGATTGGGGGAGCTGGAATTGATACCTTAGATGGTGGTGCAGGTGATGATAAATACTATTATTACTTGGCTGATGGCGCTGATGTAATTGATCAAACTGGTGGTGGTACTGATGTCATCTGGTTGATGGATCAAGGTATTACGGATGATCGTATAAAATTTACTAAAGAAAATAATGATTTACTCATTACGATTGATAACAACTCAAATCAATCTATCCGGGTGAAAGATCATTTCTTAGGTGGAGAAAAAGCGATTTCATCCGTACAACCGAATGGTGGCTATACGATTACAGCAGCCCAAATTGCAACTAAGGTTAACAATAATGGTGGGGAAGAAACACCGAATGTAGCTGGTGATACAACGTATAACTATAGTACTGGTGCCTTAACAATTACCGAACAGTCTGGTACAGATAAAATTGTATTTGCTAGCGGCATTACTCTCAGCCAAATTAGTTCTAACCTGACCAAGTCTGGAAATGACTTAATCATTAAGGTAAATGGAAGCACTACTAATATTGTTACAGTGAAGAACTTCTTCCTTGCAGGTGATTATTTGGTTGAATCATTCCAAACAGCAGCAGGTGAGCAGATTACAGCGAGCCAAATTTTTACTGCGTATGGATTGACTATACCAGGTACTGGTAGTGAAACACCAAACCCAGTAGGTGACACTACTTATAGCTATACGAGTGGTGCTCTAACCATTACTGAACAGTCAGGTACAGACAAAGTTGTATTCGCAAGCGGTATTACCTTTAGTCATATTAGTTCTAATTTGACTATGTCTGGAAATGATTTAATTATTAAAGTAAATGGAAGTACTGCCAATATTGTAACTGTGAAAAATTTCTTCCTCGCAGGTAATTATTTAGTTGAAACCTTCCAAACAGCAGCTGGTGAACAAATCACAGCAAATCAAATTTTTACTGCATTTGGTTTAACAATGCCTGGTACTGGAGGCGGAGCAGCTAATGCGGAAGGCGATACTACATATAACTATACTTCAGGTGATCTTACTATTACTGAAGTATCAGGAAATGACAAAGTTGTATTTGCGAGCGGAATCACATTTAGCCAAATTGGTAATTATCTGACCATGTCAGGTAATGACCTCATTCTTAAAGTCAATGGAAGTACAACAAATAAAATTACGGTAAAGAATTTCTTCCTTGCTGGTAATAATTTAGTTGAAACCTTCCAGTTTGCGACAGGAGAAGAAATTACGGCTGACGATATCTTTGGAGCTTTTGGTCTGACATTGCCATCAACTGGTGGTGGAACAGAAACAGGATCATCTGAAGTCGAAGGTGATACAACTTACGAATATACAACTGGAGCTTTAATGATTAATGAGGTCTCCGGCAATGATAAAGTCGTCTTCAAAAATGGTATTACATTTAGCCAAATTGGTAACTACTTGAATATGTCTGGCAATGACTTGATTCTGAAATTGGATGGTAGTAATACGAATAAAGTCACTGTTAAGGATTTCTTCTTAGGCGGTGATTATGTTGTTGAAACTTTTGCGTTCGAAACTGGAGGCCAAATCACAGCTAGCCAGATTTTTGGAGCATTTGGGTTAACTATGCCAGCGGCAACATCATTGACAAGTGTGGAAAGTTATAGTTTTGATAATGAAAGTAGCATGTATTCAGATGATGTTTATCAAAATTCTGGTGAAAATAGCCCACTTAATGCTGAATATTTTGTCCAAAGCATAATTATTGGTGATGCAGGCGATAATCTATTTATCAGTGATCCAGCTGTGAGTGAATTATTTATAATGAATGATGGTCAGGACATTATTAAGTTGTTGCAAAATGCATCAGGTGTAACTGCTATAGACTATGTCAGTGACTTTAAAATATCTGAGGACCAATTAGACTTTTCTGAGTTCTTAGATAACAGTCAAGTTAACTCGTCGAATCTTAATGAGTTCTTAAATATTTCTTATGATGAAACTCTTAAAACTAATACTATAAGTGTTAATGATAGAGTTAATGGTAATTCTCAAGAACTGTTAATATTAACAAACCAGACTGAATATTTATCTGTTCAAGACCTGCTCTTAAATCAGTCAGTAGTTTACTAATGACTTTAAGAGTTTAGTGAGACTTGATAGAGGGCGGTTAACCGCCCTTTATTTATTTGGAGTTTTATATTCTAAAACTTTAAGAGGTCATAGAAAGAGTATCAATTGATTAAGTTATTCTTTGATCATCCCAATAACACGGTACTACAATCAAATGGTTCTCATGTAACCGCGACCATAATCGGACACCTAAATCCCGCTGCATATTTTGGACAGTGAAATTGGAAATCAGCAGTGTGGATTTCATGTTGTCATAACGTCTATATAAGACCTTATGCACCATTTCTAGGCGTTTTTCGTGCCGGTCATGCAGGCCATATTCATCAATCACCAATAAATCAAAACTAGAGAAATGGTCGATGACTTCTTTCTCAGAGCGTGAAGCATCTGACCAGGTATCCATCATTTTTTGAGCAATTTCTGCACTGGTATAGTAGCGTGCAGATTTTGTACTGTTATGCAGAATGTTGCGAATAATTGATGCACTCAGATGGGTTTTACCTGTACCTGGTGTACCAATCATCAACATGTTCGGGTTGTGGTCAGAAATAATCTGCTGTGCAAAGGCCTGACATAGCTTGATGGTATTGTCTTGTTCAGGGCATGCAACTACATAATTCTTGAAACCACGATCCAGGTAGCGTTTATTGAGCCCTGAATTTTTGATTTTCTGTTGTAGCAATCGCTGTTGCAGTTCATCCTCATAGGCTGCATGAGAGTGATGGACGGTTTCTTTGGCACATAATTTACAGAGCCTGTGACCTGCAATTTTCATCAGGGGTATATGGTGGGTAGGGCAAAGCTCTTTCATTAATTCTGCGTTAAACTGAAGCATTCTAGGCGTGGTATTCATTAAAACCTCCTCAAATCCATTTTGAATTTTCTAAAAAATCTTCATTTTTTGGGTCAAAATTTGAAGATGAAGATGAAGATGAAGATGAAGATGAAGATGAAGATGAAGATGAAGGGCATGGTTCAAGTATGGCTTGAGTAATGCGTAGGGTATCCTCAATAGATGCTGGAGCATTTTCTTGTGGTTGTTTGGGGTGTGCTTGAGCATTACTTGCGGATTTATTCCAGCGTGCTTGAGCAGCATTTTTTGCTTTATTAGATTTCATTTGCTGGTTTTGTAATGCCTGATTCTTTAAATTAGTTAAGAAGTCTGAACAAATTTGTTCAGATTCGACTTCAAATAGTTCTAATACCATGAGCATTTTCAGTAAGCTTTTAGCTTTTGTGTGCTGTGATAATTTGGTGATACTGCAGACAGTAGCTAGATCATGAGGAATAGCACCATTTTTCCAGAAATCCATCATCAACAGCAACGTTGCACCTATTTGCTCAGCGGTCATTCGTGCAAATTTTGCCTGTAAGTCGCCAATATAGAGTGGCATCCAAATTGAAATATTTTTATGCATGGTTTTTTCCCTTTTTATGGGTATAGAGGGGCTAAGGTCACCGATTAGATGACCTTGTATGTTTGTTTTATGAGTGAGCGAGACTCATTAACCGGATGCGGGCCTGTCGGGCTAAATCATCGTAATGGGCTTGTCCATCATCCAGCATTCGCTGTAGCCAAAGTCTCAATGCCTGATGATCATCGAAGCATTTGTTAACTTTCAGCAAAAAGGCCAGATTGTGCAGTTTGGGAATGTGTAGCTCATGAATGAGTTCACGAGCGACCATATCTGCTTCAGGGCTGACGACTACACCACCAAAGAAAGCTTTATTATTCATGTGCAAGCTCCTCAGTATTTAGTTTTTCCAGCATGGCTTCAAATGCACTGCCATCACGACGCGTAACATTGGGGATGTAACGGCTATAGACTCGGAACAGCATTTCAGTGGTCGTATGTCCCAGCTGGCGTGCAATCCATTCAGGATTTTCTCCAGCAGATAACCAAAGTGTGGCAGCTGTGTGGCGTGTCTGATAAGCGCGACGAGGAGTTAATCCCAAAAAGCGCAGGATAGGGTGCCATACACGCTTATTAACTAAGCGGTAGTCTAGGGGACCGCCATCACGGTTGCAGAAGACGAAGTCCGATTTTCCGTTGTTGAGGCTTTTCTGTTGAAGAAATGCTTGATACACCCGCTCACTCATTTGAATGGTGCGGTCTGATCCATACGTTTTTGTTCGACCTAAAACACCATTCACAAGCGCTTGACGGATATGGATTTCTCGACGTTGTAAGTCAATGTTTTTCCATTGAAGGCCATCAATTTCACTGGTACGCATGCCTGTAAAGAATCGGATTGTGTAATAAGGTTTAAAGTCGTCGCGAACAGATGTAATAATTCGCTGAACTTCTTCAAGAGAGAAAGGTGTGACTTCAATCCGACCTTCTTTCAAACTTTTTATGTTTTTGTAAGGACTATCAAAATCATATCGTTCGGATGCGCTATCTAGTATCATACGAAGTGCTGTCATAATCTGGTTGATTCGTGATGGTGAAAGGCATTCTTGGTTATTTCCGTATGTCACTTTGGCGAGAGATGAACGGAATCCAAGGATGTCTGACTTTTTGATGTTAATAACGGGAATTGTTCCAAAATATGGAGTTAAATATTTTCGAATAACAATCCTAATTTTTTCTGCATAGCTGCTACGCCATTCAATTTCTTTGTCAGCAACCCATATTTCACAATACTTAGAAAAAATAGGTGTCTTAGAACCTACTGCATTGATTAGGTTTTCGGCATCTTTAATTTCTGCTAGTCGAGTGCTTTTGGGAAAATATTTAGCATAATCAAATACACCCAAGAGCATTTCAGCTTCCATACGTTCAATCGCTTTTTCAAGTTTTTTACGATTGTTAGGTGTATCTTCCATTGCAGTTGTTTCACGGCAACGCTTATTTAAGTAGCGAAAATCAATTGTAAGCTTGCCGTATCTTGTACGGATTGAGGCCATGTGATTGAACTCCTATTGTAGTTGTAGGCTATGAAGAGAGCCGAACGAGGTTTTTGTCATATCTTCCTCAATGCGTTCCCAAACAAAAAGAATTTTGCGCCCACCAAATGGGCGAATGTAATGAACGCCTTCAAGTAAGACGCTATCTTTGAGTTGATTTCGGATAGTACGCTCGTTGTAATGAATTCGTTCCGAAAGTTCTTTTGTAGTAAGATACGTGAAGTTCATATGTATATCCTTTTAAAAAGTATCACAATGATGTTATTTAAGATTACAATGCAATACTATAAGCATTTAATACATCATGCAAGTACTTTATTACACAATGGTGGTAATTAATGATAGTTTGCAATTTGCCAGTCTTATTAGCAGAACGCAGAATGAAGGTTGCGGATGTTGCGCGTGAAACAGGGATGAGTAAAACCACTCTGCATAAACTTTATAATGGTCAATCGACTCGTATTGATTTTGAAACTATTGAGAAGCTCTGTTTATTATTGAATGTAGAGGTAGGAGATCTTCTGAAATTACAAGTTGAAGAATCTTAAGACGATGAAATATTTATGAAATTAAGGTGACCAAATTTGGTCACCTTAATTTTTTTAGAGTATTTTTGATTGTGGGACAAGTAAGTAGATATTGAGTAAGTAGGGCTGAATTATAAAAACTTAAAATGATCTGTATTTATCGAGAGTTTTATTGCGTGACCAAATTTGGTCACGATCCTATTTGATCTTGTAAAAATATTGAATTGAAAATAATAGAAGTCTAATGACATAGAAATTTTCGGTGGAATAATTTTTTAAGCAGTTTTAGAAAGGGTTTCTTATCTTTTTGATTTATTGAAGGCACTTTTTGGTCACTTATGGTCACCATGCAAATTGAAGACGTTGGGATAGACGTTATTTGAAAGCAGTCTAAAAGGCTTTCTTATTTTAAAAAACCTAATAAAATCAACAATAAAAAAGCCCCCATCTTTTGATGGGGGCTTTTTGAATTTGGAGCGGGAAAGGAGACTCGAACTCCCGACCCCAACCTTGGCAAGGTTATGCTCTACCAACTGAGCTATTCCCGCGGAGTCTATCCTGTTTTTTTACTAAAAAACTGAATCAAAAAAAATTTGGAGCGGGAAAGGAGACTCGAACTCCCGACCCCAACCTTGGCAAGGTTATGCTCTACCAACTGAGCTATTCCCGCGGAGTCTATCCAATTTTTTAAATAAAAAACCGAATGAAAAAATTTTGAGCGGGAAAGGAGACTCGAACTCCCGACCCCAACCTTGGCAAGGTTATGCTCTACCAACTGAGCTATTCCCGCATAGCCACGTATAATACATTAAGGATTTTTCAGGTCAATAACTTTATGAAAAACTGTGCATCGTTTGCATAAAATAAAAACAATTTGTTTGAAAATTGGAATATTTTTGCAGGTCAAAGGCTTCCATTTTGATGAAATCATGCAATTCAGGCGGTTTCAGCAACTTTGCGACACAAGAACTTCAACAAATACAGGCTATACTAAGACCAGTTGAACCTTTTTTGAATTTGGGAGAGCCGTTTTGAGTTTAGAACAGCAATTAATTGAGCGTCTACAGACATTAGCGCCTACACATCTTGAAGTGGTGAATGAGTCCGCAGGTCATGGTGGTTATTTCCCAGGTAAAGAGTCGCATTTTAAAGCGGTGATTGTGAGTGAGGCTTTTGCAGGCTTACGTTTGGTGCAACGTCATCAAAAAGTCTATGCCGCAGCAGGTGATTTACTTAGTCCGGGGCAAATTCATGCCTTGGCCATTCATGCTTTTTTACCCGAAGAATGGAAAGGTCAAGACACCACTAGCCCTGAATGTGCGCATGCACCTAAGTCATCTTAAGGTAAACCATGGAAACGCAATTAATCATTAAAATCATTCATATGTGTGGCGTGGCTTTAGGCTGTGCTGCCATTTTCATTCGTGCTTTTACGCTGTTTAAAGGGACGCAGGGCAATTTACCGAATCCATCAGGTCGTAAGTTTTTTGTTGCATTGCAACATGGCTCAATGGCTTTAATTGCTGTGACAGGGATTATCTTATTGTTTATGAAGAACTTTGACGTGCAGCCATGGTTCTATGCCAAAGTTGTACTATTTCTAGCGCTGCTGTCTTCTTTATCCAAAGCGTATAAAAAAGATGATAGTGTTTTATTGGTTCAGCGCCGTGCGGGCTTATTTATTGCAGCTGTTGCACTTATTTTCATCATTACATTGGTTATAATCAAACCAGTTTTTGGATAAATGGCTTATCCACATGGCCGATTTCAAGGCTTGAGTAGAAAAACAAAGATTAGAGGGTTTTGAATGCGTACGCGTGTGGTATTTAACCAAAAAGGTGGTGTGGGGAAATCGAGTATTACGGTCAATTTAGCGGCGATAAGCGCGCACCAAGGTTTAAAAACTTTGGTGATTGATCTCGACCCTCAAGCCAATTCAAGTCAATATTTGTTGGGGGATGATGCGACCTACTCAGCAGATAAGCCCGCACTTGAACCCAATATTGAAAATTATTTTGAAGAAGTCTTGGGGACGCAACAAAGTAAAGGTTTGTTGGGAAATGCCATTGGTTCGATTTTAAAAAATCGTACTAAAGGTCTAGAAAGCTATGTACATCAATCACCGTTTAAAAATTTAGATGTAATTCCTGCAAGCCCAAATTTGGGTGCGTTAGCACATGCCTTAGAATCTAAGCATAAAATTTACAAACTGCGTGATGCTTTGCAGCAGATGAGCGGTCAATATGATCGAGTGTTTATTGATACACCGCCGGCCTTTAACTTTTTTACTTTATCTGCGTTGATTGCGGCAGATCGCGTGCTGATTCCATTTGACTGTGACGTGTTTTCAAAACGAGCTTTACAGACCCTGATCGAAAATGTGTTGGAAACGCAGGATGATCATAATGATCGTTTGGAAATTGAAGGCATTGTGGTCAATCAATTTCAAGCACAGGCGAAGTTACCGCGTGAAGTTGTACAACAACTCAAAGATGAAGGTCTTCCTGTATTGGACAGCATGTTACCGCCTTCAGTGCTGATGAAAGAATCTCATCATAAAAATCAACCTTTAATCCATTTGGCTGCAGATCATAAATTGACGCAAGCCTATCAATCATTGTTCAATGAAATTGAGCAAAAGTAGTATCGAGAAAAGTATGAATGCACTTAAATGTGGTCTAGTTGCTTTCACTGCTGTTGTATTGGGTGCATGTGCAAGTACGCCTAAACCAAGCTATGTTTCACCTACACAGTATCAGTCTTTGAGTTGCCAACAATTGCAAAGCGAATACAACCGAATCCACGACTATATTCAAAATGGTGTAGAAACGCCGAAGCGCACAGGCGTTGGTGTCGGTGTTGGCCTTGGTGGTGGCTGGGGCAGCCGTGGAGGTTGGGGAATTGGTCCGAGTATTTCGGTCAATATGGGACAATCTTCAAATACCAAACGTACCGAACTTTCACGCGTTCTAGGTGAGCAAGAAGCGATTGTACAGGCAGCAAAATTTAAAGGTTGTCCGATTATTGTTCGCGCAAATTCGGCTACCGCAGCAAAATCATAAATGGATCATGGGCAGGGGCTCAGGCCTGTGCTATGAGAAAAGTGTAATAAAATTTGTCAGTAGGTGAGGCGTCTACTGGCATTTTTTTTGAGTCAAATAAACTGCACTATTTAGAGCCAATAAAATATTTAAATCTATGAAAAAATTAAATTAAATATTATTGGTGTATTTCAATACCTCCTTCTGGTCTTGAACATTCAGCGTGAGTGCATTGACTTGTACAAGGATAAAACTGATCTAGCACGTACTTGTTTTTTTAAATTCATTTCGGCTAAGGTGTGCGCTTTGAAACATTGTCTGGGTATTTATGATTGAGAGTTGGCTTTTTGTATTGGCAATGATTGCGGTGATGATGACACCGGGACCTAGCAATGCACTAATGGCAAGCTCTGCACATCAACAAGGCATTGCAAAGACCTGCATGCTGATTCCTGCAGAATTATTGGGCTATTTCTATGCCATTAATTTGTGGGCGTTGATTATTCATTTAAGTGCCCCAGTGTGGCCGAATTTAATTCACTTGCTGCATTTTCTCAGTATTGCCTATGTATTATGGTTGGCTTTTCATTTGTGGAAATCGACGCATTTACATCAGTACAATCAAAAACATCCTTCAATTCAACCACGTGAATTATTTATTTCTTCATTAAAAAATCCGAAAGCCTTGCTTTTTGCTGCAGGTATTTTCCCGATTGAAACTTGGGCTAGCCCATTAAATTTTATTTTGGTTTTCGCTGTATTTAGCGTGGTTTTGCTGCCTGTTGCGTTGTTTTGGATGTCATTTGGACGAACGATTTTGGCGGGTAAGACCCAAAAAATTAAGGCCGATCTTCTGTATAAAGGATCGGCCCTGATGCTGATTTTATGTATGTTTCCTGTGGTTTTACGCTTTTTTGCTTAAAGGCGTTCACCACATCGGTTTATTTCTTTAATTTTGCTCGAATAAAACCAATTACACCCGGTAAAACACTAATAATAATGATGCCGAAGATCAGATGGGTGAAGTTATCTTTCACGATTGGCATATTGCCAAATAAATAACCCAAAGTGATAAATGAGCCAACCCAGCAAATCGCACCAATCATGTTAAAAGTCAGGAAGTACTTGTAGTTCATGCTGCCTGCACCTGCGACAAAAGGCGCGAAGGTTCGTGCAAAAGGAATAAAGCGGGCAAAAATAATGGTTTTACCACCATGTTTTTCAAAGAATTTTTGCGTATTCACCAAATGTTGACGGTTAATGAAGCGTGATTCAATTTCAAAGACACGTGGGCCAATATATTTACCAATATGGTAGTTCAGCGTGTCGCCCAAGACTGCCGCGATAAACAGCAAAATCACCAAAACCCACGGATCCATGGCACCTGTTGACGCAGCGAGCGCGCCTGCTGCAAACAGAAGACTGTCACCCGGTAAAAAGGGCATGACCACTAAACCGGTTTCAACAAAAATAATCAGGAACAGAATTGCATAAATCCATACGCCATAATTGGTAATGAACTCGAGTAAATGGTCATCAACATGTAGTATAAAATCAATCAGTTCCATGGGGCTTATATGCGTAAAATAGTGGTCTGATGCTATCAGTCTGGGGCAGCAAAGTCAGTATTAAAACGTAATTAATTATCAGTAAAATCGTTCTATATATGGAATGATGAGTATTATAAAAGCATATTTAAAGAGAATAAGAAACGACCTAATCTAAGCACATCTTTTGAACAGTATTAAAAATAGGTTTCAGTATGTTTAATCCAAATTTGATGGTGAAAAATCTGAGTCAACAGCCGCAAATCAATTCGGTAGTCAGTCTCGTTGCACGTATATTAATGGCTTATATTTTTATTGTGGCAGGTTGGGGGAAAATTACGGCTTACACTGCAACAGCAGGTTATATGGAGTCAATGGGTGTGCCAGCTGGACTTCTTCCAATTACTATCTTAGTCGAGTTGGGTGGTGGCTTAGCTTTATTGTTTGGTTTTCAAGCGCGTTTTGCGGCACTGGGTCTAACCGTATTTAGTTTAATCACTGCATTTTTATTCCATGGTGGTGCTGAAGATAGCATTAACTTTATGAAAAATTTGGCGATGTCTGGCGGCTTATTATTTCTCATGCTGCATGGTGCTGGTCAATTTAGTTTTGATCATTGGATTGAAAAATCAAAATAAAGTTGTCATGAATCCGAGCATCCATCAAAGCGGCCTTCTGCCGCTTTTTTCATGTCTACCGCTGATTGAAAGCGGATGGGTAAAGTCCTGAAATGTGTTGTAAAAAACACCGTTTGGCTTGGGATTTTTGCCCCTGTCCGAATAGTGTGCGAAAGTCCAAGAAAAATGTTAGAATACGGCGCTTATATTCGTTGCCTGCATAGTTGTTTGCCATGACTACCAATACCCAAATTACTGAAGACCGTATCCTGATTTTGGATTTCGGTTCTCAATATAGTCAGCTTATTGCACGTCGTGTACGTGAAGCTGGTGTTTATTCAGAAATGTACGCATTTGATATGTCTGAAGAAGACATTCGTGCATTTAACCCAAACGGGATCATTCTTTCAGGTGGTCCAGAAAGTGTTCATGAAGAAGGTAGTCCGCGCGCACCACAAGTTGTATTTGAACTTGGTGTACCTGTTTTAGGTATTTGCTATGGTCTACAAACCATGTCAGAACAGCTTGGCGGTAAAGTTGAGCCAGGTACTGTGCATGAATTTGGTTATGCAGAAGTTGATATTAAAGTCCGTGATGCTTTAATTGGTGATCTTGAAGATACCAAAGACCAATTAAAAGTGTGGATGAGTCATGGCGATAAAGTGACTCAAATTCCTGAAGGTTTCCAAATCACTGCAAGCACACCAAGCTGCCCAGTAGCGATGGTTTCTGATGAAAAACGTCGTTTCTACGGTATCCAATTCCACCCAGAAGTGACACACACTGCGAAAGGTGCTGAGTTATTGTCTAACTTCGTACATGGCGTATGTGGTTGCCGTAACTTGTGGAACTCAGAAAACATCATCGATCTTCGCGTAGAACAACTTCGTGAGCAAATTGGTGATCAAAAAGTTCTATTGGGTCTTTCAGGCGGTGTCGATTCATCGGTTGTAGCTGCACTTTTACACCGTGCGATTGGCGACCAATTGACTTGCGTATTTGTAGATAACGGTTTACTTCGTTTGAACGAAGGCGAGCAAGTGATGGACATGTTTGCGAAAAACATGGGTATCCGCGTGATTCGTGCCGACGCTGAAAATCGCTTCTTAACAGCGCTTGCTGGTGAAGTTGATCCAGAGAAAAAACGTAAAATCATCGGTCGTGAATTCATTGAAGTTTTTGCTGAAGAAGCACGTAAGCTTGACGGTGTGAACTTCCTTGCTCAAGGTACTATTTACCCAGACGTAATTGAATCTGCGGCAAGCAAACAAGGTAAAGCGCACGTGATTAAATCACACCACAACGTGGGTGGTTTACCAGAAGATTTAGCATTCGAATTGGTTGAGCCAATCCGTGATTTGTTCAAAGATGAAGTTCGCCGTTTAGGTACAACACTTGGTCTTCCATTTGAAATGCTTTACCGTCATCCATTCCCAGGCCCAGGTCTAGGTGTACGTATCCTTGGTGAAGTGAAAAAAGAATATGCTGACATCCTTCGTCTAGCAGATGACATCTTCATGCAAGAACTTCGCGCAAGCGGCTGGTATGACAAAACTGCACAAGCATTTGCCGTATTCCAACCTGTGAAATCTGTGGGTGTCGTAGGTGATGGCCGTCGTTATGCATGGGTAATCGCGCTTCGTGCTGTAGAAACTGTGGACTTTATGACTGCACGTTTTGCACACCTTCCTTATGATCTTGTAGACAAGATTTCTACACGTATCATGAACGAGATTGCTGAAGTTTCTCGTGTTGTTTATGACGTATCGTCTAAACCACCTGCTACGATTGAATGGGAGTAATTTAGGGATTTCAAGAAGCGAAGCTTCTTGCCTAAATTACGCCAAGAGCTATGCTCGCGGCAGTTTTGGATTTCAAGAAACAACGTTTCTTGCCTAAATTACACCGAGAGCTATGCTCGCGGCGATCTAGGGAAATCTAGATATTTCTAATAAAAAAGGACGCCTCGGCGTCCTTTTTTATATCTCAACATTCTATTTATAAACAATTGACCAACTACTATCGCTTTCATTATTCGGTTCAGCTTTAGGCTTTGCTTTATGGGTAAAGCTTTGCCAAGACTTCGTCGATTTACGTTCGGGTTTCATGCTTGAATCATAGCGCTCTACACGGTTACGGCCATTTTCTTTTGCCTGATACAGCGCAATATCCGCTTGCTTAATCAGTTCAGTTAAATTTTGTTTATGTGATTTAAGCTGTGAAACACCAATGGAGACGGTAAATTGGATCGGGTGATTTGCGACATTCAGCAATGATTGATTTTGAAGCGTTAAACGAATACGTTCCGCGATCAACATTGCATCTTGTATTTGCGTTTCAGACAGAAGCACAATAAATTCTTCACCACCAAAGCGAGCCAAGACATCTTTTTGGCGCATTTCTTTGCGGGTGGTTTCAGCGATACATTGCAGTACTTGGTCACCAACATCATGCCCGTAATTATCATTAATATGTTTAAAATGATCGACATCAAACATCAATAAGCAAGTACTTGCAGGCGTTGGCCATTCATGGATACGGTGCTCAGCCAACTGAACAAACTGACGACGGTTGTATAACTGGGTGAGCTCATCTGTATGTGCTAAATTTTTCAGTGTATGCATATTCCAGTCGTCAAGTAGGGTACGTAAAAAATGACGACGTGCATTGAGTGTATTGTTCCAACTCATATGCAGGCTGATCATCCAAACAGGAATAGACACCACCACAAAAATCAGTGCTTCTTGCCATGATAAAAGCTGACTCACCGCAAAATACACCAATAGCGAAATGAGGCCCGAACAATACAAGGCGGGCTTAAATTGTATTTGTACGCAGACATTGGCAATCAAGATAAAGATCGCTGCACCATAGATATAGGACGAGACCATTGGGCTATCTGAAGCCAATAATAAGCCAATCCAAATCGCGGTGCTACAGACCGTCCCAATCGGTAAGATCATGTCGAGCACACGAATATCTTTTTTGTATTTAAACAGATAGAAGCTGACCAATAGGGCAGCAATAATCATGGCCACTCGAGAAAGACCTGACCAAAAGAACATGTCAGGGATAATAAAAATGTCAGCAAAGAAATAAAGAAGAAATGTAATCTGCGCCATGTAATTCACTTGACGTAAATAAGGTAACTGATGGGCATACTGATGTTGTAGAAAATAGTTTCTAAACTGCGTAGGAATACGTGCAAAAGGATCTGCAATGGCTTGTTCAATCTCGGCACGATTGGCAAGATCACACTCAGAAAGTTTCAAAGTATGATTATGATTTTTACGAACTTTCTGAGCAGACGAATTAGTCCGAGAACTCATTCGTACATCAACAGACATGTCCCTTCTCCATAAATGGCTCAGGAAAATTATGAATAAAAAATATACAAAAATATCTACCTGAAACTAGGGATTTTTCGAATGAATGATAAAAAAATCGTCTGTTGAATGTTACAAAATATATTATTAACTTGCTGTTTTATAAGTTGAAATTTGATTGCGTCCTGCAGATTTTGCTTGGTAAAGTGCCTGATCGGCCATGCGAATTACACTTTGTAAATCTCGGTTTTTTTGACCAAATTCGGCAACACCAATTGAAACGGTAAATTTAAGTTTTTGTAGTGTATCAAGTTCTAAATAATCATCGGCTATTGCCCGTCGCAGACGTTCGGCAATGTCTTGAGCCTGACGCAGGTGTGTCTGCGGTAAAAGAATAATAAACTCTTCACCGCCGAAGCGGGCAATGATGTCTTGACTACGTAAGGTATGTCGGCACGTTTCGGCAATTTGTTGTAAAACATGATCACCAATATAGTGCCCAAACTGATCATTAATATTTTTAAATTTGTCGACATCAAAAATCAGTAATGAAAGCGGCTGTAACGGTTTGGACTGATGATGAATATGATAATTGGCAAGTTGAATAAATTGACGGCGATTGTTTAAGCCGGTCAGCACGTCGGTATGCGCCATAATATTGAGCGCTTCACGGTTCAACTGATCGAGTTTACTGTGTAAAAATACAATTCTAGATTTTTGCGTTGAATTCCAACTGATATACAAACTAAATAACAACACGGGCGAATAGATCAAGATAAACAGTTGCAGTTGATGGATATTGCCAGAAATGGCGAAATATACCCCAATCAGTAAAATTAGACTGATACATAGAGAAATGAGCACAGCAGCCTTAAAGCGGATTTGCACACATAAATTGGCTAACACAATAAAAACCAAAGATGCATATAAATAGATCGGCACATCGGGGCTATTGGATAAATTGAGTAGGCTAAACCACAGCGCAGAAGCACCAACGATCGATAGGGGAAGCATCAAGTCAAAGAGTAAAATGCTCTTGCTATATGTATAAATGCCCCATGTGATGCCCATCATCAGTAAGGTATAGGCCGTTTTTAAGCCTATCGCGAGCAAACCCACATCGGGCAACATAAACCAATCCGCTATGGCATAAGAGAGATAGGCCAATTGTGCAACGATGTTGACTTGCAAAAAGAATTTAAAAAGTTGACGACGATGGTAGTGGAAAAATTCTTGACGAAATTGAGCAGGAACGCGAACAAAGGTTCCTTTCAAGGCTTTTTGGATCAGTGCACGTGATTCTTTCTTATACTCATTGATCATGCAAGATTACCGATGGGGGAGCATGGCTTGTATGTAAGTTTATGTAACTTAAATAATCTATATCATTTTTATTTAAAATTAAACACGTAATTTCAATAATTTGAGAATTATTTGGTATTGTTCGGTCAAAAGTGAGTGTTAATTTGTGTTACTTAAATTTACATTTCACGTGATTTGAACAAGTAATTTTGCATATGGTGTTGTCTAAATAAGCATCGAAAATTGTTATGCTGTATGTCATATTAGGCAACAAAAAAACGATTGTCCTATCTCTGTGATTCAGCGTATTAATGACAGCTGAAGAAGATTGAGTTAATGCAGATATAATGGAAAAAATGCATAGCTCTAGCCGGTAGTCCTTGCATCGGCTTAGCCAAATTTAGGGTAAGAATATGACTAATACTAATTACACAGAAATATCTCATTCTGATGATTGTGAAAAATACGTCAATCAGTTCATTCAAGAATTTCCACTGCGCCGTGCTGAAATTGGTCAAGGCACAGTGATTAAACGAGCTTTACCAAGTCGTCATAAACGAATGATTGGTGCATGGTGTTTCCTTGATCATGCTGGTCCAGTGCATTTCCCTCAAGGTGATGGCTTAGATGTTGGGCCGCATCCACATATTGGTTTGCAAACGTTTACATGGATGATTGATGGCACCATGATGCATACCGACAGTTTGGGCACACATCAGTTAATTCAGCCCAAACAAGTCAATCTCATGACAGCGGGTTATGGTATTTCGCATACTGAGGTTGCTCCAGAGTCTGAAACACAAATGCATGCTGCGCAGCTTTGGATTGCATTGCCAGATGACAAAATCAATATGGCGCCCCAGTTTGACCATTACCCAGAGTTGCCTGTGGTGACACAAGACGGGATTGAATTGACGGTATTGGTGGGTGAATTTTTACAGACTAAATCGCCGGTAAAAGTGCATAGTGAATTATTGGGGGTCGATCTGCGTAGTTCGGAAAGTCAAAGTACCGTCTTGCCGCTCAATCCAAAATTTGAATATGGCTTTATGGCCCTCGAAGGGACTGCCACTATCAATGGTCACGAGCTAAATGAAGACAATATGGTGGTACTTGAGCCGGGCTTAACCCAAGTCAAAATTGACCTACATGCAGGTGGCCGTGTTTTATTATTAGGAGGTGAACCTTTTGAATCACCGATTCTGCTGTGGTGGAATTTTGTGGGGCGCACACAAGAAGAATTGAATATTGCCCGTGAGCAGTGGATTAATCAGGACGAACGCTTTGGCTCTATTCCAGACTATGATGGTCCACGACTAGAAGCACCGGCTTTCCCTGATAAAATGCGTCCATCACGTTAACTTAAAAATAAAAATGAACAGCCGTACCTGTGGTGAAAATGGTGCGGTATAACCATGAGGGAGTCATTATGGGTATCGTCGCAACGGCAACAGTAAACACCTTAGAAGCACCGTGGTCAGGTGAAATTCAGAGTGGAAAACATCAACTTATTACCGATAAGCCCGAATCATTTGGCGGCGGGGACTTGGGTTTAGCACCGTATGATTTACTGTGCGCATCCTTAATCTCATGCACAATGATTACCTTGCGCATGTATGCAGCACATAAACAAATCCAATTGGGTGAGTTTCGTGTCGAGGCAGACTTTTGTGCGAACCGTGAAGGAGCTGAATGGGTTGAGCGACGCCTGCATTTTCAAACATCCTTGGATGCAGAGTTAGAGCAAAAAATCTTGTCCATTTGTGAAAAAACCCCAGTGACAAAAACTTTATTGCGCAGTGTAGACATTAAAACCAGTCTAGTTTAATTTAAATGCAGGTCGCTGCTGTACTGTGCAAAATTTAGTTTTGATACAGATCCAAGCTGTGATCTGACACTTTTTATGATTTAACTACTTCAAAATAATAATGGCATGCCAGAAATAAGAAAATTTTAGACTTCATATAGGAGATGAACCCATGCGGGTGCTACATCATCTAGAAAAATCTCGTTCATTTCGTATTTTATGGGCAATGCAGGAATTAGGACTGGATTATCAGGTTCAGTTTTATCTGCGCCAGCCAAATTTGTCTGCTCCCCCTGAGCTTAAAGCCATCCATCCTTTAGGGAAGTCGCCCATATTGCAGGATGATGGACTGGTCTTGGTAGAATCTGCAGCGATCTTGGAGTATTTACAAGAGAAGTATGATCGGCATGATTTTTTTGCAGCCAAGGCGGAACATTCAAAACAACAATATCGCTTTTGGATGCATTATGCCGAAGGTTCTCTAATGCCGTTGTTGGTGATGCAGTTGGTCATGAGCAATGTGCCACGCCATGTACCTTGGGTCATCAAACCCGTCGCTAATCGAATTTGTGATGGGGTCAAAAAAGGTTTTGTACGACCTCGCTTAAAAGAACATATCGAGTTTTTAGAAAACCATTTAGCGGAAAATGAATATTTTGCGGGACCGTTTAGCTTTGCGGATATTCAGATGACGTTTCCATTAGAAGCCGTCATGACCAGAACTCAAGGGCGATATCCACAAATTCAGGCTTTCTTACAACGGATGCAACAGCGTCCTGCATATCGCCGTGCCAAACAACAAGAACAACAGTTGGAAGCACAGCAAGACCGGCGGGATGATTCTGCTTAGCTCACATGATACAAGCGTTCTTTAGGGAAGACGACTTTAAACAGCGAACCACGGTTTTCTTTGGACTCAATTTCAAGGTGTGCCTGATGTTGCATCAAAACGTGTTTCACGATGGCAAGACCTAAACCTGTTCCTCCCGTTTGGCGACTACGTGCGCTGTCCACACGGTAAAACCGTTCCGTTAAACGGGGTAAGTGTTTCGGGTCAATCCCGATACCCGTATCTTCAACGGTAAAATAACCATGCGTACCATCATCATGCCACCCAATGGTCACAGTACCGCCTTTGGGGGTGTATTTAATTGCATTGGTGATGAGGTTACTAAAGGCACTCGCCAATTCCATATCTGATCCGATCAGGTCACAGTGACTATCAATCTCGAGATTCAGTGTATGTCCATAATCCACATTGTAAGCATGTGCATCGTCATATAGTTGGTTCATTAGGCTGGGCATTTCAATGATTTGATTTTTAGCAACTTTTTTATCATTTTCCAGACGAGATAATAATAACAAGTCATTAACCAAAGCATTCATACGGCGGGTTTGAGACTGCATTTGATCGAATGCGCGTTTCCAGCGTGGATTTAAATCTTCCTGATCGGTAAAGGTTTCGATATAACCACTTAAAACCGTAAGTGGTGTGCGTAGTTCATGTGAAATATTATCGACAAAGTCTTTACGCATTTGCTCAAGGTTATGCATGCGCGTGACGTCATAAGCCACCAATAAACGACTTTCGCGACCAAAACGGGTTAATTTGACTTGTACATAATGGTCTTCAAATACCGATGATTTCATTTTTAAACCATCGGGGGCTAAATCGATATTGGTAAAGTATTCGATAAAACTAGGCTGTCTTAAAATACTTAAAATATTGCGCCCTTGATCGAGCTGTTGAATCCCCAAAAGCTTTTCTGCGGCAGGGTTCCACCATTCGATTTGGTGTAATTCATCAATCAATACCACAGCTTCAGCAAGTGCCACTAAGGAAGATTGAGCGCGGTCGATCAGACCAACCATTTCAGCTTGTACAATGCGTTCTTGACGCTGCGCACGGTATACATTAAAGAGCAAAGCCCCCCAAATACCGTCTAAATTTGGCGGGACATCATAGGGACGATTTGAAATCCATTCGTTGACTAAGTACAGCGAACGCATTTGCAATGCAAAGAACACTGCAAAGGCGATTAAGATGCAGATCCATAAGTACCCGATACCAAAGCCGATGAGTGCAGCAATGAGTAGGAAAAATGCCAGAAGTCTCAAATCCTGCTTGGCAAAAGTCCATAAACTGCTGTAACGGAATTTTTTATGTTCACTGGCAAGTTCAGGGACGGGATACGGTTCGTACATAGAAAATTAAAGACCTAAAATGACTAACCCATCACAGCGTCTGCACGGGTAGAGAAACGGTAACCTGTACCACGAACAGTTTGGACATAACGATCGGCTTGGAAAGGTTCAAGAACTTTACGCAAACGACGAATATGCACGTCAATGGTACGGTCCTCAATATACACGTTTCCACCCCAAACCTGATCTAATAATTGAGCACGGGTATAGGCACGTTCAGGATGAGTCATGAAGAAGGCCAGTAGACGATATTCAGTCGGTCCCATATCTAAAATGGTGTTACCAAAGCTGACACGTTGGCTGACTGGATCGAGGATTAAACCATTGGCATCAATGGTTTTTTCACCCCCCAATGCATTTGAGCGACGTAGCACCGCTTTAATGCGTGACACCAACTCACGGGTGGAAAATGGTTTGGTCATGTAGTCATCTGCGCCCGCGTCTAGACCTTGGACTTTATGGTCTTCTTCGCCGCGCGCAGTGAGCATGATGACTGGAATCTCTGACAAATTTTCATCGCGTTTTAAACGACGACATAGGTCTACACCACTCACGCCGCCAGGCATCATCCAATCTAATAAAATCAGTGCAGGACGCTGATCCACAATCATTTGGTGCGCTTGTTTGGCATCTTCAGCTTGCTGACATTGAAAACCAGCCATATCCAGTGAAGTATGGATCATTTCCCGAATCGGGAGTTCGTCGTCGACGATTAAAATATAGTCATCTTTCACAGCGCAATACCCTATTTTATGTAAACGGTAGACCGTTTTATATTTATGACAGGCTTATTACAAAGATTAATTATGACAGTATCATTGCAAAAATGATCTTTCATTGGGGTTTAGAAAGAAATTGTGACAATTTAAATCCTGAAATATTCAACAACATGGGCTTTGCATCATGCTGTTGTCACAAAAAAATCATTCAAAAAATTGTAAAGATCAGTGTTGAGGCCAAAATTTATTTACTGGGTTTTTCAGAAAAAGCATCCAACAAGGCCAAAAAGACCACGCTACATGACGATAAAACCTCATCAATCGGCTGTTTATAACCACTCATGACCCAACGAATCGCGATTTGAGTGACATAACCATTGAGACCAGTTGCGACCATCGAAATTTCACGTTCTGAACGATCAATATTCGGCATCATGAGCATGACAAAGGCATGAATCATACGGTCAAAGCGCATCATAGTTTCATGAATCGTGGCTTGGTTATGTAGCTCTTGTACCAACATAGCATCGATGTAAATGATGCGCGCCATACGGGGATTATTTTTTAAAGTTAACAGTAGGGCGGTTAAACCTGCTTCAATCATTTTTTTAGAATCGGTAGATGCTTGCATGATGGCTTGCATCACATTTTGTTGCAGTTCATCGATTAATTTTAAAAAGATGGTCTGGAACAGTTGCTCACTTTTCTTAAATGATTCGTAAAAATAGCGTTCGGTCAGCTTGGCTTCCAAACAAATATCTTTCACAGTCACGGAAAAAAAGCCATGTGTACCATAGGCTTCTATACCGGCTTCAATCAGTTTTTCACGTCGCGCTTGCTTACGTTCACTGAGAGAAAGCCCTTTAAATTGACGTTCCTTCACATTTTTTGCCTGTTGTTGTTCTGTGTGATTTGTTGCATCTGTCATGAAAATATACGCTGAACTAAAGCAGAATTTTGTCTTATTTTAGCAATAATTTCAGTTTAAACCTATGTTTAAGCATTGGCGATTTCAACAGCTTACACGTCCTAAGATGACATTGACAATATGTATTGTCAAATCTATATTAAGTCGACGAACTGCACACATTGGCAAATGAGATCACGCTGTGATAAAGCCAAGCGGCAGCATAAAGGAATAAGGAATCACAATGAAAAACTTCAAAAATAAAGTGGCTGCCATTACAGGTGCAGGTTCAGGTATTGGTCAGCAATTGGCTGTGCTTTTGGCGAAACAAGGCTGCCATCTGTCTTTAAGCGATGTGAATGAACAGGGTCTAGCTGCAACCGTTGAATTGGTTAAAGCCAGCAATGTACGTGTAACGACGCAAAAACTCGATGTGTCAGACCTTGCAGCAATGAAAGCATGGGCAGCACAGACCGTTAAAGATCATGGTTCCGTGAATATGATTTTTAACAATGCGGGTGTGGCATTGGGTACGACCGTTGAAGGGGCAAGCTATGAAGAACTGGAGTGGATTGTCAATATTAACTTTTGGGGCGTGGTTTATGGCACCAAAGAATTTTTACCGTATATCAAGCAAAGTGGTGAAGGTCATATCATCAATATTTCCAGCTTGTTTGGCTTAACAGCACAGCCGACACAGTCGGCATATAATGCCACTAAATTTGCAGTACGTGGTTTTACCGAATCTTTACGCCAAGAATTGGATATTGAAAATTGTGGCGTGAGTGCGCTATGTGTACATCCGGGCGGGATTCGTACCAATATTGCCAATGCCGCAAAAATGAATGACAGCTTGAAAAGTTTAGGCATGAACCCACAAAAATCGGCACAGTCCTTTAATAAATTCTTGCGTTGTCCACCTGAAGAAGCGGCTCGTCAAATCATTGAAGCAGTACAAAAAGATAAGCGCCGTTTATTGATTGGTAATGATGCAAAAGCGATTGATTTAATTCAACGTTTGCTACCGACGGGTTATCAAAAATTAACTGCCATGGCGACTAAATTTGGTCAATAAGCGGTAATTAAAATCAATTGAAAAGAGCCCACGTCAGTGGGTTTTTTTATGCTCTAGTAATATCAGAAGCGCAATTTGATCCAAATAAAAGAACGATACGCGGTAGTGTCATCCGCAATTGTTTGAGACAAGACGACTTTTAATCACAAATGTTTTTGCGATCCTTTGAATCATTTGATGGTATTGATCGAGTTTTGTCGGTGAGGTGTATTGCACCGCAAGATGGTTTCCTTGCGAAGCACGCTTCTCATTTTGTCGAATGAGAAACAACGTTTCGTAAGAGTACCTCCAGCCGAAGGCTAATCCCGTTATTCAATCCCTAGATGTAAGACTCCATCGAATAGATTTAAAAATCATTTTAAAAATCCGAAATTACTTTTACAGGCGTAACATCAGTTATTAAAAGCCCAAAGCGTATTTCTTATTTCATAAAATGAGATATAAAAATGGAAATAACTGATGATTTGAAATAAGCAACTGTTGAATAACCAACAGTTTTTTGGCGTTAAAACCAACAGAATTTATCAGATTTAAATAATAAAACTTTAAAAAATAAATACTTAAAATGTTGGCACAGTTGTTGCCATATTAGAGTGAACAAAACTCACCACTGTATGGAACATTTATGAGTACTTTTACGCATCGATATCTTTCTGCTTTTCGTGTCCTACAACAGGCATGTTGTTGTGCTATGACACTCGCGATGATGCGCGCTTAAATTCTAAAAGCTGTCTTCGAGTTTCGGTCGTGCATAAGTTGAATAAAACCTACGACCACTCAGATTAATTTTTAAAAAACCCACGCAGTACATTCACTTCATGCACCTTGCATGGGGTTGGGGGATTTTGCACTTTGGGAAAAATGTTAGTGAAACCAAATCATGAAAAAAACCACATTAACCGTTGCGGTCGGACTGATTTTATCCGCAACCAGTCAGCTGAGTTTTGCATCGGATGAAGCACTTCAGCAAGAACTGAGCAGCTTAAAACAACAAATTGAGAGTTTGCAAAAACGCTTAAATGCCGTGGAATCTGATGCGACGAAAAGCCAAGTCGTCGAAACAGCCGCTGTGACGACAGACGATACGACCAACGCCGCTGATGTTGAAGGTGAAACGCAGGTTTCAGAAGTGACCACAGCAACATCCGAAGATATCGACGGCTTACGTACAGATATTGAAAACTATAAGTACGATCAGTCACGTCAATATGAACGTCAAACCACCAAATCGACTCGTGATACAACCCTATATGGCACGGTTCAACTACGTGCCAGTGCGCTCGATGAAACGGGTGTGTTGGGTGTAACCAAATCAACATTTGATATTGGGACTGCGCTAATTGGTGTGCGCGGGAATTTATTCCGGGATTATAACGAAGGCAAAAACCTCGATTATCAATTGTCCTTTGGTTATGGCAAACGCAATGATGGCACCAATAACAGTAACTTTAACTTACTAGATGCCTTTGTTCGCTATAACGCTTTTGCCACCAATGCGGGCCCCGAAACAACCAAACTCAACTTTACGCTCGGTCAGCAGTTATTGCCCTTTGGTCTAGATGTGCAGTCTCCTGAAGATTTGCGTCCAACCATTAGTACCGCTGCAGCTTCGACCTTTTTAGGACTGTTTAATCGTCAAAATGGATTTATCGTCCGTGGAGATGCCAAACCTTTTGTCGACTTTGCATCGAACTACCGTGCGCCGCTATTTGAGTATGCCTTAGGGGTAACCAATGGGAACGCCAGCAATAAGGCAGATGACAACAACGGCAAAGATTATATCGGTCGTGTGGCTTTTACCTTGCCAGTAGACTACGCCAGCATTTTCCGTGAGTTAAAGTTCGGTGCCTCTTATATCAAAGGCGAATCGAAAATTTCAGCCGGCGGAATCACTGACGATGCTGCAAAACGTGATCGTTTGGGTTTCGATATTTATTATAACCACGCCCCATTTGGTGTGACTTATGAATATGTGCAAGGGAAGACCGATTATGTCGACACCGTAGCCCAAGACATCAAAGAAGCCAAAGCGGAAGGGCATACTTTTACCGCTTTCTACACCTTGGGTGATCAGTTCTACAACAGTATTAAATCCAATGCCAAATTTGATGATTTCTGGCCGAAGTCAGTCCAAGGCTATTACCGTTTTGACCGCTATAACCCGAATAAAAACAACGCAAGCTATCTCGACACCGCGAGCGGTCGTATTGGTGAATATGACATTCACTCTTTGGGCTTAAACCTATTTTTTGCGCAAACCACAAAATTCCAATTACAGCTGAATCACTACCTGTTTGATGTCGAAACGGCAAATCAAAAAGACACCAATGAGCTGCAAGCTCAGGTTCAATACACCTTTTAATTCAGATATTTAAACCATTAAGGAACATTTAAAATGAAAATTATCTCTAAAAAAATCGCAGCCACTTTCTTGGCACTTTCAGCACTTGGTCTAAGCGTTCAATTGCATGCTGCTAATCCCAAAGAAATTCGTATTTCTGTATCAGGCGCGGGTGAGGGGGGTAAACCCAAAGTGGGCGGTAGTTTTGTAGCTACAGCACATTTACGAGGTGTGCTCGAACAAGAATTTAAAAAAGATGGCATTAAGGTAAATTGGCTGTTCTTCCCCGGAGCAGGCCCTGCAACCAATGAAGCTTTAGCCAATGGCAAAGTTGACTTTGCATTGCATGGTGATTTGCCCTCATTGGTTGGACGTTCAACGGGATTAAAAACCAAAGTCTTGTTTTCAACAGGGCGTTTTGGCCCAACTTATGTGGTGGTGCCTGCCGGCTCTAATGCCAAATCCTTTGCAGATCTAAAAGGCAAAAAATTCTCCGTCTTTAAAGGCACCAATGGTCAGATCGTCTTTAACCGTGTATTAGCAAAATACAATCTAACTGAGCGCGATTTACGAGTGATTTCGCAAGATGCATATTCGGCACGTACGGCCTTAGCGACTGGTGATATTGATGCCACGATTACTTCACCGTTTAGTTTGCAAGCGCGTGGTGTGGCGAAAACATTACTAGAAATTAAAGATCCCAAAGTTGCACCGATTGCGCACTTTTGGGTGACAGAAAGTTTTGAAAAACAATATCCAGAGGTGGTGCAACGTGTCGTGACGACACTGATTAAACAAGCGCAGTGGAGTTCTCAAGAAGCTAATCGTAGTGCGCAATATAAACTCTGGGCACAAAGTGGCATTCCGTTGGTGGATTATCAAAAAACATGGGATGGTTGGAATTTAAAAGACCGTACTACACCGCTACTAGACGAGTTCCATCGTTCACAAATTGATAGTGCTTTAAAAATTGCCAAAGACGCTCGCTTAATCCGTCGTGATGTAGATACCAAAACATGGTATGAGCCGAAGTATCTAAATAATGCCTTGAAAGAGCTGAAGTTAGAGGGTTACTGGCGCCAATTTAATGCTCAAGGTCAACCGAAGTAAGTCGCAGCCATGAGTCGTCCGATTGAAAGCAATGTAATTGCCAGTCCATTAACCACCAAATTTATGAGCAGTTTTGTGCTGCTCACGATTTTGGCTGGACTGGGTGTGGGTGTCGCACGGGTATTAATTTCCTTGTATGCCGTGCATTTAGAAGCCACCGAATTGCAATTGGGGTTAATTTCAGCAGCGCAAAATTTTGGCATTTTGATCATGGCATTGCCGATTGGCGTGTTGGTACAGCGCTTAGGGTCTTTGAAAATATTCTGCATCGGCAGTGTGTTGGGCGCTGTGGTCTATAGCTTAACGCCACTCAAAGCCGGTGCATGGT
The DNA here is from genome assembly GCF_013416965.1 of Acinetobacter sp. YH1901134. Lineage (NCBI taxonomy): Bacteria > Pseudomonadati > Pseudomonadota > Gammaproteobacteria > Moraxellales > Moraxellaceae > Acinetobacter > Acinetobacter sp. YH1901134. The sequence goes on along the minus strand of NZ_VPEW01000014.1, from coordinate 49,171 downwards.
ATCTCTTTGCGGTGACAGTCTTGGTGAGTTTTGTCTTACCCATGCGCTTTGTTTCGATCAATACCGTTTTTCTGAGCAATTTAAAGCGTTTAGGTCCAGCCCGTGCGGGTTGGTTTCGCGGTTCGCACATGATGGGCTATTTCCTGATTGCACCTGCGCTGAGCGTGTTGTTGATCGAGCATTTCGGCTATGGCGGAAGTTTTTATGTGGTGTCTTTGCTTTTTTTAGGCACCTTGCTGTTGGCTCCGTGGTGCTTTCAACGTAGCACTCCGCAAGCGACGAATCGCCCGCATTTTCACTGGCGGGATATTGTGGCGCCTTTGGCACTCATCAAAACCCATGCCTCACTGCGGATTGTCTGCATATTGGAATTTTTGAGCAGCGTGGCAAATAACTACTTTGGCTTTTTCATTGTGGTGATTGCTATCCAAAGTTTTGCACTTTCAGAACCAATGGCGGTGATGCTGCTGACCGTACAAGGCATCGTCTTTGTGGGATCGCTATTTAGCATGGGCGGTTTGGCTGAGCTGATGGGTTATCAAAAGTTTTATTTGATTGGCCTAAGCCTGATGGCAACGGCATTACTGATTTTAGCCTTAACCAAAATCACGCTGTTGATGTGGCCTGCTTCGATCATGTTTGGACTTGGACTCGGTATGTTGCATATCGCCAATTTTATGTCTTTCGCCCGAGTCGGTGAGCAAACCGCGATGGCAAAGATTTCTCCAATTTTAGCCCTCGTCGGACCTTCGGGTGGACTGTTGGGGGGCTTGATAGGCGCCGTATTTGGCGCACAGGTTGGACTACAAAATTTATTTTTACCGATCGGGCTGGTGTTTATTGGTCTGATTATTTTGATCAGCAAAGATCAGGAATTTATTCAATTTTTAAAACCTGATGTCTCAGAACAGAGCGTAAAAGGACAAGAATTATGAGCCTTACGGATGTATCTGCACATTCGGTTCCCTTGCAAAGTGACCGAAGTGCGTTGGATTTTTTTAAGACCTATTTAAAACTAACTTTGCAAGTGGCGTGTGGACTCCTGATGCCAGTTTTGTTGTTCGGTCTATGGTATGTGGCAACACTTAAACAGTGGTTGCCTGAGCAGATTTTACCTGCACCGAGTCTGGTGTGGCAAAGCACAGTCGAATTATGGCAAAGCGGTGAATTGAGTTTTCATTTTGCCATCAGTGCCAAACGTATTTTATGGAGTGTCTTGCTTGGTGCCAGTGTCGGGATTTTGCTTGGTACTGTGTTGGGATTAGCAAAGCGTAGTCGGGACTTTATTTTTCCGACGGTGAATCTTGTTGCGCAATTTCCCATAGTTGGCTGGATTCCATTATTGATGATTTTCTTAGGCATCGATGAGGCTTTGAAGATTGCCGCTATTTCATTGGCTGTGTTACCGCCGCTGTTGATTGCAACCTATAAGGGCATTACTCATGTGCCGAATAGTTTGATGGAAGTGGCAGAGGTTTACCAATACAGCAATTGGCAGAAACTCAAAGAAGTGATTTTCCCAGCTGCACTACCCAGTGTGATCAGTGGTTTACGTCAAGGCATTATGCAGGCGTGGTTGGCATTGGTTTTTGTCGAGTTATTAGCAAGTAGTGAAGGAATTGGTTATCTCATGGTGTGGGGACGTCAGCTAATGCAGATGGACTTGATTTTCATGGCGATCATTCTGATTGGTATTACGGGCTATGTCTTAGATACCTTGCTGGCTTGGTTAGAAAAAACTGCGCGCTTTCACGCAATCCGAGTAGGAGGGAACTCATGAGCATTCTTTCATTACACGGGGCAGCGCGCCAAGTCTTAGTTAAAGCAGCAAAAGCACTCGTTCTACCTGTGGCATTTATCGCACTGTGGGCAGTAGCCTCACAGCAAAATTGGGTTGATCCAAAGTTGATTCCTAGTCCATGGCTCGTGCTGCAAAAAGCAGTAACCGTGCTCCAACAACCGAGCTTTTTGACAGGCTTTGGCGAAAGTTTGGCGCGAAATTTTATCGGCTATGGCATAGGTGCGATAGCGGGTGTGTTATTTGGCATCTTAATCGCGAGTTCACGCCTTTCGAATTGGTTATTTGCACCGAGCTTTCATGTATTGCGTCAAATTTCGCTGTTTGCATGGTTGCCACTAATTTCGACCTTTTTAGGTGAGGGACATGGCGCCAAAGTGCTGTTTATTACCTTATCGGTGTTTTATCCCGTGGCGCTACACACCTTTGAAGGTGTGAGCAGTATTTCGCATAAATATCGTGAAGTGGCCGAAGTCTACCAATTTCCCAAGACATACGCGTTTCGTAAATTGATATTACCCGGTGCTTCGGCGCAGATTTTTGTCGGTTTACAACTTGGGCTGATTTTCGCATGGCTTGCCACCATCGGCTCTGAATTTTTATTGGCGAACTATGGCAATGGTCTGGGCAATATCGTGATTCAAGGGCGTCAGGCTTTTGATGTCGAACTGATTATTTTTGGCATGTTGCTGATAGGAATTGTGGGCGTGTCGCTCAATACGGTACTGACTTGGGTTGAGCGTAAAGTTTTAGCTTGGCAGCAGGTTGGATAGGAGAACATAACAATGAAAAAAATGACAATCCATAACATTCCTCCACTCTGGCGCAATATGTTCCTTGCAGCATTGGTCGGTGGCACAGCCTTGGTGGGTTGCAGCACACAGCGAGTGGATGAACCTCAGCAAGTGGCTTTAAAAGAACTACGCTATCAAAGCTATCCGGGACTGGTGTCATTACCTGAATTGGCACAAGACTTGGGCTATTTAGGCGACGTTAAACTCAGTTATGTCGGCACAGTACAAGGTGGGCCACAAGATTTACTCACCTTGGTGGCAGGAGATGTTGATTTCGCTGGCGCCTTTAATGGCGCTGTGGTGAAGGTCATCGCTGCGGGTCTAGATGTCGTCCCCGTAGTGGCTTCTTATGGCAGTGATGCTGAGCAAAACGTGGGTTTCTACGTGCTAGAAAATAGTTCTATTCGTAGCCCACGAGACTTTATTGGCAAGAAAGTCGCAGTGAATGCCTACGGGGCGCATTATGACTTTGTGGTGAAAGATTATTTGGCCCGTCATGGCTTAACTGAGGATGAAATCCGTCAAGTTGAGCTGATTATGTTGCCACCGGTGAGCTCAGAACAAGCCTTAAGGAATGGGCAAATTGATATTGCAGTGTTCTCTGGCATTTTGGAAAAACGGGCCTTAAAAAATGGTGGTGTACGCAGCATCTTTAAAGATATTGATTTATACGGCCCCTTTACCGCAGGGAGTTTTTCGATGCGCGGAGATTTTATTCAAGCGCATCCCGAGTTGGCTCGTACTTTTGTCAGTGGCGTGGCCAAAGCTCAAGAATGGCTACACAACACGCCGAAAGAGCAAATCATTGCCCGTATGGAAAGTATTATCGAAAAACGTCAACGCAATGAAAATACAGCACTGATTCCATATTACACAGGCACAGGTGTCCACGAAGTGGGTGGTGTGCAAAAAGATCAGGATTTTGCCCCATGGGTGAGTGCCTTAGAAAAAGAACACAAATTAAAACCGAATCAAATTGAGGTCAGTCGCATCTATAGCAATGAATTTAATCCCTATGCGAAAGACCAAAAATCAAAAGGAACATAACAATGACCAGTGCATTACATTTAGATCACGTGCGTAAGGTTTTTCCTGCACAGAACCATGTCGGCAGTAAAAACTATAAGCCTGAATTTGTTGCTGTAGAAAATGTTACTTTGGATATTCAGCCGGGTGAATTTGTTTCAATCGTGGGGCCAAGTGGCTGTGGAAAATCTACATTATTAGACTTAATTGCGGGTTTAACCAAACCGTCTGCAGGGCAGATTTTACTGAGTGGTAAGCAGATTACTCAACCGGGTTTAGACCGTGGCATTGTGTTTCAGCAATATGCGCTCTATCCATGGTTAACCGCACTGGAAAATATCGAATTTGGTCTAGAAGCCAAAGGCGTAGCAAAAAAAGAACGCCGTGAAAAAGCCGAATACTATTTGCAGCTTGTGGGTCTCAGTGGCTTTGAAAAGCATTATCCGAATGAGCTTTCCGGCGGGATGAAACAGCGGGTTGCGATTGCCCGAAGTTTGGCTTATGAACCAGAAATTTTATTAATGGATGAGCCCTTTGCTGCCCTAGATGCGCAAACCCGAGAAACCTTACAAGCCGAGCTGATCAATATCTGGAAAAGTTCGAAAAAAACCATTGTTTTTATTACTCACAGTATTGATGAAGCAATTTATCTGAGCCAGCGTGTGGCGATTATGACCTCAAGACCGGGGCGAATTAAGGAAGTGATTGAAATTCCGCAAAGCCTGCGCAGCTCCAGTGAAGATGTCCGTTCATTGCCTGAATATGGCCGAATTCGCCATAAAATTTGGTCATTGCTCAGTGAAGAAGTGATTAAAGCGCAAGCCCTCGAAAAACATAAACAGCTTGCACATAACTAAAATATTCAGAGGATTTATTTATGTCATCGACTAAACAAGCCATCAGTTATACGCAATCGTATAACGACATTAAACCCAGACTACAATTCACTTGGTTAAACACGGTCTTTAAACGCACCATTGCCATTGTAACTTTTTTATTGCTGTGGGAGATTCTGCCGCGGAGTGGTGTGGTCAATCCGGCTTTTTTACCGCCGTTATCTGTAGTATTGGAAACCACATGGCAGCTATATCAAAGCGGTCAATTAGGCATCCATTTTTTGGCCAGTATAAAGCGTTCCATTATTGGTTTCATTTTGGCCCTAGCGATCGCCATTCCTTTGGGTCTCATCATTGGTTGGTACAAGCTCGTGGCTGAAACCTTAAATCCCTTGTTAGAATTGTTTCGAAATACCACAGCATTGGCGTTGATGCCGCTGTTTATCTTATTTTTAGGCATTGGTGAAACCTCAAAAATCAGTCTGTTGGTCTACGCCTGCACATGGCCGATTTTGTTGAACACTATTACAGGCGTACAAACAGTCGATCCTTTACTGATTAAATCGGCACGAACCATGGGCCTAAAACCCTATCAATTGTTCCGAAAAGTGATTCTACCTGCATCCATACCCACGATTTTTGTCGGTATCCGTCTGGCAGGGGCGATTTCGATTTTGGCCTTAGTTGCAGTAGAAATGTTTGGTGCCAAAGCAGGTCTGGGATATCTGATTATTTATTCGCAGTTCAGCTTTGAAATTCCACAAATGTTTGTAGGCATATTAGTCATCACCCTCGTGGGTTTATCCTTTAACTATTTCTTGATTGGACTAGAAAAATACTTCACAGCGTGGAAACGCAACCCTGTGGAATAATCTAAATGAAATAGAAAAATAAATAAAAAACCTCGCTTTATACCGAGGTTTTTTATTACTGATTTTTTATATTTAAAATAATGCAATGAATAAAGAATAATGTAGATGAATATTTATGTATCAGTTTTTGGGATTATTATTTTAATGTGGAGTAAATAAAAATATGACTTATTTATAATAAGCCATATTTAATTAGGCGAGTGCGAATCACGTTCCTTGTCACTCCAAGCAAACGAGCCGTATGCACTTGATTGTATTGACAGTGCTGATACGCACTTCGGATAAATTTTTCTTCAATCAGCTCATTAATATTGTCATGCTTAAGTTGATTTGCGGCTTGAAAAATTTGTAAAAAGGTCTGCTCAAGTAACTGTCCAGCATCTTGAATATCTTTGATGTTGGCTACAGCAGAGGTGGCATTTTGTAAGTTAAAAGGTTCTGCACGCGAAAACGACGATGCACTTTGAATACTCGAAAAACTAATATCTTCTGGTTCAATCACACCTTTTTCACTGACTAAAATCGCATGTTGAATGGTATTTTCTAATTCGCGAATATTTCCCGGCCAGCTATGTAAATGGAGTTTCTTGAGCGCCAATGGGCTGAGGCGTAATGGTGTGTCATGTGGGTTGGTTTGATAGACCTGAATGAAGTGTTTAACCAAAGGCAAAATGTCACCACGACGTTCTGAGAGACGTGGAATGCGTAGCAACGCCACATGTAAGCGGTAGAATAAATCTTCCCTGAAACGCCCATCCTGTACGGCATGCTCTAAATCGACATTGGTTGCGGCTATGATTCGGACATTAATTGGAATGGATTTGAGTGAGCCGACTCGAACGATCTCTCTTTCTTGTAAAACACGGAGTAATTTGACTTGCATAGGCAAGGACAGATCACCAATTTCATCTAAAAATAAGGTGCCATTATGGGCTGCTTCAAACCAACCGATACGGCTATTAATTGCCCCTGTAAAGGCTCCTTTTTCATGTCCAAATAATTCGCTTTCGACTAATGATTCGGTAAAGGCACCACAGTTCACTGCGATAAATGGACCTTTGGCACGATGGCTCAATTGGTGGATTTGGCGTGCAACCAATTCTTTACCTGTGCCTGTATCACCAATGATGAGTGCATTGGCCTCACTTGGTGCAATTTGTTCAATTCGAGACAACAACGCTTGCGATAACGGGTCTGCAAAGACCGTCGCTGTTGCCCGTTTATGTTTCAGTGCAGAGGGCACTGCAGGGTGGGTCAAAATAGACATATCGTTTCTTATAGTTGTTGAAAATGCAGATCATGATGAAAGATTTAAAAATAAAAGATAAATAATAATTCGATATTTAAATATCAGTTTCACCGATAAATTCATGCGTGGATTATTTATCTGATTTTAAGATAAATAAAATCGGGATAACTAAAGGATAAATCAAGATATAGCAAGTGATTGAACTGTTTTATAGTAAAGCTCTCTAAATAACAAAAGGCATAATTAAAATGGCGATTACTTCAGTAAATGTGCGAAACCAATTCAAAGGCGTGATTAATGAAATCGTAGAAGGTCCTGTGGTTTCAGAAATTGATGTGGAAACCAAAGCAGGCTTTTTTACGTCCGTGATCACGACACGTTCGGTGAAGGATTTAGACTTAAAAGTAGGTTCAGAGGTGGTGGTGTTAATTAAATCGACGGAAGTGTCACTGGCTAAACTCTAAGGTTTAGTCCAGCAAAGTTTGTCAGCACAAATAGAGAATAATGATATGAGCGTAGAACAAGCTGGTTCGGTTTCTATTCAGCAGCTAACGAAACATTATCCCACACAAAAGCAAGAAGACTTAACCGTACTTAAGGACATTAACCTGAATATTCAGCCGGGTGAGTTCATTAGTATTGTGGGAAGTAGTGGCTGCGGAAAATCCACATTATTACGGTTGTTGGTTGGTCTAGAGCGTCAGTTTCAGGGCCAGATTTTGGTTGATGGTCAGCCTATACAGGGCACGAGTTTGGAACGTGGTATCGTGTTTCAAGATCATCGCCTGTTTCCATGGTTGACGGTACGGGAAAATGTACGGATTGCATTGCATAAAAGCCAGTTTAGCCGTGCAGAAGAAGATGTATTGATTGATGAACATTTAGAGTTGGTCAAATTAACCCAATTTAAAGATGCTTATCCTTCGCAGTTGTCTGGTGGGATGAATCAACGTGTGGCGATTGCCCGGAGTTTGGTGAATCGACCACAGATTTTGCTGCTCGATGAACCCTTTGGTGCACTTGATGCGTTGACGCGTCAAAATTTACAGGATGAATTACAGCGAATCTGGCAAAGTGAAAAAATCACCATGATCATTGTCACCCATGATGTCGAAGAAGCGGTATTTTTGGGTGATCGGGTGGTGGTCATGCAGCCACATCCGGGACGAATTAAACGTATTGTAGATATTCATTTAGCCCATCCGCGTAAACGCGAAGATGTCCGTCTGACCAATATTAAAAATGACATTTTGACTGACTTTAGTGATCCAGTAAAAGATCAGTTGCTTGAACCTTTATCTCACCGATTTGCCGATTATAGATTTGCATGGTAAGTCTGAATTGACCATCACCTAGACAATGTAAAAGCCCTGAATTCAGGCCTTTTTTTAGGCTTATCAAATATAGGTCAGTATGATCATCGCTTAAGTTGGATTAATATCAGTCCATAAAAATGCCCCAGTTGGGGCATTTGTTTTTCAGTTTTATTAAACGTTGGTTTATGAGGCTTGGGAGGTATGTCTTTTTTCTAAAACATATTGGTTTTCAGGTCGTTTTAAACCTAAGTTTTCTCGTAAGGTCTTGCCTTCATAAGCCGTTCGGAATAGACCGCGACGTTGCAGTTCAGGAACGATGAGATCGACAAAATCATTTAACCCCGCAGGTGTTGTTGGCGGTAGGACATTAAAACCATCGGCAGCGTCATTCTCAAACCATTCTTGCAGTTGATCTACGACTTGTTCAGGCGTGCCAATCAAGGTCCAATGTCCACGGGCTGAAGCGATATATTGATAGAGCTGACGAATACTAAAATTGTGCTTACGGGCAATATCAATCATCATTTGCTGACGACTGGAGAAATTAATGTCTGCATCTTCTATTTTCGGGAAAGGGGCATCTAGATCAAATTTGGCCAGATTAATGCCGCCTGCCAAAGCAGACAATAAACTTAAACCCACTTCTGGGTGAATTAAACTATTTAAAAAGTCATATTTTTCTTGGGCTTCTTGCTCTGTCTTGGCAACAAAAATCGAAACCCCCGGCATAATTTTCAGGTCATCTGCATGGCGGCCATATTTCACTAAGCGGTTTTTGACATCACGATAAAAGGCTTGCGCATCTGCTAAGTTCTGCTGTGCTGTAAAAATCACTTCGGCATATTTACCGGCTAGTTCACGACCATCTTCAGATTGCCCAGCTTGAACAATCACCGGATAGCCTTGCGGTGGGCGAGAGACGTTGAGAGCACCCAGTACCTGATAGTATTGGCCCTGATGATTGGGCTGATGTTGTTTGCGGGCATCAAAAAATTGCCCAGTTTCTTTGTTGTAATGGAAGGTATCATCCTCCCATGAGTCCCAAAGTTTTTGAGTCACCTCAATAAATTCATCGGCACGTTCATAACGCTCTTTGGGTTCAGGGTGCTGCTGAATGTTAAAGTTTTTTGCGGCATCGGCAGAGGCTGTCGTTACTACATTCCACGCAGCACGACCTTTAGAAATATGATCTAAAGAAGCGAATTTTCGCGCCAAAATGTAGGGGTCTTCATAAGTCGTGGACGCTGTGGCAATAAAGCCAATATTTTTCGTCACAGCAGACAGGGCTGCAAACAATGTGACGGGTTCAAAGCCGACGCCTTTATCGCCCAAACCTTTCTCACCTTCGACAGCAGAACTCCAACGGACAGACAGACCATCGGCAAGAAAGTAGGCATCAAATAGACCACGTTCTGCGGTTTTTGCCAGTTCAATTGCATAATCAATATTGAGATGATCTTGTGGGCGAGATTCAGGGTGGCGCCAACCCGCGACATGCTGTGAGGTGGTTGGAATAAAAGCCCCAAGCTTTATTTGACGTTTAGACATAAAAAATTTCTCATCCCAATTATTCTTAAAAGATAAAAGGTATAAGAACAAAATCTATGCCAAATCGTAATTGTTTGAAAATATGCAATTTTTAATTTTAATTGGTTCTAATTGTAGATAAATCAACAGGATATAAAGCTATATGTTGAAATATAAACAGCAGTTTAACAGCAAACTTTATGCATGAATCTGTACAAAATTCCCCATATTGAGATGCAAAGCTGCGGATTGGATTGAACGCTATTAACAAACTTTATAGCAATACTTTGATGGCTTTTCGTCTCCATACCAGTTGGTAATACAGCCCTTGTAAAATACATAAGCTGACAAAAGCCAAAGCATAGGCATACCAAATGCCTTTTAAGCCCCACCATTCACTAAATAGGTAGGCACACGGCACTTCAATGCAAATAATCGCCATAATATTAATAATCATCGGCACGGTCACCGTTCCACTGGCCCGCATAATGGAAGCAAAAATCGCACTGGCACCAAAAAATAAAATCGACCAAAGCACAATGAACAGTAATTCTTGACCGAGAACCACAACTTCAGGATCTGTAATAAACAGCGCCATTAAATATTTAGAGAACAAATAGCCCAATGCCACCAAGATACCAGTAATAATGAAATTCATGCCGATGGCCGTACGTTTCACACGATTAATTAATTCAGAATGACCTGAACCGATGGCTTGTGCTGCAAAAATAGAAGCCGCAATCGCGATGGACAAGGCCGGGAATTGGATATAGTTCAAAACCTGATTGACCGCGCCATATGCAGCAGTAGCATCAGCACCATGGCGGTTCACTAAACCGACAATCACGAGACCGGCCACAGAGGTCGTGACCATCTGAATACCTGTAGGAATGCCTAGTTTTAAGATAATTTTGCTGAGATCATGTTGATGGCGAATATGACGAATCAACTCGAAGTCGAGTTTGAGCGGATGATCTTTCTTTTTTAAGTAGAAATATAAAAACACCAAGGCAATTAAAAAGCCGATATGACTGGCAATGGCAGGGGCAATAATGCCTAAACTTGGAAATCCAAATTTTCCGGCAATCAGCACGGGTGTAATGATCAGCCCTGAACCAATGGTCATACCTGACGCAATCAGCGGTGTTGTACTGTCACCGACCCCACGCAAAATCGAGGTGTAAATAATATAAATAAAGAGCAGTGGACTACCCGCAAGCATCCATTGCACATAAGGCAAAGATAAATGCATCACGTCAGGGGCTGTGCCTAAGGCTAATAAAATGGGCTTGGCAAATATCACCCCTAAAAAGGCAATAATGCTGCCACCAATCAAGGTCATAAAAAGGGTGGAACCCACCACAGTACGGACTTTTTCAAGATTCTGCGCGCCCCAAGCTTGCCCCACCAACACGGTTGCACCTGCCGAGAGCCCGATCACAAAAGCCATTAAACAGAACAAGATCGGGAAAAATACCGCAACCGCTGCAATGGCATGCACCCCAAGCATCTGACCGACAAAAACGGTGTTAATGGTCCCAGATAAATTCTGCAAAATATTGGTGGCGATCAAAGGCACCAGAAAAACTAAAAACGTTTTCCATAAATTTTGCTGAGTAACGAGGGACTGTTGTTTTGACATACTCAGGTCCTAGACGCGGCTTTTTATGATTTTAAGTTACTGATAACATTATCATGTTTGCATTCAAAAAAGCCTTAGTTTTTGAGTAACCAAGGCTTCATTATTTCTACATGTCTGTTTTAAAAAAACGTTTGGGCAGATATTGCTTTAAACCGCGGAGAGGATCTCTGCAGCTTGATCTAAGGTGGCATCTTGTTTGGCAAAACAGAAACGTAATAAGCGTAAATTTTCCGGAGGTTTTTGATAGAACACCGAGACTGGAATCGCCACGATTTTATGCTGTTCTGCCAACAACTGACACATTTCCACATCGCTTAAATCTGGGCGTATGGCACTGTAATCAAGGTTTTGGAAATAGGTACCTGCCGATGGAATCAACTCAAATCTAGAGTGGCTTAAGCCCGCATTGAACCGGTCACGCTTGGCTTGGTAAAAATCGGCCAATTCAGCAATGTGCTCAGGATGTTCTGCCATAAAGTTAGCCAATGCCATTTGTACAGGTGTAACACCGCAGAAATTGGCAAATTGATAGATTTGGCGAAACACTTGCATCAAGGCTGGCGCTGCAATGCAATAACCGGTTTTCCAACCTGTGACGTGAAAGGTTTTACCAAATGAGCCCACGACAAAACTGCGTTCACGCAGCTCAGGAAATGACAAAGCAGATAGATGCTGACGACCATCAAAAATTAAATGCTCATAGACCTCATCCGACAGCACAATAATATTTTTATCTCGAATCAGTTCAATCAAGTTGAGCCAGTCCTCACGATCCCAAATAGCACCTGTTGGATTATGCGGGGTATTGACAATAATCATCCGGGTTTTATGGTTAATTGCAGCGGCAACACGATTCCAATCCACAGTAAAATGGGGCGTCTCTAAGGCAATGTGAATGGGATGAGCCCCAACCAATTTTACACTGGGCGCATAACTGTCATAGCTCGGATCAAAAATAATCACTTCATCATCCGCATGAACCACGGCTTGAATGGCACTAAAAATACCAATGGTTGCACCCGGGGTAATGGTCACTTCGGTGTGAGGGTCAATATTTAATTGGTCTCGATGGGCAAACAGTTGGACCAATTGTTCACGCAAATGTATCAGTCCATCGCCGGGTGCATATTGGTTAAAACCTTGTTGCGTCGCATCACTTAGCGCATTTAACAGCGCTGGAGGTGCAGGAAAATCAGGAAAACCTTGAGATAAATTCAGTGCATTTAGACGCTGCGCCATTGCGCTCATGACGCTAAAAATAGTCACACCTTGTGCAGGCAGTTTGGATTCAATTGTGATCATGGAGCTTAAAATTTTTAATAAGTTGCATTTTGAGTGTAGCAGCATCTCAGCGGCTGCGAAAAATTAGATCGGTAAAAATGATCCACTATTGACATTCCTATTCACTTGAATCCTAAAGTGTTGCAAAAGCCAAAAAGAAGAATTCAACAAATTATTTGCAAAATAGGGTAGACGAAAAAATAAACATTTCCTAAAATGCCGTCATTAAAAAAATTAAATACATAATAACAATGCTTAAAAATATTCACGCCATGGTGGAAAACTTTGGCTTTAGCGTACAGAAACGTGCGCTACACATTCATTTTTCAAATGAATCATTAAACACAGAAGTTTTTATTCAACGGATTGAAGGTCAACACCGTATCAATCAAGGCTTTCGTGCGGAAATTATTTGTCTATCGACCAATGCTCATCTGGCTTTAAAGCAGTTTATCGGTGGCCGAGTGGCTGTCGATCAAGTGACAGATTTGGGACAACTCAGTCGCCTAACTGGTGTGATTACAGGTGCAAGCCAAGGTCAAAGTGATGGTGCATTGACCGTTTATAAACTGGTGATTGAGGATGCCACAGCACTCTGGCATAAGCGTCGTAACAGCCGTGTCTTTATGAATAAGTCGGTGCGTGAAATTACCGAAGTGCTATTTACTGAGTGGCAGCAAAAAAGCACATTATTTGCCGCGAGCTTGAGCCTCAACATGGATGGATTGACTCGAAACTATGATGTTCGACCATTTACTATGCAAGCCAATGAGAGTGACTACGAATTTCTGACTCGACTGTGGCGTAGTGAAGGGATCAATTGGTTAATTGATGAAGCGGAGTTATTTGTCGCATTTTCGGCTGCACCGATGCAAGCACAGCGGCTGCGTTTAATTGATACGAATCAGGCTTATAGTGCTTTAGAGCGGAAAAAAATTCGCTTTCATCGGAGTCATGCCACGGAACGTTTAGACACGATCACCAGTTTTGTGGCAGAACGCTTTTTACAATCGACCACGATTCAAACGCAGCGTTGGCAAGCTCAACATTTGGCACAAGACCAAAGTAATCCGCTCTTAAGCGCCCATGCACAGAGTGAGCAACAGCACAATGAAACCTTAAGTTTAGAGCAGGCTTGGACCGTAAGTTCGGCTTGGACAACTGACCTTAAAGGTGCAGATCAGGCGACCACTTCAAATACACAGCAATTGGATCAGTTGAATCGGCAACTCAATCAATATCAGGAATTACAAGCCAAATATTTTACCGCCAGCAGTAGCGTAAGGGATGCACGAGTTGGGTATTGGTTTGAATTAGAAAATCATCCTGAAATCGATCAACATCAAACGACAGATCGTGAATTTCTCATATTGGGCAAAGCATTTTATAACCAGAATAATTTACCCAAAGATATTTTGGTTCAATTAGAGAAGTTACTTGCGGCGAGCCGTTGGCTATCTTTAGGGGATGAACGGCAGGCCAATGAGCTGTATGTAGTCCGTCGGCAAATTTCTGTGGTGCCTGAATATGACCCTTTATTACACCGGCCACCTGCGTTTCCACAGCGGGCTAAAGTGGTCGGTCCAGAAGGTGAAAGTATTTATGTCGATGCTTGGGGGCGTATCAAAGTTCGGTTTACGTTCACCCGCAGCGATGACCATAGTCATGATGGTGGAGCAGGGAGTAATGATAATGACAGTGACTCGGCTTGGGTCGAGGTACTGACTCCATGGGCGGGAGAAGGTTATGGCGCACGTTTCCATCCTCGTATTGGTGAGATCGTGGTCATCGACTTTTTTGAGGGAGATGTGGATCGTCCCTTTGTAGTAGGACGTATACATGAGGCTGAGCGATCTCAGACCATGTTTGACCTCAAAGGTCAGCTTCCTGAAACCAAAAAACTCAGTGGTATCCGCTCGCAAGAAGTTGCAGGAGCAGGCTTTAACCAACTGCGCTTTGATGACACGACGGGGCAGATCAGTACCCAATTACAAAGTAGTCATGCGGCGACACAGCTGAATTTAGGTAATCTCAGCCATCCTAAAGAACAAGACAGTAGCCATGGCCGTGGTGAGGGGTTTGAGCTGCGAACGGATGCGTGGGGGGCAATGCGTGCAGGTAAAGGTTTACTCATTAGTACCTATGCGCAGGATAAAGCAGTTGCCGATCATCTTGCTGCTGCTGAAGCTCAGTCTCTTTTAAATCAAGGGCATCAGAGCATGAATATGCTGAGTGGCTTAGCCGTAAAACAGCAGAGCGATGCATTAAATGTGATTAATCGTTTGCCGAAGTTAATAAACTCTTTAGAAATCAAAAGTACTGCCGAAGGTGTGAAAGCGACTTTAAATTTGTTCAAGGAGGAGCTAAGTCGAGACCCATTGGCAGCGTTAAAAAACTGCAAAAGTTTTGTCAAAGAAATGGGCTCAATCGCACATGATGTCAAAAGTACAGTAAAAGAATTTAAAGCATTTTTTAATGATGCCGAAGATGCCTTTGATAACTTAAAGTCTGTCATAGATCATATTGAAGAAAATGGTAAGGATGTGATTCAAGGGCGGGTTGCAAGTCTGAAAAGCAACCTAAAAGAAGATCCATTAAAAGCATTAAAAGATGTGGGCAAATTGATCGAAGACATCAAATTTAACCCTGATGATTTATTGAATAATGGTGGTTTTGGTTTGCCACCAGCGATGACACCCATAAAAGCATTAGAAAAAGTACAAGGCTTTATGGAAGGCTATGCGCAAGGTTTAGAAAAATCCAATACAGCGGCAAAACAAGAACAAGGCAAATTATTCCGCCAAGCACTGATGTTACTTGCATCACCTAATGGTATTGCACTCACTACACCGGAAGATATTGTATTACAAGCCTCACAGGATATTGCAGAAAGTGCACAAGGTTCGATTAATTTCAGTGCTCAAAAGAATATTGTTGGTCATGCACAAGACAAAATCAGTTTGTTTGCGGCTCAAAAGGGCCTGAGTGCTTATGCCGCAAAAGGGAAAGTTGAATTACAAGCCCAAGATGATGCTATTGAAGCAATTGCACGAAAGGTGATTAAGCTCATTTCAACGGAAGATAAAATTGAAATTACCAGTCCTAAAGAAATCGTGCTGACCGCAGGCGGTTCACAACTCAAAATTAATGGCAGTGGAATATTTACCACGACAGGTGGCAAGTTTGAGAGTAAGGCGGGGCAGCATTTGTTTACTCTAGGAGAGAAAGTAAACTTAAACAATCTGGAATTACCAAAATTGGATAAAAGTAAATACAGTATTAGATTTGCTCCTTATGGTAGTGATATGAATTTCGATTTAATGGGATTAATTGATCAAAAATACAAAATAATTAATAAAAATAATGGAAAAGAATTATTTGCAGGAATTATTTCTGGATCAAAATTGCCAAGAATTTATAGTGATAGTGCTGATGAAGTTGAATTAATTATTGGTGAAGAAAACTGGAAAATTGATGTCGAGAAAATAACCTCTATTGATAGTTCGATTAGCGATAATGAAGCTGGAATTAATTTATTTCCAAAAATTAATGATTCTCAAGATAGCAATGTTTTCATTGAATCTGAAATGATTGAACTAATAATTAATAATAAGCAGGTTTAATATGTCAAAATTTATAAAAGCATCTCATGATAAGAATACATTGACGGTTCAATATCTAAGTGATAATGGGAATGTATTGCTAAGAAGTGGTGGAACAATCGCATGGCGGTTTAATAATCCTGGAAATATGAGACCAAAATCTAGTGGGCAATATCCAGGACAAATTGGAATTGGTGATACTAAAAGTGGAAAATTTGTAATTTTTGACAGTTATATTGCTGGAAGAAATGAGAAAAAAGCATTGTTAAGAAGAAAATATAATGAATACTCTTTAAAAGAAGCAATATATATTTATGCTCCTCCAAATGAAAATAATACGGAAGCATATATAGAATTTCTTGTAAAAAAAACATCTATTCAACGGAGTACGAAGCTTTCAAGCTTAAACGATACTTTGCTTGAGAAGCTAATGGATGCCATGCAAGAGAAAGAGGGATTTAATGGTAATTTAAATACTAGGAAAGAAAATTGGGTTTATACAACTGCTGTTAGTGTTTCAGATGGCTCGAAGCCATTAAGTGATCAAAAAATAACAGCAACAATAAATGGTCAAAAAAAAGAGTTAAGTACAAATAGTAATGGAACTTTACCCCTCCTACCTCATTCTAAGTCTGGAGAGATAATCACTTTTTCGTCTATAATGGATGGTGTGGAAAAAGTTATTGGTGAGGTTGTAACTTCATTAGAGTCACAAGCTGTTCATTTAATTAACAATACAATAAAATATTCAGCTGAATTAATGCCTCAAAATGGGATATTAAAGACAGATAATAAAAAATTCGAATATAAAGTCGTCAGTGGAGATAATTTAAGTAAAATTTCAAAAAGATTTCGTGTTACTGCACATCAAATTCAAGAATGGAATTACTTAGAAAATCCAAATCAGATTTTTACTGGTCAAATATTAACTATTGGTGGATATGCAGGTAAGAACTCGTTAGCAGATTCAAAATCACAATTTGAAACATATAAAATTAAACCTAATGATTCAGTTTTTAAAATATGTAAACAATTTAAAATTTCTGAAAATGAATTTTTACAGTTAAACCCTCAAATTAAAGATAGAAGCCTCATAAAAGTAGGTGACAATGTAAAAGTTCCTAATAAGAACACATCCAGTGTTTCTCAGTTTGGTAATAACACTAAGGAGTCTTCAAGTAATTCACTGGCTACATCAATAATGAATCAAGCTGAAAATTTATTCACTAATACAAATGGTCAGGTTGATAATGCAAGAAGTAAAGAAGGCACGGGCGAAGGCCTGGCTATTATTCCCTTAAATAACAAAGAAGCTCCATGGATGGCAATAGTATTGCGAGAATTAAAGCAATGGTATGGTAAAAAGGAAGGAGTTATAACTAAAACAGATAACTATCATAAATTAGTTGGTTGGGGTGGGATTAAGACACTTGTGGGAACAGATCAAGCGTGGTGTGCATCATTTGCAAATTACTGTCTCCAAGAAGCTAAATATACTAAGTCAAAAGATACAGTAAGTGCCTTAAGCTTCAGACGGGATACTCAAAATTTTGTAAAAATTGACAAACCTATTTTTGGTGCATTAGCAACGATACCTACCTTTGAAGGTGCTTCATCGGAGGCTACTAGTGGTACTGGGCATGTTGCTTTTGTTTATAGTTTAGATAAAACAGATGGTAGATTTCTTATGATAGGGGGTAATCAAGATGATCAGATTACTATTGTTGATAGAAAAATTTCATCTTTTCGATTCTATGTGCCAAAAGCCTATCATGAATATGCAAAGACACAAAAATTGGAGAAAAAAATAACTGTAGATGAAGTATATATGTTACTAGGCTTAAAAACTGTTAAAACCGGAAGCGGGACAAGATAAGTATGATATTTATAATTTCTAAAATCAGAATTTTAGTTATTGGTCTTGTAATATTTGTTCTGGCTTGTTCAGCGGAATCCAATGGTACAAATGATGATAAACGTCTGATACAAAGCAAAAAAGATAGTACTTATAAAGATAGCAAAATTAGTCTTTATATGGCAGATGCTGAGGATAGCGGACAGGTTACCGTAGATAAGAAAAATGCAAAATATTTTAGAAAAATTTTAAAAAATGAATCTGATAAACGCTATTTAGTTCAAGATTTTTATATATCGGGGCATAAACTATCAAGCCCTTATTGGCTTGTTAATGGTCAAAAAGATTATGTGTTCAATGAAAGTAAGCATAATGGTTATTATCCTAGAGAAGGTGAGCGTACCTTATGGTATGAATCAGGTAGCAAAATGGCTGTTACTAATTATAGAAATAATATTGAAAATGGCTTATGGGAATCATGGTATGAAAATGGTATTTTGAAAGAGCAAATGATATACAAAAATGGTGAGTTGGATGGGTTCGTCAAAAATTGGAACGGCGATGGAATATTAGTAGGGGAATGTTTCTATGTTTTAGGGGAAGAAAATGGTCGATGTTATGAAAAATATACAATTAATCCTGATATTTTTATTTATGATGGTCAATACAAAAACGGTCAAAAAATTGGTTTGTGGAATGAGTGGGATTCAACGGGAAATTTAATAAATTCTGAGAAATTTAACTGAGAAGTATCTTATGATAAAATTAATTTTGTTCATTATGTTATTGTTTAGTTTTCAAGCTAATGCGGCATCAAAATATGAATTTCATGGGGAAATTAAATTAACTAGCAGCGTCGATGAAAATAATAAAAGATATAAATATGATATTATCAGCTTAAGTAAGCCTGAGAATGTTTATATTTATAGTGAAGATGAGAGTTTTCATAATGTAAATAAAATACAATTAAATTACATGGGAAATAAATTAAAAATTAAATATGACAAGCCTGCCACTGTTTATTGTAAAAATGTTTATTCAGCTGATTCCATGTATCATTTTACTGATGTCATATGTATTGTTGGGAAGATTAAGTATAAATAAGCCGACTCTCGTCGGCTTTATTTATTTAACCTTCAAGCACTTCTTCCAACAACTCTTCACTCGGCGCAAAGTAATACGCTCCGTCCATTGGCGTTACAAAATGTAGTAAGCGGTCGTGAATGCCGTCACCGCTAGTACCGAACATGCGAACCAGCATGCTGTCGATAATACTGAGGTCATTGGTATAAGCAATAAAGAACAAACCTTGGTCACCGCGGCCATCGCCATAAGGCAATGAATGACGCAAAATTGCTAGTTCTTCACCCTCACCATCTTCAACAACAGTACGTGATATATGTGAGTTTTCAGGTTGTTCGTCTTCATCCAACTCAATCGATTCAAGTTTGGTACGCCCAATGACATGTTCCTGAGCATCTACCTTTAACTTTTTCCATTTATCTAAGTTATGTGCATAACGCTGTGCAAAGACAAAAGAACCATCAGCAAAAATACCCGCATCTTCTGCTAATAATGCTGTTTCAGCACGGTCATCTGGAAATTGAGGGTTTTCAGTACCATCAATAAAGCCAGTTAAGTCACGGCCATCGAAATTACGGAAGCAAACACGCTCATCTAAAACCTCAACTTTATCTTGAATGCCATCAAAGAAAGCTTGGCTTAAAGCAAAGCAAATATCTGTACGCTGTGCCGCAATGTGAATCAGCACATCTGCTGGCACTACAGGCATGTTAAATGAACCTTGAATTGGATCAAGTTGTTTAAAGCCTGCCGGAGCTTGACTGTAAAGTTGCGCCCAAAGTTCTGGTCCAAAAGCCACAGCCGTTTTAATCTGTGCATTAGGATGTTGGGTAATCAGACGATCACGAGTGTTAAATAAGTCTTCAAGTTGTTCTTTTAATTCGCTAATCGTTAAATCTTTTAAACGTAAAACAATAAAACGAGCATGATCTGAGGGTAATGGCAAAATTACAGATTGAGCAGACATTCATGGCTCCTAAAAATTATAATTTCTGAGTGGCTGTGTATATTGTGCCTTAAGCAGCGCTGAGAGTGTAGCCTTCATTTGGCCTTTTAGCGTGCATTATTGTCATGAAAATAGAGTAAATGTCATATAATACAGACCCATTTCAAACTTGAGCTAATGATGTCCTATCAAATCTGGATTGCATACATGTTGGCATGTTGGGTAATTAGTGTTTCCCCAGGTGCAGGTGCAATTGCGTCTATGTCGAGTGGTTTGAATTATGGGTTTAAGCATGGGTATTGGAATGCAATCGGCCTGCAATTGGCACTTTTGGTTCAGATCGCCATTGTTGCAGCTGGGGCAGGGGTCTTATTTGCGACGACACCATGGGCTTTTCTGATCGTGAAATGGTTTGGAGTGGTCTATTTATTGTATTTGGCTTATTTACAGTGGACAGCGCCAACTGAGTCAATTGAAATCCAACAAGATTTATCAAATAAATCACGTTCAAAATTAATTTTACATGGCTTTTTGGTCAATATGAGCAACCCTAAAGCGATTGTATTTTTGTTGGCAGTTTTGCCGCAGTTTTTAGATTTATCCAAACCCCAATGGATTCAATATGTCATTATGGCTGCAACGATGATTAGCATCGATCTGATTGTCATGGCGGGGTATACTGGTCTCGCTGCAAAAGTGCTGCGGTTATTAAAATCACCTAAACAACAAAAATATTTGAATCGAACCTTTGCGGTATTATTTGCTTGTGCTGCGAGTTTATTGAGTTTGGTGCATCAATAAATCCAGTTAGATGATTCTGAGCATCGTATTTGACGTGCAAAAAAAGCCATGCAACTGCATGGCTTTTTTTTGATATGTCGCGAATTGAGCAATGAACGTTGCTACTTAAGCCACTTTCTTAAATTTTTGCATAATAAAAATCAGGGCAAAGAGCAGCGCCATGGTTAATACAATAGTCAGTCCTGTAGAGGTGTTTAAACCAGCACTTGACCATAACCCCACGGTCACACCGACTTGGGCAATGATGAAAGACCACAGCACCATTTGTTTCGGGGAATTTGCCAATAAACGAGCGGTTAATGCAGGAATCACTAACAATGCACCCATCAGCAATGAGCCGACAGCACGTAAAGCCAATACGGTAAATAATGCCAGTAATAACATAAAAATCAGACGTTGCCATTTAGCGCTGACACCTTCACTGACCGCAATATCGGGGTCAATGGCAATCTGAATCTGCGATTGCCAACTTTTATACAGCACGGTCAGTGCCACAATGATCACTATTGCAAAGACAGGCAAATCTGACCAAGAAATGGTGAGTAAATCACCAAATAAATAGCTGAGTAATTCAGGTCTTAAGCTGGGCAAATGTTGTATGAAGAGTAAGCCAGAGCACAGGAGTGTTGCTGAACATAGCGCGAGCAAAGCGTCATTGGGCAAGCGAGGGTCGTGTAACACCCATAAGATTGCAACCAATAAGAGCGCAATCAATGTAACGCCTGTCCAAAGCGGTAGACTCATCGCACCGGCAATGGCGACACCGAGTAAAGTGCCATGTGCCATGGTGTCCGCAAAAAATGACATGCGACGCCATAACATTAAACAGCCAAGCGGCGCAGTCAGGAACACCAGCAAAGTGCCCATGATCCATGCTGGCAAAAGGAGTTGTAGCCATTCCATCATGGATTATGCTTCCGGTTCAGGGTGAATATGGGGACGAGAGTCATGCTGGCAAGGCGTTGCACTATCGCCATGTGCACAGTGATCATGATGGTGTTGATAGAACACACGATTTGTTCCAAAGATCGCTTGATATTCAGGATGTTGCTGTACATTTTCAGGCAAGCCACTGCAACAAATATGTTTGTTCAGGCAAACCACACGGTGCGTGCCTTGCATGACCCACTGTAAATCATGAGAAACCATCAAAACTGCACAGCCATATTTTTCTGGCAAGCTACGCACGTAGTCATACAGTTCTGCTTCAGACTGGATATCCAAGCCTTGCATAGGTTCATCCAGAACCAATACATTCGGTTGACGCAATAAAGCCCGTGCAATCAGAACGCGTTGACGTTCTCCGCCCGACAATTGCTGAACTTTAGATTGTTGCAACTTGGCAATGCCTGTATCACGAATTATTTCTTGCTTGATATTGGCATCACATTTTTCTAGTGCCAATAAATCACACACACGTAGCGGTAAGCTGTGTGATGGATTAAATTTTTGTGGCACATACGAAAATTTTAATTTTTGTGTGCTGATCACTTTACCAGATACAGGTTTTACAATACCCAACAACACTTTGATGAGCGTGGATTTGCCTGCACCATTGGGACCAATCAAGGTGACAATTTCTTTTTCGTGTAAGACGAAATCTACATTTTTTAAAATGTCACGTTCATCGATTCGGACATGAACATGCTCTAAAGCCACAATGGGCTTTACATTTAGTGTTTGCTGCGGCACTGCTGACAGATCCCTGAAATTTCAATAATACTGTGATGTGCAGTAAAGCCATCGGATGCAGATAATTCATCGAGTTGCGCCATCAAGCCTTGAGCAGATGCTTCTTTGACTATTTTACAATCGGTGCAAATCAGAAATGCAGCTTGATGTCCTTCGCGCGGATGACAACATGGGATGTAAGCATTAATCGACGTTAGACGATGAATCAAACCTTTTTCAAGCAGAAAATCCAGCGTACGATACACTGTCGGTGGCGCTGCAGGTCGGTCAGACTCACTTTTGATTTTAGCCAAAAGGTCATAAGCGCCCATTGGCCCTGTTGCATTTAAGATCAGTTCCAATACTTCTTTACGCAAGGGCGTAAGTCGAGCACCCGTCGCACTACAGAGACTCTCAGCTTCAGCAAGGCGCTGTTCGACATTATGATGATCGTGTACACCATGCAAAGCATTATGATGTTCGTGTGAACATGCGCTCATAGCCAACCTCGAGTACGAAACTGTATAAAGAAAAAGACTTTAAATCTTAACATGAAGCGTAAGGACTTACGAACAGACGTAGGTTTTTTTACGATTTTGTTATATTATAACACTATTCATTTTATGGTGCTCTCTCCCCATGTCCCGTGTAATTCTTTTTTGTAGTTTGGCTTTATTTAGTGTGATGAGCTGGGCGCAAGGCCTCGTTGTTTCTACACAACCGATTTATCTAATCGCGAAGGATGTACTCAAGGGTGTAGAGCAGCCAAAACTATTGCTTGACCATCAATCTGGACATGATGTGAGTTTGACGCCTGCGCACCGTAAAACCGTGCAAGATGCCAATCTCGTTTTATGGTTAGGCCATGCACACGAAGCACCTTTAGCAAAAATGTTAGGTGAAAGTGGCAAAAGTATCGCTATTTTAGACTCAGGCATTATCAGTGCTTTGCCATTACGGGATGTTCGTGGCAATGCATTAAAAGGCACAATCGAT
Source organism: Acinetobacter sp. YH1901134 (assembly GCF_013416965.1). Taxonomy (NCBI): domain Bacteria; kingdom Pseudomonadati; phylum Pseudomonadota; class Gammaproteobacteria; order Moraxellales; family Moraxellaceae; genus Acinetobacter; species Acinetobacter sp. YH1901134. The sequence continues at coordinate 25,876 of NZ_VPEW01000014.1, read as the reverse complement.
ACGCATGTCTGGCTTGAACCTAACAATGCAGTTCGAATCGGCTTTTTTATTGCTGCTTTACGTTCACAACAGTTTCCAGAACATCGTGAAAAATATTGGGCTAATGCGCGTGCATTTGCGCAGAAACTCTTGATCACAGCCCAAAAAACAGATGTGTCGAGCCGTGCTCAGCCTTACTGGTCCTACCACGATGCCTATCAATATCTTGAGCGATCACTGAATTTGAAATTTACCGGTGCGTTGACAGATGATCCACATGTCGCGCCGACATTGGCACAAATCAAATACTTGAAAGACCACCGCGTGCAGCCAAAAATATGCTTACTTGCAGAAGCACATGCCAGCCAAAATCAGTATCAAAAGCTCGGTGGCATTGTCTTTCAGCCGGTGGACGAAACCATGAGTGGGGCAGGGGATTTTGTAACAGCATGGAAGATGTTGGCTGATAAAACCCTTAAGTGCACACTAAATGCGCGAAAGTAATGTAAAAAACAAACAACTATTGATTAGTTTGAAAGCAGTTTACCAATTTAAAAAAACACGACTAAGGTCGGGAAAAGATTGCAAGTTAAGGGGTGTAACTCTATAATGCCTGCGATTAAAAATAATCATCAGTTAAACTTGTCAAGCAGAATTGCTGTGAGTGAACAAAAATGAGTCGAACTAGTCGCATGATTGATCGACGATTAGCGAAAGCTTTAGTCATCTTACAAGCAGTAATGATTCCTGTTTCAGCCCTGATTGGTTGGGTCCTTAAAGACACAATCACAGCATATAGTGCAGCTTTGGGTGCGTTGGTATGCTGGCTAGCAAGTAGCTACTTTTCATGGCAGTCGTTTCGTGCGGCTGGTGCCCGTGCCTCTAAACAGGTGCTGTCAAACATGTATCGTGGCTTAATGGGCAAGTTTGCAATCGTGATTGTTGGATTCATTTTGATTTTGATCAATGTCAAACCGTTGTCAGCGGTGGCATTGTTTTGTGGTTTTATGCTCGTACAAAGTATGTCGTGGGTCGCTCCTTTTTGGGCAACACGCTTAAAAAAACGAGTATAAACACAACAAAAAATTGAAAAGTTTTTTGGAGAGTAACGAGATATCAGGCAGCACGCGATATTCGTTTTCTCTATTAGTTTTGACATTGACCAGGTGTGATTTATGGCTGCTGAAGAACATGCCCTTACTTCGACCGAGTACATTCAGCATCACTTGACTAACATGACCTATGGCAAAATGCCAGATGGTACTTGGAAGTTAGCTGAGACTGCTAAAGAAGCTCAAGAGATGGGGTTCACTGCTATTCACTTGGATTCAATGGGTTGGTCTATCGGCCTTGGTATTGTTTTCTGTTTGTTGTTCTGGGTTGTAGCGAAAGCTGCAAACTCTGGTGTTCCGACCAAGTTCCAGTCTGCAATCGAAATGATTATCGAGTTCGTTGACTCAAGTGTCCGTGACACTTTCCATGGCAAATCGCGCTTAATCGCGCCGTTAGCGTTGACCATCTTCGTGTGGATTTTCCTCATGAACTTGATGGACTTGATCCCTGTTGACTGGATTCCTTATACAGCTCAATTGATCGGTGCTAACGTGTTTGGTATGGATCCTCACCACGTTTACTTCAAAATCGTTCCATCTACTGATCCTAACATTACCCTTGGTATGGCATTGTCAGTATTTGCGTTGACTATTTTCTATAGTATCCGTGAGAAAGGTCTTGTCGGATTCGGTGCAGAATTTGCACTTAACCCATTTAACCCAAGTAACCCAGTTTTAAAAGCATTACTTATTCCAGTAAACATTATTCTTGAATTAGTAACTTTTATTGCACGTCCAATCTCATTGGCTCTACGACTGTTCGGTAACATGTATGCGGGTGAGTTGATCTTCATCTTGATCGCATTATTGCCGTTCTGGATCCAGTGGGCGTTGTCTGTGCCTTGGGCGATCTTCCATATTCTTGTTATTACGTTACAAGCATTCATTTTCATGATGTTGACTATCGTATATATGAGTATGGCTAGCGAAAAGCATTAATGGTATTGCTCAACTGTCAAAGGGTGGTTGGGCACACAATTTTTTAACTTAATTTGGTATAAACCTAACCTCTGAGGAATTATCATGGAACTCACTTTAGGTCTAGTTGCAATTGCATCTGCTATCTTGATCGCTTTTGGTGCTTTAGGTACTGCGATTGGTTTTGGTCTTCTAGGCGGCCGTTTCTTAGAAGCTGTTGCTCGTCAACCAGAATTGGCTCCACAACTTCAAACTCGTATGTTCTTAATCGCGGGTCTTCTTGATGCTGTGCCTATGATCGGTGTTGGTATTGGCTTGTTCTTCATCTTCGCTAATCCATTTGTAGGTTAATCAGCTTAATTCCTAAATTAAACTATTGAGGAATAGCAATGAATATCAACCTCACATTGATTGGCCAAGCGATTGCTTTTGCGATTTTTGTCGCATTCTGCATGAAATTTGTTTGGCCACCACTAATCAATGCGATTAGTGAGCGTCAGCGTAAAATCGCTGATGGCTTAAACGCTGCTGAAAAAGCGAAAGCTGACCTTGCGGATGCGCAAGCACAAGTGAAAGCTGAATTAGATGCGGCTAAAGCACAAGCGGCTCAATTGATCGAACAAGCGAACCGTCGTGGTGCGCAATTGGTAGAAGAAGCGCGTACTCAAGCTGCGGCTGAAGGTGAGCGTATTCGTCAACAAGCTAAAGAAGCTGTTGATACTGAAATCAATGCTGCTCGCGAAGAATTACGTCAACAAGTTGCTGCTCTTGCAGTTACTGGCGCAGAAAAAATTCTGAACCAGCAAGTTGACGCAGAAGCTCACAATGCCATGCTGACTCAGCTGGCTGCTAAACTTTAAGAGAGGCGGATTATGGCTGAACTCTTGACGTTGGCACGCCCATACGCTAAAGCAGCATTTGCTTACGCTTCTGAGCAAAATGCAACTGACGCTTGGTCAAATGCATTAAACTTGCTCAGTGCTGCGGTGCAAGACGAAGCATTTTCAGCTTATCTAAATCGCCCTGAGCTTACTCCTGCTGAGCAGGTAAGTGTTTTCGCAAAAGTTTTAGGTGAAGACCAGACTGCAGCAGTGTCAAACTTTTTGACATTGCTTGCTGATAATGACCGTCTGGCACTTCTTCCTGAAATTTCAGAAGAATACGAACAGCTCAAATCACAGAATAACAATACTGTGGATGTAGTGATTGAATCTGCATTCCCATTGACTTCTGTACAAGAACAATTACTTGCGCATGCATTAGAGAAAAAATTCGAAGCTGCCGTAAATGTTTCAGTAGAAGTTAACCCAGCGTTAATCGCGGGTGTAGTTATTCGTGCAGGCGACCAAGTGATAGATGATTCTGCGCTTAACAAGCTTGAAAAAATGCGGACTCGTCTTCTTGCTTAACAGCTTGAAGACTGAACTTTAAAAAGATTGAGGTATAGCGCAATGCAACAACTGAATCCATCCGAGATCAGTGCGCTCATTAAACAGCGTATCGGCGATCTGGACACCAGCGCGACCGCTAAGAACGAAGGGACCATTGTTATGGTTTCCGACGGTATTGTGCGCATTCACGGCCTTGCTGATGCAATGTACGGTGAAATGATCGAATTCGACGGCGGCTTATTTGGTATGGCACTGAACCTAGAACAGGATTCAGTGGGTGCCGTTGTCTTAGGTAACTACTTAAGCCTTCAAGAAGGTCAAAAAGCTCGTTGCACAGGTCGTGTATTAGAAGTTCCGGTTGGTCCAGAACTTTTAGGCCGTGTAGTAGATGCTTTGGGTAACCCAATTGATGGTAAAGGCCCTATTGACGCAAAACTTACTGATGCTGTTGAAAAAGTAGCACCAGGCGTAATTTGGCGTCAATCAGTGGATCAACCTGTACAAACTGGTTATAAATCAGTAGATACAATGATCCCTGTTGGTCGTGGTCAACGTGAGTTGATCATCGGTGACCGTCAAACTGGTAAAACAGCTATGGCGATCGATGCGATCATCGCTCAGAAAAACTCTGGCATTAAATGTATATACGTAGCAATTGGTCAAAAACAATCGACTATCGCTAACGTTGTGCGCAAGCTAGAAGAAACTGGCGCTATGGCGTACACAACTGTTGTAGCAGCTGCTGCAGCTGATCCTGCAGCGATGCAGTATCTTGCTCCGTATGCTGGTTGTACAATGGGTGAGTACTTCCGTGACCGCGGTGAAGACGCGCTTATCATTTATGATGACTTGTCTAAACAAGCTGTTGCTTACCGTCAAATTTCATTGCTTCTACGTCGTCCACCAGGTCGTGAAGCATATCCTGGTGACGTATTCTATCTACACTCACGTTTACTTGAACGTGCTTCACGTGTATCTGCTGACTACGTTGAGAAATTCACTAACGGTGAAGTTAAAGGCCAAACTGGTTCATTAACTGCATTACCGATTATTGAAACTCAAGCCGGTGACGTATCTGCATTCGTACCTACAAACGTAATTTCGATTACTGACGGTCAGATCTTCTTAGAAACATCATTATTCAACGCAGGTATTCGTCCTGCTGTGAACGCGGGTATCTCTGTATCACGTGTTGGTGGTTCTGCTCAGACTAAGATCATCAAAAAATTGTCAGGTGGTATCCGTACCGCTCTTGCGCAATACCGTGAATTAGCTGCGTTTGCTCAGTTCGCTTCTGATCTTGACGAAGCAACTCGTAAACAGCTTGAACATGGTCAACGTGTAACTGAGCTTATGAAGCAAAAACAATATGCTCCATACTCAATTGCTGACCAAGCTGTTTCAATTTATGCATCTAACGAAGGCTATATGGCTGACGTAGAAGTGAAGAAAATCGTTGCATTTGATGCTGCGTTGATCTCTTACTTCCGTTCAGAACATGCTGCGTTAATGCAAAAAATTGACGAGACTGGTGCTTACGATAAAGAAATCGAAGCAGCAATCAAAGCAGGTATTGAAAGCTTTAAAGCGACTCAAACTTACTAAGATTCAACGATGTTGAATCTGGTTCTGGTTTGGTTCACGGATCAACCTTCGAAAGCTCGAAAGGGCTTTCGAATACTAGGTTAAGCGTATGGCAAATTTAAAAGAAATTCGCGCCAAAGTAGCTAGTATCAAAAGCACGCAGAAAATTACTCGCGCGATGCAGATGGTAGCAGCTTCTAAGATGCGTCGTGCGCAAGAGCGCATGGCTCAAGGCCGTCCGTATGCCGAAAATATGCACCGTGTAATTGCTCATTTGGTACAAGCGAACCCTGAATACAAACATCGTTATATGGTTGAACGTCCTGTAAAGCGCGTTGGCTATATCATTGTTTCTTCAGATCGCGGCCTTGCTGGTGGTTTGAACATTAACTTGTTCAAAAAAGTGGTCAAACACGTACAACAGCAACAAGAGCAGTCAATTGAAGTTCAATTTGCTTTAATTGGTCAAAAAGCGGTTTCGTTTTTTAAAAACTACGGCGGTAAAGTTCTTGGTGCAACTACAAACGTAGGTGATGCTCCGAGTCTTGAACAGTTAACTGGTTCTGTACAGGTGATGTTAGACGCGTTTGATAAAGGCGAGTTAGATCGTATTTATCTAGTGTCAAACGGCTTTGTCAACGCCATGACTCAAAACCAAAAAATCGAACAGCTTGTTCCTTTAGCGGCTGCTGAGGAAAGCGAAGGCCTAAATCGTCAATACGGTTGGGACTATATCTATGAACCAGAAGCTGAAGAGCTTCTAAATGGTTTATTGGTTCGTTACATTGAGTCTATGGTTTATCAAGGTGTGATTGAAAACATCGCATGTGAACAGTCTGCTCGTATGGTTGCAATGAAAGCTGCAACGGATAACGCGGGTGAATTGATCAAGAGCCTACAACTTATTTATAACAAGCTGCGTCAAGCCGCGATTACTCAGGAAATCTCTGAGATCGTTGGTGGTGCCGCTGCCGTTTAACATTATTAGTTTGAATTGAGGAGACAGCAATGAGTAGCGGTCGTATCATTCAGATCATCGGCGCGGTTATCGACGTCGAGTTTGAACGTAACAGCGTTCCTAAGATCTATGACGCTCTCCATGTTGATGGTACTGAAACTACATTAGAAGTTCAGCAGCAACTTGGTGATGGCGTAGTTCGTACTATTGCAATGGGTTCTACTGAAGGCCTTAAGCGTGGTCTTACTGTAACTAACACTGGCGCGCCTATCTCTGTACCTGTAGGTACTGCATGTTTAGGTCGTATCATGGACGTTCTTGGTCGCCCTATCGACGAAGCTGGTCCTGTTGGTACTGAAGCTCGTTTACCAATTCACCGTCAAGCGCCTTCTTATGCAGAACAAGCGGCTTCTACTGACCTTTTAGAAACTGGTATTAAAGTCATTGACTTACTTTGCCCGTTCGCTAAAGGTGGTAAAGTTGGTCTGTTCGGTGGTGCCGGTGTTGGTAAAACTGTAAACATGATGGAGTTGATCAACAACATCGCGAAAGCTCACTCAGGTTTATCTGTGTTTGCTGGTGTTGGTGAACGTACTCGTGAAGGTAATGACTTCTATCACGAAATGAAAGACTCAAACGTTCTAGACAAAGTAGCAATGGTCTACGGTCAGATGAATGAGCCACCAGGTAACCGTTTACGTGTAGCGTTGACTGGTTTGACTATGGCTGAGTACTTCCGTGACGAAAAAGACGAAAACGGTAAAGGCCGTGACGTTCTATTGTTCGTCGACAACATCTATCGTTATACACTAGCGGGTACTGAAGTATCAGCACTTCTAGGTCGTATGCCATCTGCAGTAGGTTACCAACCGACTCTTGCAGAAGAGATGGGTGTTCTTCAAGAACGTATTACGTCTACTAAGTCTGGTTCTATTACGTCAATCCAAGCGGTATACGTACCTGCCGATGACTTAACAGATCCATCGCCTGCGACTACCTTCGCTCACTTGGACGCGACTGTTGTATTGAGCCGTGACATCGCATCTTCTGGTATTTACCCAGCGATCGATCCACTTGACTCTACTTCACGTCAGTTAGATCCACTTGTAGTGGGTACTGAGCATTACGAAATCGCTCGTTCAGTTCAAAACGTTCTTCAACGTTACAAAGAATTGAAAGACATTATCGCAATTCTTGGTATGGACGAATTGGCAGAAGAAGACAAACTTACTGTATACCGTGCACGTAAGATCCAACGTTTCTTCTCTCAACCGTTCCACGTAGCTGAAGTGTTTACTGGTGCTCCTGGTAAACTTGTACCGCTTAAAGAAACAATTCGTGGCTTTAAAGGTCTTCTAGCTGGTGAATACGACCACATTCCAGAACAAGCGTTCTACATGGTTGGTGGTATTGACGAAGTTATTGCTAAAGCTGAGAAACTTTAATTAGTTCCCTAATTTAGGAGATTCTCATGGCGACTATGCAATGTGACGTTGTAAGTGTTAAAGAGTCTTTGTACTCTGGCGCTGTAACTATGTTAATTGCTAAAGGTGCTGGTGGTGAGTTAGGTATTATGCCTGGCCATGCGCCACTAGTAACTTTGCTCAAGCCGGGCGCAATCCGCGTTCTGCTTGAAAATGGTACAGAAGAATTAATCTATGTATCAGGTGGTGTACTTGAAGTTCAACCGCACGTTGTTACTGTACTTGCAGATACTGCAGTACGTGCTGACAACCTTGATGAAGCAGCAATTATTGAAGCTCGTAAACAAGCTGAACAATTGTTAGCAAATCAAAAGAGCGACTTGGACTCAGCTGCTGCTTTGGCTGCTCTTGCAGAAACTGCTGCTCAGTTGGAAACCATCCGCAAAATCAAAAACCGCGCTCAATAAGACGCTGTTTGAGATTGAAAGAGCCACCCGAAAGGGTGGTTTTTTTATGGCTAAATAATAAATAAATTTGATTATATTATGATTAATTGTTATTTTTCAAATGCTTAAAAATATATCAATGGAATTAATGATGTCTAATAAAATCTTTTTTACATTACTATTATCTTTGGGATTTGTTGGGTGTGCATCCGTACCTAAAGCAGATCAAAATGCTTCAGCACTAGTCGAATAATTTAATTCCCCCACAAGAAGTCAATGCAGGAATTTACGTATATCGCTCAGCTTCTGTGAAAGGCCCTGCCTTAAAGAAAGATGTATGGGTAGATGGGGAATGTTTAGGTGAAACCTCTCGTGGAGTATTTTTTATAAAGAAGTAGTTGGTAATCAAAAACATACAATTTCGACTGAATCAGAATTTTCACCTAACCATTTGGATATTGAAACTGAAGCAGGTAAACAATATTTTGTTCAGCAATTTATTAAAATGGGCGCATTTGTAGGTGGGGCAAATTTAAAACTGGTTGATGAGCAAACAGGCAAAAAGGCCGTAATCGAATATGCATTTGCACAAGGTGGTAATTGCAGCAAAGCCACCATCGCATTGAAATAAAGGTTTATATGTAGATAAAAAACTACTCGAAAGGGTAGTTTTTATCCCTAAATTATTTGAAATTGATCAATCTAAAGTTGAATATATTTTATTCAATACAATCTTTATGGTGATTAAATTCAATCAGCTAGCATTGCACCATGAACCTTATCGCCTATGAGCCGCATTTTTGGGAACTTTATCAAGACTTTGATCAATATTATTTGAGCATTGCGGTTGATCTAAGTTCTGTCGTGTCATGTTGGGATGTTGAACTCACCCATGAAGAAGTCCAGCAATATGAACACCGTGGGCGCGTGAGTATTCAAGAACTGGCAAAATCGATGGTCGCTGCTGCCTATAAAGGTGATTTTGCTTTATTAGAAAGTCGTTTAGTGAAACCATATGAGCGTCAGGCCATGCAATCAGCTTTTAAAAAATGGCAAGATAGCCAAAAAGCAGGTTAATGCTCGTTATTCATACATGGGTAAAATTGAAAATTCGCCGTGACTGATAATTTTAATTTTAAAAATTTGATCAAAGCCTTCATCCCGTGACGGAACTTGAAGCTTTCGATAGGTCGCATGCACGCCAACTTCTGGAATATGAGCTTTGCCTTCACGTAAACTGTTGCGCTTTAAGGTACTGTCCAAATCGGTTTCAAAATAATAAGCAATGACTTCAAACCCTGCATCAACTGCGCGTTGGATATAGCGAGCACGAGCTTCCTGATCTGGATTGGTATTGTCAATCACCATTTTGGTTTTGGATGCCAAACCTGCTTCAAAGATCATATTTTCCCGATGTCGGGTTTTCAACATATCCAAATTAATACGTAAATGGCTATGATATAAATTCAACATGTAAAAGGTTGATTTGCCAGAGGCTTGAACGCCTGTAAAAATAATCAGCTGCATAGCATTTGCAATGAAAGCACGGAATGAATAGTAGAGTATTAAATCAGCAACGCAGTTTTGCTACAATCTCTACAAAATAAATAAGAACAAGTTGCAAAGGTCTGTATGCACAAATTTTTCAACAGTTTATCGCTGTGTCTTTGTTGTAGTTTTCTCGTTGCATGTCAAAGCCAATACGTCACGACACCCAATCTTCCCACTGAAGCTGCACTTGTCGCTGAATCGGTTGATAATGGCATCAGTACGGAGCTTAAAATCCCATATATGACCGCCTTTCGAAATCTGCGACAAGCCTATAATCACTGTGTTGCGTTTACCGCGAACAATCGATACGTCTATACCGATAATCGTTTAGAAGAGCATTTGGAGCAGGGGACATTGATGGCACGAACTGAGCATGGGGCGTATTTGCATAAAATGTTGGTCGAAAGTTTAGATCCACAGACGACACGTATTACCTTATTTTTACCGAAGCAATATACCTTTGCCCAAGCACGTTTTAAACAAGATGTTCAGCGCGCACTTGGACAAGATAAAAACTGTAATACCTTTGAATTTGCTCAATCCAACTAATTGAACTTTAAAACGCTTGTGAGCTTTCCTGCTCTGGGTGCTCTACACGTTTACCGCCTTCATAACTGGCAAATCGAGCCTGATCACGTTTGAAGACCGGTGCGGGTGTTGGCCAAGGCCAATCTCCAAAATGGGTTTCACGATAGCGTTTAAAAGCCGCATCGAGTTCTTCCGTGGTATTGAGCACAAATGGACCACGCATCGCCACGGGTTCATTAATCGGTTCACCTTCTAACCACAGAATCCGTGCTTCTAATCCACCTGCTTTGAGATGGACGTCGGCATCTGATTGGAGTTCAACCAAATGCTTCATCTGAATGGTTTGACCTTCTATTTCTAATGTATTGCCTTGATAGAAATAAGCAAAACGGTTGGAGCTACTTGTTGTTGCGGGAATCACCAACTCTGCACCTGCTTGCATGGTGATTAAATAAATGTTGACCTTATTTTCTGCGGCAGCCGCCCATGAGTGTGGCGGTCGGGAAATAGCATCAGTGGATTTAAACTGCCCTGAAATCACGCGAATATCCGATTTTTTTCCTTCACTATCCGTTTCAAAGACGTGAGGAATCTCTTCACGCCAAAACATTTTATAGTCGGCATCATGGGTTTTCTGTTCAGCTGATGAATTAAACCAAATTTGGAAAAGTTCAAAAGGATTGGCTTTATCTTCATGCAGTAGGGGGAACATTTCACAGTGTTCAACGCCATTGCCTGTAGACAGCCATTGCACATCACCCGCGGCATAGCGTCCGCCATTGCCTAATGAGTCAAAGTGATCGACATAGCCTTGTTCAACCAAGGTAATGGTTTCAAAGCCAGTGTGTGGATGCTCTGGGAAACCTGGAACCACATCGCCATAGTACATATTGAATTCATCTTTCTCTGCGGCTGTTTTTGGCCCCATGTCTGCATTTGCAGCAGGAAAATGATCGATATGATGAGCAGTAAATAAGAAAGGATCTTTTAAATCTAAACGAAAGGTAATGGGTGTAATGTTATAAATCACAGCGTTTGACATAACTGTTCCATCATTGGCTTTATTATTAAGCATTAATCTAAAAGGAAAAACAGTCGTGTTCTATAGCGGAACTGTAAGAAAAAAGCGTTAGCTCAAGGTCTAACGCTTTTTTGATTTACAACAGGTTGAATGCAATGGAAATACTAAATTTCGCTACTTATTCAGTTTTAGTGGTTGCATTAGATGAGCTTTTAGCTGCTTGGTCTTGGATCAACATACCTGCCAATTTCAGCATTTCCACTTGAATATTTCCCATTTGATTTTGGATTTTCTGAAAATCAACTTTGCTTAAATCGACTTGTCCATTGAGAAAAGGTGAGGCCAATACTTGCTGATTCGCTGCCTGTAGATTGCTGCGAATATCATTAATCTCAGTGCTTTTTAGATTTAAATCATTCAAAGCTTGATTGAAACCTTTGAGCTGCTGTTGCAGCTGGGTTGCTGCTTTTTGCAATTGGAGATGATCTTGGTTGCTGACTGCGGTTTCTAAATCGACCTGCGTTTGTTTGAGTTGTTCAACATAAGTGCCCGCTTTAAGTTGCATATCCGCAACATCGCGAACGATATAAAACATATTGCCACTTTTTAATTGGCTTTGATCGGTCGCCTGACTTTGTGTCGCGGATTGATTTTCACTTGTTGGTGAAGTTGCAGGATGATCATTTTCTGCAGCGATTTCTTGTTCCTGTTGCGGTGCTGTAGCAGGTTCACAGCCAATCAGCACCAAAACACCACTAAAAATGGCAAAAGGGAGAAGAGCATTCTGCACGAGCTTTTTCATTCAATGATCACACTATAAATTAATTCTATACTTTAAATATAGGGGTAGAATGTGGATTAAAAATAGATTGTTGCAAAGCAATAACAAAATAATCGCTTGAGCAAAAAAAAGAGGGCATTTGCCCTCTTTTGATATTTTATAATGTGTTAACCCGCAATGATTTTGATCATGGCGTGGCTGACAGCATTCATTAAAATGTAGTCACTATTCACTTTAATCCATTGTTGGTTTTTGCCTGATTTAGACAATTTTTTATATTTGTTGAGGTCACCTTTGTAGCGATGACCACGGTATTCAGAAGATACTTTTCGTCCAGAACGCCAGGTATGTGATGGATTTACCGCTTTTTTCTTGTTCTGACTTTGGTTTTTTACCGGTGTGTTTTGTTTAGTGTGTTATTGAGCTATCGTATTTTGGTTATACGCAGGTGCATGTTGTTGGCTATTTTGCGGTGCAACCATTGCTGGAGCAGCAACAAGTGCTGTCGAAATAGATAAAACGATAGCTTTCATTAATGTATTCATAAGTTCACCTGTTTACTGCTGGATGTGAATTGATAAGACTCATCATAATGAGTATTTACAGGGAAGCTTTGAACAATGTGTATATGAAATATTAAAGCAATGGATAAAATGTGTAAATTATCAATATGTGATAATTATTAAATATTATTGTGATAATTTAAAATGATCAATCTCAGTTAAAATCACAACAATCTTAACTGAGAGACTGAAAAATTGTCGAATTATTTGGCTAACTCAGCGTTAATGGCATCGACAATACGAGCATCATCTGCCTTGATATCAGGCGCAAATCGAGCCACAACTTCGCCTTGTTTATTCACGAGGAATTTTTCAAAATTCCATAAAACTTCAGGCTTAGGATTTGGTGTTAAACCGTATTCAACTAAATCATCCCACCATGGGCCTTCACCAATGCGTTCAGGGATGGCTTGGGTTAAGGTTTGATAAAGTGGGTGTTTATCCGCGCCTGCCACAGAAATTTTTGCAAAAAGTGGGAAATCAACCTTGTAGTTGATTGAGCAAAATTCTTGAATTTCAGCTTCAGAACCAGGTTCTTGTTCTAAAAAGTTATTGGCAGGAAAACCTAAGACTTCAAAACCTTGTGATTTCTTCTCTGTATAGAGTTTTTCTAGGCCTTCATATTGCGGTGTTAGCCCACATTTAGAAGCTACATTGACCAATAATAAAACCTTGCCTTGGTATTGATTGAGTGTGGTGTCATCACCTTGGATGGTTTTTACCGGGATATCGTAAACTGAAGCTGACATATTCGTTCCTAATTGAAGTTGTGCCTTTCATCCTTGTTTTAAAGGGAAATCTGGTGAACAGCAAGCTTTTATCGATAAGCTTTTCGCATAATTTTTGTAGTAGTTTGCAGAATTCGAGCTGATGCTTGCTTGAGTGCTTGACGTTTAACTAGTGGCGCGGTGTTGGTTTGGGGTTTTTCCTGTATAGCGTTTAAAAAACTCAATAAAGCTTGAGCTGTGTTGATAGCCCAATTCATAGCTGAGAGCTTTAATTGACTGACCAGCGCGGAGCTGTTGAATGGCATAAATAATTTTTGCACGGTTTCGCCATTCAGAAAGGCTCATTTGCAGTTCGTTCTGACTCAGCCGCAATAACTGACGCTCACTCAAACCGACATTGGATAAGCATCGCTGTAGGCTCAAACTAAAATGATCTACATCTGCAAGCTGCGCCAAGATCGGCTTTAACACCGCATCATGGCTTTGCGGTAAATAATGTTGATGTTTGGGCGCAGTTTTTAACTGGTCGAATAAGACCTGTAGCAGGTGTCGATAGGGTGGTGTGGTATGTTGCTCTGTAGGAAAGGCCAAAATTTCTTGCACCAATAAACGAAAGAAAGGCTGGATACTAAACACTTCAGTCTGCTTGGGAAAATCTATGCAGAGATCTGGTGCCAGTCGGATTGCCACATAATGAATGGGTTGTTCATCAATCGCGACTGAGCAATGTTCTGTCTGTGGGGGAATCCACACCCCATAACTGGCAGGTGAGAGATGATGTTACCCTTGTATTTCATATTCGAAAATACCATCGAGACAAAAATTAAAATCACCCCAAAGACAACTGTGCGGATAGACAGCATCTAATGTGGTGTAGTGTGCTTCAAAAAGCTCGATCTGTTGTTCAATCGGTGGTGATGTCATATATGCCTAGGTGTCGATGTCTGAACTACAATATAAATGTCTGAAATCATGTATTTCAATTAAAACAGACATCACTCAAAATACCTAGACCAATCTTTGCACGATATATTGAGGAGTCAGACATGTTGCTTCAAGCGCGTTGGGCGAAATTTGCAATTTGTTTGCCTCTGATCGCGGTATTTATATGGTCGTTAAATATTACCGTCACCCGCTATGTGACTGATTATATTTCACCAGTCAGTATTAGTTTTTATCGATGGTTTATTACATTTTTGATATTAACCCCCTTTATGCTGAAAACCGTTTGGCAGCAAAGACAGCTTATCGGGCAGCATTGGCAGCAATTGGCTGTGCTGAGTGCTTTTGGCATGGTGTTATATCAAGGCTTGGGCTATACCGCTGCGCATTATACGACGGCGACCAATATGGGCATCATCAATGCCTTTATCCCTGTTTTTACGATTGCCGTTGCATTTTTCATACTTAAAGATGTACCCAATCGCTATGCCATCTTGGGCTGTGCGATCTCATTTACAGGTCTATTGTTTGTCATTGCACAAGGCGATTTCAGTCAATTACTGAATATGGGCGGACATTTCGGCGATATCCTCATGATCTTCGCAGTGTTCTTTTATGCCTTTTATGGGGTGTTTTTAAAAAAATGGCAATTGAAACTTCCGCTACTGTTGAGCTTATATGTACAAATTTTCTTTGCTGTTTTATATCACTTGCCATTCGTGTTGTATTTAGGCATTGACGCGATTAATCCTGCGAATGCGCCAAGTGTATTTTATGCGGCAATTTTTCCATCATTGATTGCACCGTTGGTATGGATGTTGGCTGTGCAACATCTCGGGCCGAATCGCACCAGTATTTTTATGAATTTGATGCCGGTATTTACCGCGATTATTGCCTATTTCTGGTTGGCTGAGCAATGGATGTTTTATCATACCGTCGGCACAGTGATGGCGATTACTGGGGTGATCTTGGCGCAGCGTAAGTAAGTCTAGTAAAAAGATGAAAATTTACGAGAAGTGTTGATTAAAAAATAAACAAAAAAACTTATTTTTTTATAGAGCAAATCTTTTGAAAATGGATTTTTGAGTGTAAAACTGAATTAAAAAAACAAATTCTCGTCTTAAAAATCAATCAAAAATAGATACATATTTTGACTAAGTGGTTATAAAATCACAAATAAAGTGCTTATCAGTAGTTTTATTTATATAAAAAATATATTTGTTAAATTTAAAAAAATATTACATAATACTTTCATCGTAAATGAGGAAGTAATTCTTAATAATTACTTGATATTTACCCAGAGATTGCAAGACCCTCTGGATGTGATTTTATACACATCCTTTTTTATGCTCAGCCATCCCTATATGGCTGAGCTTTTTTTTGTTTGTATTTTCTAAAAGGCAGGTATAGACAGGCATCCGAGCTTATGCGCGGATGATTTCACCTGTTTCAGCATCAATAATTTTGCTTGGTTCTTGGCTTAGGCCGAGATCACCATTTAAGTAATTTAGTTCATTAGCAAAATACTGATTGGCTTCTTGTAAGGAACGTGCAGGGGTTAATCCCGCAGGATTGGCACTGGTAGATACAATAAAGCCATTAAAAGCTTGGCATAAAGCTACACATAAAGAATGGGTAGTCACACGGACTGCGACTTTTGGATGATTGCCTTTAATCCATGTTGGAATATGGTCGCCAGCCGGTAATAACCATGTAGTTGCACGTTCATTGGGTTTACGGTTGGTCCATGTTGCAATGACTTGCTGACGCATATCTTCTGTTAAACCTTGAAGCAGGTGTTCAACTTGAGCGACATTGGCCGCCAACAAAATCACACCTTTTTCAATGGGACGTTGTTTTAAGCGCAAAATTTCGAGAAAGGCTTGCTCATTGTAGGGATCACAGCCCAATCCCCAAACAGCCTCTGTAGGATATGCGAGAACCTGACCTTTTTTAAGACAGGAAGCTGCTTCTGCAACAGAGGTGGTAATCATTTCTATAGACCTTATCTGATTCAACAAAGGACTATTGTGAACCTAATTTACCCATTCGACAACGTAAGTAGTGTCCGGCTTGTTGTGCGGCATAGCCCATTAACTCTAATTCCATCAGTTGACTGGTCAATGTTGCGGTATCAATTTTGAGTTGAATGGACAATTGATCAAGGCTTTGTCCGACCCAATCAAGCTGCCGATACAGCGCAATTAAATGCTCTGGTATAGGTTCGGGTGGAGGGGTGTCCGGTATTGCTGTTTCGGGTGTCGCTATTTCGGTGTTTGTTAAGGTCTCGGCAGCCTGTGATTGCCACTGTGTGGCTAGTGCCAAGTCTTCAATAACCTGTTGTGGATGATCAATCAAAATTGCACCTTCGCGTATGAGTTGATGGCAACCTTGATGCGACTCACTATAAATATGGCCTGGAATGGCAAAAATAGATTTGCCTTGTTCGGCAGCGCGTTGAGCCGTGATCAGTGAGCCACTTTTTAATGCCGCCTCCGCCACGATGACACCAAGACTGAGCCCACTCACGATACGATTTCGATGTGGAAAATGGTGTTGCAATGGGGGAGTGTGTGGAAGAAACTCACTGATTACGGTTCCTCCATGTTGGATGATCTCTTGTCTTAAACGCTGATGTGCGGTCGGATAAGTTTGATCTAAACCTGTACCCATCACGGCAATGGTTCTGTGGTGTTGTATGGCAGCGCGATGTGCCGCTTCATCAATTCCTTGTGCTAAACCGCTATTGATATAGAACCCTTGCTCACTCAGATAATAAGCAAAATCATAGGCAATTTGTCGACCTTGGGGACTGGGTTTGCGGCTACCCACAATCGCAATTTGGGGTTGCATCAAGGCTTGAGCATTACCTTGCCCAAATAGAATCGGCGGCTTGTCGCTATAAGGTAAAAGCTGTTGTGGATAGTTTAGGTCTTCAGGAATCAGTACAAAGTCACTGTATTGTTCAATATCCTTGAGACATTTTTCAAAGCTAAGCTGTCCACTTGGACTATGAAATTCTTCAAAGCGCTTTAAATGATTTTTATGCAGTCCTAATTTTTGCCATGTGGTGATTTGATTAGGCTTAAGGGCGTGGTGTAGGGCAGGATAGTGCTGCTGAATTTTATAGAAACTACGAAGTGAGTGTTGCACCACAAACCACAGGCGAATGTAATCTAAATGCAAGTCAGTCAATGAGTTGAGCATAATGAGACCTTTGAATATGTCTTCTTTTTATGGTTTAAAATTATTAGTGATATCGTTGTTGGATAATAAAAATGAGGCTGTATACAGCCTCATTTTTATGGATTTGGTCTTAGTCATCCATCAGTGGTGGCTGAATCGTTGCACCCACTTTGATTGGTAATTCGCTCTCAAGTACATAAGCATAGCTTAAGTTATCAAACGTTTTGAATACCATGATGTTGCCAATACGTTGTCCTGGAAGTTGAACACGTTCTTTGGTTTTTGGATCAGTCACGATTTCACCTTTTTGGTTCACGCTAAAGACTTGACCAGATTGAACGCCTTGCAAGCTACCACGGTCGATCGTCACAACACTGTGAACCGCTGCAGTACCAATCGAGCCCATGACACGAACAATACTACCGCCAGCAGTGACATTTTCAGCATTGGTTGGGTAGAACAGCGTTGGCAGCATTGGGTCATATTCAGGAAGAACACGATCGCCACGACGAACTTCGGCATTATAAGTATCGGTCAGTTCTAAAGTGGTAATGTCATTTTCACCACGAACGGCAACACCTGAAGCGACTTGAGTCAGTTCTAAACCTGCGTTGTATTTTTTGCCGTTTGCATCGGTAAAGATGTACGGTTCGCCTTCACGGTAAACAGCATAACGTTGACCGACTTGCATACCTTGGCCGCGTGCATAAACTGTTTGGCCTTTGGCAGCTAATACACGTTGATCAGCTGTACCTAAAATGTAAGGTGTGCCTTCAACAGAATCAGCGGCAACAATCATGCTGCGCTCAAGCCATTGCTTAATATATTCTAATGGGATAACCGGAATCGCACTGTTGAGGGATTCAACACGAACTTGTGGTTGAAGTTTAGTGCCACCTGTATAGCGACGAATAATGCCTTCACAACCATCACCTTCATCTTTACCGATGATTGGGCGGCCATTGTAGGTACACATTAATAGGCGGTCACCTGGGAAAATCCAGTGTGGATTTTTCACGTGTTTATTGCTTGCCCAGATTTCAGGCCAGCGCACAGGATTTTTTAAGAAACGCTTGGAAATATCCCACAACGTATCGCCTTTTTTCACCACATAAACTTGAGGCGCACCTGCCTTCAATGATGGTGGATTGACGTTGCGAGCAGGGGCAGCTTCTGCAACACTGACCATTCCCATCCCCACACTTACACAGACTGTAAGTGCCAATAATTGTTTTTTAAACCCCAAGGCACTAAAAGTTGGCATGCCCTTCAAAACCTTTTTCATTATCATAATTCCTAAAATTATGTATGTAACTGCGTTATAATAACGATATTACACACAATTTTTTGATGAAGCATTCCTTCATTTTGTTTTTTGATCAATGGCATAAGTGAGGACGTCGTATGGCCTTATTACCTATTTTAAGTTTCCCCGATCCCCGTCTTCGTACCATTGCAAAACCAGTCGAAGAAGTTACTGATGAAATTCGTCAGTTAGCAGCCGACATGTTTGAAACTATGTATGAAGCACCGGGAATTGGCCTGGCAGCAACACAGGTAGATCACCATATTCAGCTGATAGTCATGGATTTATCTGAAGAAAAAGATCAACCCATGGTGTTTATTAACCCCAAAATTACGCCATTGACGCAAGAGACGCAGCCCTATGAAGAAGGCTGTTTATCAGTGCCTCAAATATACGATAAAGTTGAGCGCCCGTCACGTGTAAAAATTCAGGCAATTAACCTTGAAGGTCAATCATTTGAAGTGGAAGCGGACGGACTTCTCGCAGTTTGTATCCAACATGAAATGGATCACTTAAATGGTAAGTTATTCGTCGACTATCTATCGCCTTTGAAACGTCAACGTGCACGTGACAAAGTGGAAAAATTAGTTCGCCAACGCCAAAAAGATAAAGTCGCAGTTAAGCGTTAATTGATCGCGGTTAAAAAATACCTGAGACAAGCCCAATTTCGATTGGGCTTTGTTATACTTGGTTCAGACAAATGTTAGGGTTTGCCTGTATTGTTTCGTAGTGGAGTGCTGCTGTCCTTTGCAGCCGTTTTTTTGCAGATTGCTGTTTTTTTACAGCCATTGTTGCCCAAGCAATATCAAGTTGCTCCGGTCTGCGAAACCATTACGCGTGCACTTTTACTTCCCAATGTTCATGCTGAACATACCGCACATTCACACCATTCATCTTCCGCTCACGCTGAGAAAGTTCAAGTCGATCATACTGCCCATGAACATGATACCAGTCATCAATGTCAGTATTGTACGGTCTACGGCAATTTGGTTTTGCCCTCTGAACTTGATGTAAAAGAAGTGCTTGATCGAATTCAAGTGCGTTTAATTGCTTTTCAAAAAGCTTTCAAGCATGTCTGGTTTGTTCTTCAACAACTCTTTTTACTTCCGCAAGGTCGAGCCCCGCCACTCGCTGCATAAATCCGACGTTTTTTAACTTGGGTCTTTGAGGACTCAGGTACGCCTTTATTTATGTATTTTGTGAGATAAACATGGCTCAGCCTAAATTTTTTCTACAGCCTCTTGCGGCTGCAATTTGTGTTGCCTGCTATTCAACTTCTGTGATGGCTAACGAGATGTCCGTAGAGATGACGGAAACCAATGCGGTACAGACTTTGGCACCGATTGTGGTGACATCACATCAGGGGAATGATGCCAATGGCCTAATTGTTCGTGCCAACCCCAAACAGCCGATTCAACCGATACCTGCCAGTGATGGGGCTGATTATTTAAAAAGTATTGTGGGGTTTAGTGCCATTAAAAATGGGGGAACCAATGCAGATCCAACCTTCCGTGGCATGTTTGGTTCACGCATTAAAATTTTGACCGATGGCACAGAAAATCTCGGGGCGTGTCCAAGTCGTATGGATGCACCAACGTCTTATATTTCCCCTGAAAGTTATGACCGAATTTCAGTGATTAAAGGCCCTCAAACGGTTCAATATGCCAATACAGGTTCTGCTGCAACAGTCTTGTTTGAACGCAAACCTGAACAGTTGGATGCTGATAAAAACTACCGTGGTCAAGCCAGTGTGATGATCGGTTCTTATGGTCGTTTAGATCATAATGTCGAAGCGGCCGTAGGGGATGAACATAAATATGTCCGTTTAAATGCTAGCCGGTCTGTTGCAGACAGCTACCAAGATGGAGATGGTAATACTGTGCCGTCAGACTGGGAGCGTTGGAATACAGATTTGGCACTCGGTTGGACGCCAAACGAAGATACATGGGTAGAACTTACTGGAGGTAAAGCCGATGGTGAGGCGGTATACGCAGGCCGTTCAATGGATGGTTCGCAATTTGCCCGTGAAAGCTTAGGCCTTCGTGTCGAGAAAAAGAATGTCACGGAGGTGATTAAAAAAATCGAAGCACAGGTCAACTATAGTTATAACGACCATGTGATGGACAACTTTAGCTTACGTACACCACCATTGGTTGAAATGAAAATGGATAATGGCATGACCATGCAAATGCCGAATCCAATGGCGATGCAGGTTACACGTCGTACGTTAAATGCACGTATGGCGGTAACGCATGAATGGGATAAGCTACAGTTCATTACTGGGCTGGATACGCAGAATAATAAACATGCCGGCAGTATGACGTCGAAAATGATGCCTTCGATGAATAAGCCCTTAACGCAAGATATGGCATTTCAGTCCTATGGCGGTTTTGGAGAAGTCAGTTATCAATTGAGTGACAACAATAAATTGGTTTCAGGTCTTCGTCTTGATCAAGTGCAAGTGAAAGATGAGCGTGCCGCTTCGAAAGCGAGTGGCTATAACACGGAGCTGAATGAAACATTGCCAAGTGCTTTTATTCGTTTTGAAAATAAACACCCTGAACATGACAATGGTAAAACCTATATCGGTCTAGGCTATGTGGAACGCATGCCAGATTATTGGGAATTATTTAGCCCTAAACACGGTAATGCAGGCACAACAAACACCTTTAATGGCGTCGAGACTGAAAAAACCTTGCAGTTAGATGTGGGCTATCAACATGAACATGGCGCATTCAGTTCATGGGCGTCTGCCTATGCGGGACTGATTCAAGACTTTATTTTGATGAGTTATCACGATCATCCAAATACAGGTGAGCATGATCATGGTTCAACCTTTAGCGCGGGTGCGAAAAATGTCGATGCGACTATTGCGGGAGCTGAAGCGGGGATTGGCTATCAATTTAACGATCATATTCAAGCCGATGTCAGCGCAATGTATGCGTGGGGAAAAAACACCACAGATGGCAAGCCATTACCACAAATTTCACCTTTAGAAGCACGTATCAACCTACGTTATATCCAAGATAATTATACTTTGGGAGCGTTTTGGCGTGTGGTTGATGGGCAAAATCGTATCAGTGCGCACCAAGGCAATATCGTGGGTTATGACCTGAAAGAAAGTGCAGGTTTTGGCACACTGTCTTTAAATGGTACTTATCATATTAATGAGGGTGTAGATGTATCTGTGGGTGTAGATAATCTCCTGAATAAAACCTATACCGAACATCTGAATAAACTAGGTGATGCAGGGACAGGTTTAGCGACCGATCAACAGTTTAATAATATTGGTCGCAATTATTGGGCACGTATTTCGATGAAATTCTAAATCTTGATATTTGTCATCTAAAAAGCAGAGCGATCGCTCTGCTTTTTTTATTGGTGCATACTCGCCAGTTGTTTGACCTTACTTTGATACAGTGCTAAACCGAGTTTTTGAATCGCACGGCCTTTTTGCTGTAATTTTTGATTTAAACTCGGAACATGCTTAGCACCTGAATATAGGACGAGATTTCTAGCCAATAAATAATAGGCAAACCATGCTGCGGACTGGGGTTTGAGCCCTAATTTATGCATGCGTTTTTTGCCAATAAAAAATTGTGTCAGCTCCAGATGTTGTCGATAAGCCAGTTTTTGCTGAAATGGTCGGAGGTATTTGTATTGTCTTTCAAAAGGTTCTTTAGAGAGACTAGCACCGAGAGCCATACTGCTTGCATCGGATTGAGGATGTACAAATTGCATCCAATACAGCAGTTTCCAACCATCAGATTCTTTTTCAATTAACCATTTTTCATCAATACCCATCAACCAGCCGACATAGCGCCAAAAATGCAAAAAGCTTTCAGTTTCTTGTTTTGATGGGAAAATCCCTAAAGCGCGAATGCCCAAAAGTACCACACTGCTAAAGGCAAGATTGGTCATCGCCAAGTCAAATTGATTCATCGGTACCCCCCACGTTGCAAAATCCCAGTCTTTGCCTTTTTGGAGTTGATGCCGTACCAAAGCATGAATAAAACGCACATAAATCGTCGATGTAAACCCCGCATGCAAACGTTCGAGTCCGCGTTCTTCAGTGATATCTACCCACCATTTAGTGGTCTCAGCCAGACGTGTACCGGCTTGTTTATTTAAAGCACTCGTCAGCATGAGCGGTTGATTGAAACCGGGGAAGAGATAACCGACCATGAGTGAAAGGTCTCGCAAAATAAAGCCATTATTAATCCCTAGCCGATGGGTGAACTCAAGGGCTTGCTGTATTTTTTCTGGCTCTAGCCAGGGCGGTATTTGTTCAACATGCTTAAAAAATGTTCGAGTTCGGGAATAGAAAAGGGAAGTTGCTCTACACCTTTAAATAAAGCGATTTCAAAATATTCACGATGCTGTTTAGGGTTCTGCATCATCCACGTGAGCACTTTTTCCATCTGTGGATCACCACATTGCAGGGCTTTATTGAGGGCAAGATATTGAGGGTAATTCGGCTGTGCAGCTTGACCCGTCAAATGAGACAGCAGAAAACTCAGTAGATTAGATTGCTGCGTGGCTTGAAATGAAGCCAGTCGGGTATTGAAGTGAGTGGTCATGTTTTGATCTTCAATGTTATTGTTGCATACCACACTAATATGAATATTTATTCGCATTCAATTCGCATAACACTATCGCATTGGAGAGAAATAGAATGAGAAAAAGGCCACAACAACAACGCGCGAAAATGATTGTGGAAAGCATTTTGCAAGCAGCGCAGTTGTGTATTGCAGAGCAAGGTTTACTGGAGCTGACGACGCCCAAAATTGCGGAAAAATCTGGGTTGAGCGTTGGGTCGATTTATCAATATTTTGAAAATAAAGAACAAATCGTAGAAGAGTTACTGCTCAGAAAATCAGAACAATTGGGGTTGGCACTAAAAAATATAGTCGTGGAGCAAGAGCAGTACAGTATTTATGAGGTGATTCCACTTTGTATTCAGTTTGGCTTTGATATGTTGAAAGCTGATCGCGGCTTCTTGATTGAAATCTTGAAACATTGGCATCAATACAGTCATTCAGATGCCTCTCAGGTTTTGGAAAAGCATTTTTTTGAAGTCGGGATGTATTTATTTAATCGCTATTATTCACATTGGAACTTTGAAACGCTGAAACATCGCTCTTTTGTGATCATTAATAGTACCTTATTTACCATGATGCGCTATGTGAGCAATAATAGTTTTTTAATTACAGAACAACAACTTAGAGTGGAATTGTCGAAGATGGTTTTGGCGTATTTAGATAGTGAATAACATTGAAAAAAATAAATTTATCTATTAAATAATCTATTTAATTCAGATCTAAGATATGTGAAGATAGATTAATAATAAATCAATAACTTAAGATAATAAATCAGGAACATCATGATGGTTTCTTTGAGCTTGCAGCAACTGTCCAAATCTTTTGCGGGAAAATGTATATTTTCAAATTTAAATTTAGAGTTAAGCGAATTCGGAATTGTCGCTGTTGTTGCTGAGAATGGAGTAGGGAAGTCCACCTTACTTGCGATGATTGCTGGGATGTTGGATTTCGATACAGGCAATATTTTGATTAATGATCAACAATATGCCCCTCACAACAATGAATACAAGAAACTTGTGGCCTATGTGCCAGATAAAAGCCCTATTTATGATTTTTTACAAGGGCAGGAGTTTCTGAATTTAATGTGTGATATTCGAGGGATAGCGCATGAGCAGTATCAAATCTTCATTGAAAAATTTAAATTAGAACACTATTTATCCACGCCATTTGCTGACATGTCTTTTGGCACAACCAAAAAGTTTTTATTGGTTGCTGCCTTAATGACCACGGCACCTTTACTGATTTTGGATGAACCGAGCAATGGCTTAGATCAAAATGCCTTGGCTGAATTAACAAGTATACTTTTACAGCAGAGCCAATCGAAATTGATTCTATTGTCTTGCCATGATCCAGTATTTAGAGACAGTCTTGCAGCAAAAATCATCGAGCTAGATCGGCTAAAGTCCAATGAGCAGGCGGCATGAATAAACAAAGACATGTTGGGCAGCGAACAATCATAAAAACGCTTTTGAAATACCGATGGACATTTTATGTCAAAACCACAGCAGACGCAGTTGCACGGCAAAAGCATTTACTTATTTTAGTCACATTAATTCTCGGGCCAATGTTATTCGGACTGCTCTTATCATTAGTGCAGCCCATTATTGATTTGGTTTATTGCAAATCATTAATCACGAATTTGTTTCTTTGGACAGGCTTTCTTGCCTTAAATGTATTTTGGTGTGCGATACAACGTAAAGCTTTGAGCGGTGGGGAAGGGTATCGCTATCTAGCGCTATTGCCCATCACGCTTAAAAGTCGTTTTGCAGTGGAAATCAAATTTTTAGGGAGTTTAAGCTTCTTGCTGATACTGCCATTTGTTTTAGCGCTTCTATATGTTTGGGTAGAGTATGAATTTTTGCCTTCCATTGGTATGAGTGTATTGATGCTTCTTTGGATCTTTAATTTATTAATCATACAAATGCTGTTTTTACAACAGAATCAATATTTCGGTTTAGTCTGTCTTTTGACATATTTGCCCATTTTGAGCCTAGCGATATTGGACGCTCAACTCGTTGCGGTACTGTTGTCTACTTTCATCTGTATAGCGGCAATAAAATTTTGGCTGCTCGGCAGAAAATTAAAACCAATAAAGCTGCAAGTACCTAGCTTATTTCTGATACAGAAATATAGCCCACTCTGGCTCAACCAAAATAAACTCATTATTCGTCAGGCATTTCATAAAAGATTTCTAACCCACCGTATTGTCAGTATCGGTATTTCGGTTACTGCGGTCGTGATTTTGTATTGGTTCGCCACACAGGTGGATACTTGGAACATCATGAGCCTTGATTTCACTGCTTCACAATTATTCCAATTAATGTGTGCCATCTATATTGCACTGAGTTTATTCAATCTAGGCGTGATCAAAATGGACTTAAAATCAAATTTTGAATCTGCAGAACGCTTCTGGATCATTCAAGGGTTCACACTTTGGCAGCTCAGGAAATACGAATACTGTGTTTTATTGATAATTGGCTTGGTGATGAGTGTGCCAGTATTGCTGTGGCTACTGCTGAAAGGTGGATTCATTGATGTGCTATTAATGGCGACATTATTTGGTATCGCCATTCCATTTATTCAGTGGTTGTATAGAAAACCTGAAGAAGTGCACGGTGTTATGCCAGTTTTAATGTTTATCTTATGGGTACCTGTGGCATATTGCATGCTTTCTGTACGCTAAAAGCACTTTTTTAAGTAAAAAAACTTAATTTAGTAGAATAAATAAATAAACGTAATGAAAAATTAAAAATAAATGGAAAAGGGTGTTGCGTTGGATCAGAAATGCTGTAGAATGCACATCCATCGGCGGTGATGAAGATTAAAACTTCTGATAAAACAATGACTTGGTTGAATT
>NZ_VPEW01000013.1:0-81182 GCF_013416965.1 Acinetobacter sp. YH1901134 | reverse complement strand
ATAGCAAGAGTGAACCACCTGATCCCTTCCCGAACTCAGAAGTGAAACCTCTTAGCGCTGATGGTAGTGTGGGGTTACCCATGTGAGAGTAAGTCATCGCCAGCTCATTATTCGAAAACACCCCCTGCACTAGTCAGGGGGTGTTTTTTATGTGTGGTGAAAAAGATAAAAGGAAACGAACGTTATAAAAGTAGAAAAAGCTAAAGCACAAAAATAGGAAAACGAGAGATATTTAAAAAGAATGAGGCTAAATAGCGCAAAAAATTTACATCAAGGTGAGCTTATATTCTTTATAGTGAAATTCAGTCTGCAATGTATAAAAATAATAGAATATACATACGCTCCAAGATCTCGATGAAGTCTTTATTTTAGAGATATTGCAGCAACGCTTTTAGGCAAATATGCAGCGTCATCCAGAATTGCTTTGGGATGAAGTTAAAAAACAATTGATAGCACAGTCCTCAAAACTAAAAATTTTAATCAAAATGGAAATAACAGGCGGTGAGCCAGATATTGTGACGCTGAATCGGCAATCTAATGACCTGATATTTTATGATTGCAGCTTAGAGTCGCCAAAATCTAGACGAAGCTTATGTTATGACCGTGATGCCTTGAAGAATCGGAAGGATCATCCTCCGAAAAATAACGTTATAGACATGGTTCGAGACATCGGTGCTGAGCTGCTGACAGAAGAAGAATATCGTGCGATACAGAAAGTTTTCAATTTTAATTTGAAGACTTCGAGCTGGATTGTGACGCCAGTTGATATGCGGCAAAAGGGCGGGGCACTGTTTTGTGATCGACGTTATGATCATGTATTTAGCTATCATAATAGCGCGCAGTCATATTATGCGTCTCGTGGATTTCGCTGTAAGCAGGTGATTGCTTAGTCTCAGGGCTATCAATGCATTTAAAACAATCAAGAGTGTTCAAACGAGCTTTTCTATATATATGGTTACGTTTGTTTTTTAGACATTTAAAATTTTTCTAAACTAAAGATAGAAATAAATGATGGTCTGTCGTTCTGAAGTTTAATGAAAGAATAGAAGAATTAGGCCTGAAAATAAGGGTATTATTATTTAAAAAAATCAGTTAAATAATCATATATTGATAATGTTTAATAATTAAACTAAAACATGAAAAATAATACAATTAACATGTACTTATAAGTAATTCGATTTATTAAACATACGTCTAATATCCCTAGAAAACACTGTTCCGTATATTCCGTGGCTGTTGAATTTTACTTAAAAATTCAATGAATGTTATGGACAAGTACTCATGGGAGATGAGAACGATGACAACGGAAAAAATAGACATAAATTCTGTAGTCGATAAGGCTAAGTTTACCCCGTTCCACTTCAATGTTGTGGCTTGGTGCTTATTGATTATTTTATTTGATGGCTACGACCTAGCAATCAATGGTGTGGTTTTACCTTTACTCATGCAAGACTGGGGCTTAAGTGCAATGCAAGCGGGGATGCTTGCCAGTACTGCGCTCGCAGGTATGATGTTTGGTGCCATGTTCTTTGGTTCTTTAGCAGATAAGATTGGCCGTAAAAAAGTCATTATGATCTGTATTGTTTTATTTAGTGGTTTGACCTTTGCTGGTGGTTTTGCGTCGAATCCAACAGAATTTGGTATTTTGCGTTTCTTGGCTGGTTTAGGGATTGGCGGTGTAATGCCTAACCTTGTGGCTTTAACGTCGGAATACGCGCCGCAGAAGATGCGTAGCACACTGGTAACGACCATGTTTAGTGGTTATGCAGTCGGTGGTGTGATGGCGGCACTTTTAGGTTCATGGTTCACCCCTGACTTTGGTTGGCAAATCATGTTCTTTATTGCGGGTATTCCACTTTTTCTTTTACCTGTGATTTGGAAATTTTTACCTGAATCTTTGGCATTTATGGTGAAAGAAAACAAACAGGAAAAAGCCCGCAGTATCGTGAAGCGCTTAGCACCTGAAGTGAAAGTGACTGAAAATACAGTGTTCACTTTACCACAGGAAAATGTACCAGAAGCAGCAAACGTGGTGAGCTTGTTCCGCCGTGGTCGTGCCGTAAATACATTGCTGTTTTGGGTGGCGTTCTTTACGTGCCTATTGACCATGTATGCGCTAAGCAGCTGGTTACCAAAACTGATGATGGCAGCCGGTTATTCTATGGATAACAGCTTAATGTTCATGATGGTCATGAACGTGGGCGCAGTTGTGGGTATTGTGGGCGGTGGTATTTTGGCTGACCGTTTCCATTTAAAACCTGTGTTGATGGTTTTGGGTATGATGGGCGCGATTGTGATGAGCTTGATGGGCTTCCAGTCTAATCAGTTCTTGCTATACATCTTGGTGTTCTTGGCAGGTGCTGCATCTATTGGTTCGCAAATGCTGCTGTACAGCTATGTGGCGCAGTATTACCCACTTGCTGTACGTTCGACGGGTATTGGTTGGTCTTCTGCGATCGGTCGTATGGGCGCGATTGTAGGGCCGATCTTGATTGGTGGTTTGCTCGGTATGAACTTACCTGCGCATTTCAACTTTATGGCGGTAGGTTTACCTGTACTGATTACTGCGATCGCGGTTGCATTGATCACGCATGAAAATGACAGTGATAAAATTGATGTTAAAGAGGCATCTACAGCCAAAGCTTAAGTTGTGATTCTTTAAAAAGAAAAGCCTCCGTAAGGGGGCTTTTTTTGGGTTATTTAAAATGCTAATAAAATAATTATTTTATATTTTCTAATATTCTATATTTATAAGTTTTTAAAAAAGATATAAAAACTTAACTATGACTATTTTATGGGGGGAGAGATGGAGTTTATTGAGCAAATTAAAGAAGTAATGAAGGAATCGCGAAAAGAAATGCATGTTGATCAAATAGCAGAAGCAATCGTAGCGAAATATCCTCATACTCAGCAGCATCTAGATGTTTTATCTAAGAAAATCTCTTCGATACTTTCAAAGGATATTGACAAATATAAAACAAAATCAGAGTTCACAAAACCAAAAAATTCTAAAGGTGCTCCAAGACGGGGAATTTACAGATTAAAAATCAAAAAAGTTGTACCTGATATTGTTCCACCGCCACCTACAGTTAATGCACTGTATACGGGCAAGGCTGGTGAATTTGCAGTGATGGCTGAATTATTATTTTTTGGATTTAATACATCATATATGGCTGTTGATGATGGTATTGATCTTGTCGCAGCAAAAGATAATAAATACTTTCATATACAGGTTAAAACAGCCAATATATCTGAATCAAATAATCAGTATAGATTCACGATAAATCAGAGATCTTATGATTCAAAGGATGCATCATCTACTTTCTATATTTTTGTATTACGATCATGTAATGGTCCATCTTATGTAAATAATTATATTATTCTTCCAAATAGTGATATCAGTCGCTTACTGGAATCTGGAACTATTACACAAGCGGCTAAATTATCCATTCGTATTGAACGCGATAAAAATGGAAAATATTTATTAAATTCAAAGGAAACTGTGAATTACGCTTTAAATAGATTTGATAAAATTCGTTAAATAAACTGATTTATATGACCAATTCTGCCATGGTCATTAATTGACAAGCGATATTTATAGAAATTACAAATAGGTATTATGATCATGCAATTTAATTCTATCTCCCCAATCCCTGAAGACGATGAAGAACTACATCTGCCTGAGCTAGTGTACTGGGCATCTTTAGGTGAACTTGCAGAAGTCGAAAAATCTTTGGCGAATGGCACAGATGTAAACACTGCCGATGAAGAAGGCTATAGCGCACTGCATGCAGCCGCAGAAAACGGCTATTTAGACGTAGTGAAGCTATTGGTAGAGAAAGGTGCAAATGTACAGCATAAGACCCAATACACCGCTTTAGAACTTGCAGAGATGGCAGGTCATGACGATGTTGTGGCGTACTTAAAAAATTTGTAAGCCATATATTTTATAATGTTGATTCATAAAACACCCGCATGCAATATGCGGGTATTTTCATTTTAGTATTATTGTTGCTGTTGCTGTTGCTGTTGCTGTTGCTGTTGCTGTTGCTGTTGCTCAAGCTCCTGCTGAATCGCTTGATTAAACGCAGGCAAGTCATCTGGACAACGAGAAGTAATGAGCACCCAACCACTCGTATTACAGCGGTGCACCTGCTCATCGACCCAATGTGCACCCGCATTTTCCAAATCCAAACGAATACTTTTATAAGACGTCAGAGTTTTATCACGAACTCGTTCAGCATTAATGAGCGCCCAAGGACCATGACAAATTGCAGCAATAGGTTTTTGATGGTCAGCAAAGTTTTGAATAAGTCGCAGTGCATTTTCATCGATCCGTAGATGATCTGCATTGACAGTTCCGCCCGGAATTACTAACACATCATAGTCTTCAGCATTTACGTTGCTCAATTGGGCATTGGGTTGAACTTCAGCTTCGACCTTTTTCTCGGCTTTTACTGTTTGGACAACCGCATGTTTAATAGCGGCATGAATGGCTTCAATTCCCTTTTCATTTAAATAATTTAATGGTTGGATCAGCTCGTCATGTTCAACACCGACATTTGACGTTATCACTAAAGCTTTTAAAGTCATGATTGACTCCTTGCAATGAGGATTGTCTACCACGCTAACAAGCTGACGGATTTGGGTATGTAATAATTTCGCAGGAAACTGTAAGAAGTTTTGACAGAGATGTTATGCGAAAGTTCTAGATTAGAGCGAACTTTTAAAAATCAGCTAGAAAAAGAAAACCCCAACATCCTGTTGGGGTTTTCTTCGTATTTCGTATTTTAGATACAACTCCATGTCATATCTCACGTCCTGATGCAGAAACTTATTGTTATTGTTTTATGTTTCGGAAACTTCCTGTTTCCTGATAACTGTAGATTAGGCCTGTTTGAATAAATTGAATAGCAGCAATTTTCTGCATGTCATGTAAGCCAAAACGTACAAAATTATTCTGTTACCTTTCCAAAGAAAAATCATCTGATTAATTGATTAGAATCAAATGATTATAAAAGGGAAGGGAACAGTAAATGAAACAATGCTTACAATATTTTCGAACGCCTAGCCTCATCGTCGGTATCTTGATGACAGCCGCATGCCATGCGGAAAACACCGCATCTACAGCGCAGAATCAAACATCAAACCAAGCTCAAAATTCGGCACAAATCCAGCAAGAACAACGCTTTAAAATACAAAAAATCGCTCAATTTAATGAGCCTTGGGCGTTTCAACAACTCCCAGATGGACGTTTTTTATTGACGGAGAAAAAAGGTCAGATTGTCATTTTTAATCCCGAGACTCAACAGAAGATCACAGTTCAGAACCCACCAAAAGTGGCTTATGGCGGTCAAGGTGGCTTAGGCGATATTGTGCTTGATCCGCAATTTAGCCAAAACGGTCTTATTTACCTCAGTTATGCCGAGGCTGGAAAAGGCGGTTATGGCGCTATCATCGAAAAAGCCACATTAAACCTCAATGAAGCTGCACCAAGTTTAAAACAGCGGAAAATCATTTGGAGACAAATTCCAAAAGCAGAAGGTCAAGGCCATTATTCACACCGAATGCAGTTTGGTACAGATGGAAAATTATGGGTGAGTTCGGGCGAACGTCAGAAGTTTGATCCTGCACAAGATCTGCAGTCAAATTTGGGTAAAGTACTGCGCTTAAATAGTGATGGAACACCTGCTGCGGATAATCCATTTCAGACCCAAGGCGAGGTTGCAAAGCAAGTGTGGAGCTTCGGGCACCGTAACCCTTTAGGCATGGCATTTGATGCAAAACAGCAGCTTTGGGTGGCCGAGATGGGCCCGAAAGGCGGTGATGAGTTAAATCTCGTGCAGCGTGCCAAAAACTATGGCTATCCAATCGTTTCAAATGGTGATCATTACGATGATCAGCCGATTCCAGATCATAATACACGGCCTGAATTTGAAGCGCCTGCCATCAGCTGGACACCGGTGATTTCACCGTCAAGTTTGATGTTTTACCAAGGGCAAAAGTTCCCCTTGTGGAAAAATAAAGCGCTGATTGGTGGCTTATCTTCAGAAGCGATTGTGATTGTTGATACAGAGCTTAAACCTGTCCAAGAAATACAACGAATTGCCATGCCACAGCGTATTCGAGGACTCATTGAAGCCAAAGACGGCAGTATTTGGGGCATTGAAGATGGAGAAAAGGCATGGTTATTCAAAATTGAGCCTAAATAGTGGCTAAAAAATAAACAAAAAATTCAAAAAATAAAAAAAAGCCCCTACGGGGCTTCTCACATACAGGCCTGCACGAGTTTTAAATCCATCAGCTAAGCCGCATAGTGCTCATCGGCATTAAAGGCATTGGCTTGAATTTGAATCAACTTACGATTTCCTTGTTCTCCATTCATCCGCCAATGCGCAATTTTAATATTATCAACGATCGCAACATCGCCTTTATGCCATTGCAAAAGCAGGGCATTTTTATACATCGCATCAAAAAATTGCTGCTTTTCCGCATCGCTCCATTCAATTTGTTGACCTTCTGGCGTGTAAATTTCCCAAGTCAGTTGCATGCCATCCGCCGTCGAATCAATTTCAATGTCCCCTCGATTTTCAAAGCAATTTTTCGCGGCCTGATGGGCAAATGGATTGGTATTATTGGCAAAAGCCCACGGCTGAATGACATGCTTTTTCGTATCGGGGTGATGAATCACCAGTGGCGAACGCTGTAAGGTCAGTTTGGCTTTTTTATCTTGTCGAATCTCTAAACTAAACGGGCTCTTTTTCAGCAATAACCGATCAAATAATCCCACCTCGCGCGCCGAGACATAAGAAAAATGGTTCCATGCGCCGAGATATTTTTCCTGTAGATGTTTCGGAAAATTCTCCCAAATTTGCTCTAAGTTATTAAATCCTGTTTCTGCTAAATACGTCGATGGTTCCTGACAAAATAAGGCGATGTAACGCGAGCGTTCTGAGCGCACTCCGCCTTCTACATGCGGGCCTTGTACCGAGTTTTCGACTGGACCTAATTGCACTGTGTTGCGATCGATATAACGACGGTAGTCGCCAGCGCCGAGCAATTTCTCGCTGTATTTTCGCATCCATGATGCAACCCAGCTGGGCATATTGGGGTTAAATGCATTCCATGGGGTAAACTGAAAATATTGTTCAATCAGTTGGTTAAATTGTTCGGGTTGTTCGATGTTAAAACCACGAAACAGTAAGATGCCATTTTCATGGATATGTTGTAAAAGCTCTTGTCGATGCGCGCCAATATATTGTGCAAGATCTTGCGGGCTATTGTGTTCTGGAGCGGCATGAAAAATGCGGGTAAAACTATTCAGTTGTTGCTGTTGCAATTGCATAGGTCATTCTCTAATTTTTTAATTCAATTTTTATTGTTGTCGCCTAATCCCTAAGCGCTGACAGTTCGAGCTGCTGAACTCGCAGCCGTTATTCTGTCTAAATTCTCTGCCGATTATAAGTACAGTTTTACTGTTGCGATGTAAGTATTGTTGATAAATTGCGATTTTTCGACGAATAGAGCGCGATCGTTGAATGAATGACGACATGAAAAAAGCCCTCGACACCCTATCGAGGGCTTTTTAGATTCATTCTAAAGATATGACTCCTGTCATACCGATCAGCGTTCCTGCTGCATGTGCATTATTTATTTTTATTGCAAGACATCCTGTCTCTGTATGTTCTTACTATAGGCGCGTTGCTGTTGAGGCTACAGGCGTAAATACTGCAAGTGCTGTAGGTAAATGCCTACAGCAGAACGTCGCTAAATCCTGCTAGTGTAGTGATCTAAATAACAACAATGAGTTTCGCGCATGCCTGCAACACAAATCGATATACGGATGCAATACAGCATAGAACAAGAGCAACAGCTGATAAATGCTGTCTTTGACGCCATACAACAGAGTTTTCAATTGCCTCGATATGACCGCAATATACGTTTGCAAGTGCATGCGCCACATCGGTTTCAGGTGTTTGATCATTTGACGCAGCCTGAGCGCTTTACGCATATCACCATTGATTGTTTTGCGGGACGAACCTTAGCAACCAAGCGTAAGTTATATCAATTACTGGTGCAAAATTTGGTGGAATTTGGTATTCCAGCAGACCATATCATCATTACCTTACGTGAAAGCCCTCTAGAAAATTGGGGGATTCGAGGTGGTCAAGCCGCCTGTGATGTTGATTTAGGTTTTCAGGTGGATGTTTAGTCTGTGCAAATACATGGATTGTTGCTTTCATGAAGCCTAAACGAAAAAGCCCCGACATCCTGTCGGGGCTTTTTCGGATTCATTCTAGCGGTATAACTCCTGTCCTACCGTTAAGCTTCCTGCTCATTGTCTTATCATTGTTGTTTTATGTTCAGTGACATCCTGTCGCTGTATGACCTTAATATAAAAGTAATCCAATAACGTGAATAGTGTCTATTATCCGCATCTGATGTAAGCCAAAACTTACAACACCTAAATTATCATTCTGTCCGTCGCGTCAATGTATTGCACAGCATTAAGGCTATCGACCGATAGAACTATTGACCCAAATCGATCTAAACCTGTTTTAAAACAGCGGGAAGCTGGTTTTGATGGGATTAAAATCTTCATCAGCGGTGTTACATATTTTTGCGATTAATTGGTTGAATGGTGAACTAATTTATCAGACATTAAAAATTCATAATGAAAAATATACAGGGAATAAGATCGATGCTAAGAACACTTACACAACAACGGACGACATCAAAACTTCAGCTCGCATTAGGCTGCGTCATTGCGCTTAGTGCTTCAGCAAGTTGGGCAGCATCTCCACAAGAGATTATGCAAATTGCGGAAAGTCAAAAGCAAAGTTATTTAGAGACCTTGAAAAACTTGGTCAATATTGAATCTGGCAGTAAAGATATTGAGGGATTGAATCAGATTGCCAAGGTGGTCGCAGAGCAATTAAAAGCCACAGGGGCTGAGGTGAACCTGATTCAGCCCAAAGACATCATGAAACTCGATGGTGCGCCAGATCAGACAGGGCCGATTGTAAAAGCGGTACTGAAAGGCAAAGGTAAAACGAACATTATGTTGTTGGCACATAATGATACGGTGTATCAAAAGGGCCAATTACAAGGTCAACCGTTTCGCATAGAGGGTAATAAAGCCTATGGTTTAGGTATTTTGGACGACAAGCAAGGTGTTGCTGCAGTGATTCATGTCTTGGATATGCTGAAACAGCTGAAGTACCAAGATTACGGCACCATTACGGTGTTAATTAATTCAGATGAAGAAATCAGTTCACCCGGCTCGCGCCAGTTGATTATGGATATCGCTCAAAATCAGGACGTTGTCCTCTCCTTTGAAACCGGTGGTATAGACGGAAGCTTGATGTTAGCCACCAGTGGGATTGGTGCGGCTTATTTAGATATTAAAGGGCGGGGTTCGCATGCGGGGGTAAAACCTGAAGCAGGGGTCAATGCCTTGACAGAACTGGCTTTTCAGATTCAACAATTGGAAAATCTATCCAATCCGAAAACGGGTTTAAAGCTGAATTGGACTGTTGCGACGGCTGGAAAAACCCGAAATGTGATTCCTGACCATGCGACAGCGCAGGCAGATGCTCGTTCTTTAAAACCACAAGATTTTGCTGAGTTGGAAAAAACCTTGAAGCAAAAAGTCAAAACCAAAAAATTAGCGGAAAGTCAGGTCGAAGTCAAATTTGAAGTCCGTCGTCCACCTTTAGAAGCTAGTCCACAAGCCAAAAAATTAGCCGCGACAGCCCAGCAGATTTACACAAAAGAATTAAAGCTGCCGATGAAAGTTGAAACGACCGCTTGGGGTGGTGGTACCGATGCCGCTTTTGCAGGTGTTAGTTCGAAAGCCGCGATCATAGAAGGAATCGGCATGTCTGGAGATGGATTACATTCAGATAAAGCAGAATATATTTTGACGGATTCTATCGTGCCGCGTTTGTACTTGGTGACCCGCTTAATTGTGGAGAGTTCTAAAAAGTAATCGTATCCAATTGGGTGAGACCCATTGAGCCATGGCCTTGAGTTCGGTTGTGGCTCATGTTAGAGCTATTCTTGTGTAGCATTTGAAATGAAAAAAGCCTCGACATCCTGTCGAGGCTTTTTCGGATTCATTCTAGCGGTATAACTCCTGTCCTACCGTTAAGCTTCCTGCTCATTGTCTTATCATTGTTGTTTTATGTTCAGTGACATCCTGTCGCTGTATGACCTTAATATAAAAGTAATCCAATAACGTGAATAGTGTCTATTATCCGCATCTGATGTAAGCCAAAACTTACAACACCTAAATTATCATTTTGTCCGTCGCGTCAATGTATTGCACAGCATTAAGGCTATCGACCGATAGAACTATTGACCCAAATCGATCTAAACCTGTTTTAAAACAGCGGGAAGCTGGTTTTGATGAGATTAAAATCTTCATCAGCGGTGTTACATATTTTTGCGATTAATTGGTTGAATGGTGAACTAATTTATCAGACATTAAAAATTCATAATGAAAAATATACAGGGAATAAGATCGATGCTAAGAACACTTACACAACAACGGACGACATCAAAACTTCAGCTCGCATTAGGCTGCGTCATTGCGCTTAGTGCTTCAGCAAGTTGGGCAGTATCTCCACAAGAGATTATGCAAATTGCGGAAAGTCAAAAGCAAAGTTATTTAGAGACCTTGAAAACCTTGGTCAATATTGAATCCGGCAGTAAGGATCTTGAAGGCCTGAATCAAATGGCCAAAGTGGTGGCAGATCAGTTGAAGAATGTCGGTGCTGAAGTGAGTGTGATCGAAAGTACAGATATTTATCGCATGGACGATACACCTGAGAAAATGGGACCAATAGTTAAAGGGGTATTGAAAGGTCAAGGTAAAAGTAAAATCATGATGATCGCGCATATGGATACGGTTTATGAACGGGGAATGCTTAAAAACCAACCGTTTAAAATTGACGGTAATCAGGTCTATGGCTTAGGTATCATTGATGATAAACAAGGGGTAGCTGCAATTTTGCATGTTTTGAATACCCTTAAAAAATTGAATTATAAAGACTATGGCACGATCACTGTTTTGATGAATTCAGATGAGGAAATCAGCTCACCTGCCTCACGTAAGTTGATTACAGAAACAGCACAAGATCAGGATGTGGTGTTGTCTTTTGAAGGGGGCGGTAAAGATGGTAACTTACGTCTGGCAACCAGTGGCATTGGCGCAGCCTATTTAGAAATTAAAGGAAAATCTTCACATGCCGGTGTGAAACCTGAGGCAGGGGTGAATGCACTCACTGAGCTCTCTCACCAAATTGCACAAATGCAAAATCTATCTGATCCTAACACTGGGTTAAAGCTGAATTGGACTGTGGCGGAAGCGGGTAAAACACGCAATGTCATTCCAGAACATGCTGCTGCACAGGCGGATGTCAGAGCACTACGTGTCCAAGACTTTGAGGCCGTGGAAAAAACGTTAAATGAGAAAATCAAAAATAAAAAGTTATCAGATAGCCAAGTCAGTGTGAAATTTGAAGTCCGCCGTCCACCGTTGGCTGTAAATGATGCCTCTAAAAAGTTGGCTGAAAAAGCGCAAGACATCTATAAAAATGAGTTAAACATTCCATTGACTGTTTCTTTGACTCCAACAGGAGGCGGTACTGATGCTGCTTTTGCTGGAGTAAAGTCGAAAGCTGCTGTAATTGAGGGAATGGGATTATCAGGAGATGGGGCTCACTCAAGCAATGCAGAATATATTTTAAAAGACAGTATTATTCCGCGTTTGTATTTGGCAACACGATTAATTGTGGATGTGTCGAAAGCAAGATAATATTCTATATCGCAATGATTAGAAGGAGCCTACCTAGGTGGGCTTCATTATGATTAAGCATACAGAACGAAATGAAAAAGCCCCAACGTCCTGTTGGGGCTTTTTCGTATATTGCTAAGATTCAACTCCTGTCAAATCAATCGCTTCCTGCATGTTCCATTCTTTTTATTCTAGAAACTTCCTGTCTCTGTATGGTTTAACTATAAATAAGGTGCTTCAATTAGCATAGTGGTCAAGGACGCCATCTGCAGTAAGCATTTTCTTACATCGAACGCATGACATGAGTTAAGCACTGACATACTGCACCAATTTATCAAACACAGATTTTAGAGCTTTGTTATCAAACTCATTACCTTCAAAGGTTTCAGCACGGTTACGTGCGAAAATATCGCGAATCTCAACCACAGCATTACTGTCAATTAAGCCCAATTGGGTTGCCACCTGACGAATCTGATCGATCGAACGTGAACCATTGGTGCCACCATAGCTAACGTATGCCGCAGGTTTTCCGGCCCATTCTTTACCGAGGTAATCCAATGCATTTTTGAGCGCAGGGCTGTAGCCGTGGTTATATTCAGGGCTAATGAAAATAAATGCGTCACCTTGTGCGATTTTATCTGCCCATGCTTGTTGTTTGGGTTGGTCATAAATCCCGGTTAATGGTGGATGTGCGCCTGCAAAAATAGGCAGATCCCATTCTTTTAAATCGACAATTTCAGTTTCTACGGTACTGTAGTCATAGCTTTCGATTTCTGAAAGTAGCCAGTTGGCAATCTTAATTGCCGTACGGCCTTCGCGGACACTGCCGACAATAATATGAAGTTTCATCGTATTTCCTGTCTTGTTTTAAAGTCTTGCATTAAATTAATATGAAAACGGTCCGTTGCATATACAGAAAATGTATCGAGTCGATTGATAGTTATAAAAATAGTGATAAAAAAAGCTCCCGAAGGAGCTTTGTATTTGCTGAAACTTAGATCAGTTTCACGCCTTGTTGACCGGCAGGGGTCACTTTGAAAATTTCAACTTCAAAGGTGATATTTTTACCAGCTAGAGGATGGTTGAAATCCACTTCGGTAATGTCTTCACCGACGGTTTTGATCACCCCATACAGACTTTGTTTGGCTTTATCTTCAAACTCAATCATATGGCCTTCGACAGGACGTTGCTCAAATTTGACGGTATCGAATTTTTGTACGTTTTCAGGGTTCCATGGACCAAATGCATCTTCTGGAGGAAGGCTCACGGTACGACGGTCACCTGCACGTAAACCGAATAAAGCTTTCTCAAAACCCGGTAATAAGCTGCCATCACCCATGACAAGGCTGACAGGTTCAGCACGGCTACGGGTATTGTCAATTTCTACGCCATTTTCAATAGCAACAGAAAAGTGAAGGTCTACTTTAGAACCTTCTTCAATACGAGTTTCCTCGTTAGGATTGATAAAATCAGTCATTTTGCGCTTCCGCACGTTGAATTCGGTGTTTTTCTAAGAAAAACGTATCGATAAGAAGCAGAATCGTGCCTAAAGTAATGGCACTGTCTGCAATATTAAATGCAGGAAAGTGGCTGTTGTTGTAATACACGTGAATGAAATCCACCACATAGCCTAAAGATACACGGTCAATTAAGTTGCCGATTGCGCCACCTAAAATCAGGGCAATGGCAATCGGAAGGACTTTCACATTTTTTGGCATACGCATGAGCCAAAATACAAAAATGACAGACACAAGTCCTGCGAGTGAAGTAAAGAAATAACGTTGCCATCCACCGGCATCGGACAAGAAACTAAAGGCAGCACCATAGTTATGTAGTAATGTCCAATTTAAAAAGGGCATGACAGGTACAGGATCTGCGTAGTTCAGATGCGTACTTGCAATCCATTTGGTCCATTGATCCAAAATAATGGCAACAATGGATAAGCCCACCCACACTAAATTGTGTGGGTAGAATTGAAAGAAGCCCTTTTTTTCTTGTGGATTAGGCATATTTTCTCTCTTCGCCTTGACCTGTAGGAAGGTTAATAATACAACGAGAACAAAGACCTGGATGTTCGTGATGTGTATTCACATCTGGCAGTACATGCCAGCAGCGTGCACATTTTTCACCATCAGCCGCAGAGACTTTGACATTTAAACCGTCAAGGTCAGAGGCTTCACCTTGCGCTGCATCAAACTCATTGACAATCACTTGAGAAGTGATGAGGACAAAACGCAGTTCTTCACCGAATTTGTCTAAAACAGCTTTCAGCTCAGCATTGGCCCAAAGTTCAACTTTGGCAGACAAGTTTGAACCCACAGTTTTTGCAGTACGTGCAGCTTCAATAAACTTGTTCACTGCAGATTTAACGGTGATCAAGGTTTGCCATTCAGCTTCAGTCACTAAATTTGCTGTAGAGGCTACAGGAATGTCATACCACTCCGCAGTAAATACATATTTCTCAGATTGCTCAGGAATCAGTGGCCAAGCTTCTTGTGCGGTAAAGCTCAAGATAGGAGACATCCAACGGACAAAGGCTTGAACCAAGTGATACAACGCAGTTTGTGCAGAATGACGCGCCGCAGAGTCGGCTTTGGTGGTGTACTGACGGTCTTTGATGATGTCGAGGTAGAAACCACCCAAGTCATTAATACAGAAGTTGGTCAATGCGCTGGTCACGATATGGAAGTTCATATCTTCATAGGCTTGTTGAATGGTTTTTTGTACTTCCGCCGCACGTTGCAGGATGTATTGATCAAGCGCGATCAATTGATCAACAGGCAAGGCATCCGTCGATGGTTTGAAGCCATTCAAGTTAGCCAACAAGAAACGCAGCGTGTTACGGATACGGCGGTAACCATCTGATGCACGGCTAAAGATTTCTTTACCCGCAGTCATTTCATAACGGTAGTCTGCAGACGCGATCCAGAAACGTAGGCCATCTGCACCCATGTCTTTGATGATGTCTTGTGGAGTGATCACGTTACCGATCGACTTCGACATTTTGCGGCCTTTTTCATCCACTACGAAGCCGTGAGTCAATAAGCCTTTGTAAGGTGCGCGGTTATTAATCGCCATAGACGTCAACAATGAAGATTGGAACCAGCCGCGATGTTGGTCAGAACCTTCAAGGTACAAGTCAGCAGGGTCTTGCAATTCTTCACGTTCACGGAGTACTGCAAAGTGTGTTGTTCCAGAGTCAAACCAAACGTCTAGAGTGTCACGAACTGCATTGTATTGCTCTGCATCTGCACCGATAAACTCAGACGCATCACGGTTATACCAGCCGTCAATACCTTCTTGTTCAATCAGCTTCGCCACTTCTTCGATCAGCTCAGGCGTACGCGGGTGAAGTTCGTTGGTGTCTTTATGCACGAAGAATGGAATTGGCACGCCCCATGTACGTTGACGTGAGATACACCAGTCTGGACGACCTTCAATCATCGATTGGATACGGTTTTTACCCCAATCCGGTACGAAGCTGATGTCATTTTCAATCGCGTTCAATGCACCTTGGCGTAAACCTTTTGCATCCATGCTGATGAACCATTGCGGTGTTGCACGGAAGATAATCGGTGTTTTATGGCGCCAGCAATGTGGATAGCTATGTTTGATCACCACATGTGCCCAAAGTTTGCCTGCTTCGGTTAAAGCAGCAATGATTTTTGGATTAGCTTTGTAGATGTGTTCGCCTGCAAAAATTGGCGCAGTTGGTAAATACACACCGTTGCCGCCAACTGGATTGTCGACTTTTAGGTTGTACTGTAAGCCAACTTTATAGTCGTCCACACCATGGCCTGGCGCGGTATGTACAGCACCTGTACCACTGCCGTCTGTGACATGCTCACCTAAGATTACTGGTACTTGGCGTTCAGCAATTAACGGATGTTGTAGTACTAGGTTTTCAAGTTTTGCACCAGCAAACTCAGCAATCACTTCAACTGCGTTAAAGCCATAACGCTGCGTTGCAGATTCAACTAATGATTTTGCAAGGATGAAGTTTTGCGCTGCTTTGTC
This sequence comes from Acinetobacter sp. YH1901134, assembly GCF_013416965.1. Classification (NCBI taxonomy): domain Bacteria; kingdom Pseudomonadati; phylum Pseudomonadota; class Gammaproteobacteria; order Moraxellales; family Moraxellaceae; genus Acinetobacter; species Acinetobacter sp. YH1901134. The sequence continues at coordinate 65,365 of NZ_VPEW01000013.1, read as the reverse complement.
TTCGCCAGTTGCTTTCACCAATTGGTATTCAAGCTCAGCATGTAGAGCAACCGCTTGGTTGGCAGGCATAGTCCAAGGCGTGGTTGTCCAGATTACGATATCTGTAGAATCGCTAACTGTAACACCTAGGCGTGCAGATAAATCAGCCAAATCAACAACGTTAAAACCAACGTCAATCGCATCTGATTTTTTGTCTTCGTATTCTACTTCAGCTTCAGCTAAGGCAGAACCACAGTCCAAACACCAGTTGACTGGTTTAAGACCCGGCTCAATATGGCCTGCTTTAGCAATTTCACCGAGCGAACGAACGATGTCGGCTTCTTGTTTGAAGTTCATGGTGAGGTAAGGATTGTCCCAATCACCAAATACGCCCATACGCACGAAGTCTTTTTTCTGTAATTCGACTTGGGTGTAAGCATATTCACGGCAGGCTTTACGGAAAGTTGAGGCATCTACTTTTACGCCGACTTTACCGACTTTTTCTTCAACTTTCAGTTCGATTGGAAGACCGTGACAGTCCCAGCCTGGTACATACGGTGCGTCAAAACCGTCCATTACACGGCTTTTGATGATGATGTCTTTGAGGACTTTATTCACCGCATGGCCTAAGTGAATTTGGCCATTTGCGTATGGAGGGCCATCATGAAGCACATATTTTTTCTTGCCAATACGCGATGCACGAATCTGCTGATAAATGTTGTCGGCATACCACTCTTCTAACCATTTCGCTTCACGTACTGCGAGATTTGCTTTCATCGCAAATTCAGTACCTGGGAGGTTTAGCGTGGCTTTATAATCCACTGCATTTTCAGGAGTTTGCTTATCGCTCATGCAAGTTGTCTTCCAAATTTATCAGCCCGTTGACTGACGCGTTTTACAATAAATAATCGGGGTTTAAAAGGGGAAATGAGGGTGCTGACCTCGAAACTCAAGGAGCTTTTCGACGTCATCATCAATTCCTGCTTTCAATGCTTCAAGCGAAGGGTAGTCCTTTTCGCCATGTAAAAAGTTCAAGAACGTCACCCGCATTAACAGGCCATACAGATTAGCAGAAACATCAGGAAAATGTACTTCTAATCGCCATTCAGGATGTTCCTGTTTAATTGCGGGACGCGTACCAACATGCCCTGCACCAAACAGGGCAGAGGGTGCATAACCTGCAACCCCTAATTTGTCAGCATTTTCGCTTTTTACTTTATCTGTTAAAGATTCGGTTTCACAAATGACATCGACTGCATAAATGCCATTTAAACAAGGTTTATGACGGTTTAAACGCACATTAATGGTAGGAAAATTAATCGTGCGACCGATTTGATCGCCATATTGCACACGACCGGTGATGCTATAAGGACGACCTAAAAGTTTTGCGGCATGGGCAAGGTCACCTGCTTGTAAAGTCTGACGAACCAGGGTCGAACTGACACGTTCGCCATCGACTTCGACATTCTGCAGGGCTGTGACTTGGAAGCCGTATTGGCGTAAAAATTCGCTATTGCCTTGACGGTTTTTGCCAAAATGGTGATCTTCGCCCAAAACTAAACTTTGTGTATTAAGCTTATTTTTTAAAATATCGGCAAATTCTTCAGCGCTGAGATTACGAAAGGCATTGTCAAATTTCGCCACCACAATATAGTCGACGCCCAGTTCAGTTAAATATTCGACTTTTTCACGTAGTGAACTGATTCGAGGTGGAGCGTCATAAGCTTTAAAGAATTCAAGTGGTTGTGGCTCAAAAATCATCACAGCTGTTTTTAAGTTTTGTTGCTGTGCTATGTCTTTGAGCTGGCTGACCATCGCTTGATGACCCAAATGTACGCCATCAAAATTGCCAATGGTCACGGCAGTTTTGGGGAGTTCTAAGTGGGGCGCTAAAGCATTTAGACGGAGCAGCTTCATGGGCGAATCAATTGTTGAAAATGTTTGAGGGTATATATTGCCATAATCTTCTGCGTTCGTCTTGTTGTTGTGTTTTTACTCAAGTTTTTTTATGCAGAGATGAACTTGTTATCAATAAAATAAATTATAAAAATAAATATTAATCAATTTTTCTTATTTAATGGTGTGCTTAAACTATAGACATTCCATTTTGATGAGCATCATGCGATGAAAATGCCATTTTATCAACTCCAGCATAAACAAGACTTGATTCGTCATTTCACCCCAAACTGGTTTACGGTGGTGATGGGCACAGGTGTGGTGGCCCTCATTTTACCATCTATAGCGTTGGGGCAGCAGTGGATGTGGTCCTTTGGAGCAGCGCTGTGGCAGATCAGCATCGTGTTATTCATATTGTTTAGTGGCATGTATCTCAGCCGATGGATCTTATACCCACAAGAAGCCAAGCAGATTTTCCAGCATCCGGTGATGAGTTTATTTCTGGGGGCAATCCCCATGGCACTGGCAACCCTGATCAATGGTGCATTGAAATTTGGCACCACGCTTTACACTGAGTTTTTCGGCGTAAGCATCATCACTTGGGCTGAATATTTATGGTATGTCGATGTGTTGATGGCAATTGCGATTGCATGGTGTGTCCCATTTCTGATGTTTAGTCGTCAGCAACATGCGCTGCAAGGCATGACCGCAGTATGGTTATTGCCGATAGTGGCTTGCGAGGTGGCTGCCAGTTCAGGCGGTTTATTGTTGGCGCATTTACCTGCACAGGCCCATGCTGTCCATATTTTGCTGGGGAGTTATTTGCTTTGGGGGATCTCAGTATTTCCAGCATTTGCCATCTTAAGCATTTTGTTGCTGCGTCTGGCTTTACATCAATTACCAAGCAAGGAAATGGCGATCAGCAGTTGGTTGGCCTTAGGACCGATTGGGACAGGGGCTTTAGCGCTGTTACTTTTGGGAGAGCAAGCCCCACGTATTTTGACAGCAGTAAATTTGGTTGATTTAGGACAGGTATTACTTCAAGGCGGTGTGTTCGCAGCCCTTGTTCTACTCGGATTTGGTGTATGGTGGTTTGGAATCGCTATACTCATCACGCTAAAACATTTGCGAGATTTACCCTTTAATCTCGGGTGGTGGGCGATGACGTTTCCATTCGGCGTTTTTAGTTTGGCGGTCATCCATTTGGCGGAACAAACGCAATTACACGCTATGCAACAGTGCAGCACTTTTTTTGCGGTTTTGCTCTGTACGCTTTGGTTATTGGTGATGCTGAAAACCATACAAGGATTTTATCGTGGCAGCTTATTTTTTTCTCCGTGTTTAAAAGCGTATTGTGATGCTCAGAGCGCATCTTAATTGATGTTGGGTGAATGTAAATCCGTTGAAGAAAACTATTGCGCGTTGGCTTTGACGGATTTCAGCAAACAAATATAGAGCTTGTGCAAGCGTGTGATGCAGTTACGTTATTTTGCTATCCAAGCAAAACATTCATGTATAAAATTTGCGCGTATTTTCGAGAGATCAATTGGCTTCGAGATATAAACTTGCTTGAAGTATAGGAACTAGAGCAAGGCATATGGATTAAAACAAAAAAGATAAAAATAAGGATCGAATTATGTGTAATCAAACCAGTTTTTGGGATGATGCCAAAGGATTATTAGAAGAGTGGTACGTCGCTTGTACCTCTAAAGAACTCAAAAAAGATCAACCTTTTTCAGCCACCCTGTATGGTAAAAAAATTGTTCTGTTCCGACAAAAAGATGGAACAGCCGCTGCATTGCTCGATCAATGTGTGCATCGTGGTGTGCCTTTGTCTCAGGGTAAAATGACTGATGGCTGCGTGACATGTCCATATCATGGTTGGTCGTATCAGGGTGATGGCCATGTGGCGCATATTCCCAGTGTCAATGGGCAGTTTTTTCCAGAAAAACCGCATCCCTTTAAACAGCGTAGTTTTGATGTGTGTGAGCAAGATGGGGTGGTATGGATTTATCTCGGTGAAAAGCCCAAACAGGAACGCCCAGAAATATTTAAATTACCGTTTTATGATCAAGCCGGCTGGGTCAGCTATTACATGGTCGGCAGTTATGATGGTGAGATGGGCGCTGTTGCACAAAATATTATGGATGTGACCCATACCATATTTGTGCATGAAGGCTGGTTTCGTTCAGAGTCGGGAAAAGCCGTGGATGCCACCATAGATGTGGGGCCGCGTAAAGTAGTCGTTGACTATCATGACCATGATGCAGATGTTGGCATGATGCCATGGCTGACCAATCCGCATGGTGCTGAACAAGTCCACCGCGACAGTTTTATCGCGCCGAATATTACCTTGGTGGAATACCATTGGGGAGAGCCGTCGGGCATGGTGTTTAATAGTCTGATTAGCCCTGTGGGACCGTATGAGTCAAGGGTTTATACCTGTGTTAGTTATAAATTTCCGATTCCAAAATTGTTGTCTAAGGCATTGATGCCGGCTGTGAATGCCTATACTTGGGTGGTCAACAAACAAGACATTAAAATTTTGTCAGCGCGAAGAGTTGGCATCGAGCATATGCCGATGACCCATTCGCATAGTGTACGAGGGGATATGGCACATATTGCCTTAGAGAAGATTTTAGATGCCTTACGTCACGACCAACAATTGGCACCATCTTTTATTGGCAAACGTCCGATGCAATTTCAAATTTGATAGCAGTTGAATCTGCTTGAGGAGTTTATTTTTCTGAGCAATGTGATTTTTGAAGCTGATTTTTTCTGCGCACGTGCAAATGTATGCTATATGAAGGCATCAATTTGAGGAGACCGCTATGCGTCAGCAAATCGCTTTAATTATGGCACTGCCGAGTGAATCTAAAGGCTTGTTTGAAGCTGCAGGCATTGAAGTGCATTACAGTGGTATTGGTAAAGTCAATGCCGCATTTAAAGCCTTTGATGTGATTCAAAAAACCGGATGTCGTACTTTACTGAATTTGGGCACAGCGGGAAGTTCACATTTTGATGCACATGCTTTGGTTGAAGTGGCTAAATTTGTACAACGGGATATGGATGTATCGCCTTTGGGTTTTGATGTCGGGGTGACGCCGATGGATACCGATCATCCTGCTGAAATTCAGCCAGAGAGCATGTTTAGCCATTTGCCTAAAGGAATTTGTGGTACAGGCGACAGCTTTGAAACTGGGCTGCCGAAAGTACCGTGTAATCTTGTCGATATGGAAGGCTACGCAATCGCTAAAGTATGTAAAAAACTGGGTGTTCGCTTTGTGTCGGTAAAATATATTACCGATGGTGCGAATGACACAGCACATCTGGATTGGGAAGAAAATTTATTATTCGGCGCAAAGAAATTATTGGAATTATATCAAACAGTAAAATAAGGCATTTAGCTAATTTCGGTCGGCGACCATAGAATGCTATGGTCGTATGCCAATTCGACCCAATTCAATTTACTTTTCTGGGCGTGGAATTACACCGTAAAGCATCATATGAACGGTATGTTGAATAATCCGTTGTTGCATACTGCGATTACGTAAGGTTTTTCCAGTGACCATTTCCATTTGGGTTGCAAAGTCAGCATAGTTTTGCGTGATTGCCCAAATGTTCAGAATTAAAAGTTCTGGATCAATATCTTTTGAAATTTTGCCTTGTTCTTGCCAGTTGCTAATGACTTTGGCTTTGCGTTTCACTAATTTTTTTAGTGGACCTTTTAAAATTTCAAGAATGTGTGGTGCGCCCTGAATGACTTCAAGTGCGAACAAACGTGAGGCTTTCGGTTGGGTACGAGATACTTCAATTTTCTGCAATAGATAATTGGTGATCGCTTCTTCAGGCTCAAGGTCTGCTTCCAACATTTGTAGCGGAGCAAGCCACTTTTGTAGAACCGTTGTCAGAACTTCAACATAAAGCGCTTCTTTATTTTCATAGTAATAGAAAATATTCGATTTATGCATTTCTGCAATCTGTGCGATCTCATCCAAGCTGGCGCCATTGAAGCCATACAGGGAAAAGACATCCAGTGCTGCATTAAGCAACTGGTGGCGTTTCTGGGTACTCTTTTTTTGTTCCATTAGCTCTTTTAAGAAAATGAAAAGGGAATATTGAATTGTACGGCAAATCAACAGATTTGTGCACAATCATCGTTTTTAATTTTATGAATTTTGGCAGTTTATTCTGTTCAACGGTCAAATAAATACGACGAATGCCATAATATTTCAAATAATCATTTTAGGGTGAAATTTAAATAAATCATTATTTTTAGTCATGGATTTATATGATTTGTCGTAATTTTTGTGATGTATTTGTCAACAGGCGATAAATCTACCCTCAATGCTAAACATGGTTTTGTTGCGATATTGTTCTTGAATAGTACAGGAAGTCACACGGTTTAAGTGATGATTTCCTGCACAAGTACAGCTTAAGTGGCCAACACCGCTTGTAAGACTTGTTGTTCAAGTTCAGTAAATTCAATGCCTTTTTTTCGTGGACGGGCCAAATCGACACAAAATTCTTTGGCAATATGGCCTTTATCCAGCAAGATAATTCGGTCTGCTAACTGCACGGCTTCACTTACATCATGTGTGACCAAAATTGCGGTAAAACCCTGTTCAGTCCAAAGTTTTTCAATCAAATTCTGCATATCTAAACGTGTTAAGGCATCGAGCGCACCCAGTGGTTCATCTAGCAGCAAAATGCGTGGTTTATGTGACAATGCACGTGCCAGTGCAGTACGTTGACGTTGCCCCCCTGATAGCTGTGTTGGCCAAAGCCCCGCTTTGTCTTTTAAACCAACTTTCTCGAGGAGTGCTGTGGCATTGGCATGTTGGTCTTTGCTTAAACCGAGTTGCACATTTTTCTCAATGCTACGCCAAGGCAGAAGGCGAGGGTCTTGGAACATCACACGAATATCATCACTGGTGATGCCTTCACGAATATGACGTGCAGACTTAAATTTAATTTCGCCATAACTGGGCTTTTCTAAGTCGGCGATGAGGCGAAGCAGGGTACTTTTACCACAGCCACTACGACCGACAATCGCCAAGAATTCACCGGGTTGAATATGCAGGTCTAGGTCTTCAAGGACTTTAACATCGCCATAAAATTTGTGTAGTTGTTCAATCAGAATCTCTGCGCCCAACACCGCATGGGGGTTGATATCCTCGACTGAAGAACGCTGAGGTTGGGTTGAGTCGTCTGCATGACGGCTTATGCTTAAATCGGTCATCACATGCTCCTTATTTTTGGTAACCCGAGTGCCAACGGAGTAAATATTTTTCTAAGGCAACAGCCAGTACATCGGCCAATTTACCGAGTAGGGCATATAATAAAATCCCGACCAAGACGATGTCGGTTTGTAGAAATTCGCGTGCATTCATGGTCATATAACCGATGCCAGCTTGTGCAGAAATGGTTTCTGCCACAATCAACAGAACCCAAACGAGACCGAGTGAAAAACGCAGACCAACTAAAATAGACGGCATCGCCCCCGGTAGAATGATTTCTTTATACAGTTGCCAGCCACTCAAACCGTAGCTTTTGCCCATTTCAATCAGTTGAGGGTCTACAGAACGAATACCATGATAGGTATTGATATAAATGGGAAAGAATACGCCAATAGCGACTAAAAACAGCTTGGCCGATTCATCGATCCCAAACCATAAAATCACCAATGGAATCAGGGCAAGAGCAGGAATATTACGGATCATTTGCAGCGTGGTATCGAGTAACGTCGATGCTGTTTTGGATGAACCATTTAGCAGCCCTAAAAAAAGACCTAATCCACCCCCAACTAAAAGCCCAACCAAAGCACGACCCGCACTGATTTGGACATGCTTCCACAGTTCACCACTGATCAGTAAGTTCCAAAAGGCCACCACCACCGCACTTGGCGCAGGCAAAATACGACTTTCTAACAGCCCTGTAACAGAGGCAATTTGCCATACAATAATTAATGCAATAGGAAACAACCAAGGCAGCAAACGCTGCCCGAGTTGTGTTCCACGTGAAACCTTCGGTGCTTTGAAGGTTTCAACAGAAACAGTTTTGGACATTAGGCCGGCTCCTGAATCTTTCCAGCTTTTTTATTTTCATCTGGGGTGTAGTTGTTCGCGACGATCTCACCAAATGGGCCTGTTAAGTTAGGTTGAACCAATTTCTGACGCGTTTCCAATGGCAGTAGTGGGAACACCAATTCTGCGAAACGGATCGACTCTTCAAGGTGTGGGTAACCAGAGAAAATAAAGGTATTAATCCCGAGATCAGCATATTCTTGGATACGTGCGGCTACCGTTTCAGGATCACCAACGAGTGCCGTACCTGCACCACCACGAACCAGGCCAACACCCGCCCATAAGTTTGGCGATACTTCTAATTTGCTACGGTCGCCGTTGTGCAGTTCAGCCATACGGCGTTGACCAACAGAGTCCATGGTTTTGAACTTGGCTTGCGCGGCTGCAATGGTGGCATCATCGACATATTGGATCAGCTCTTCTGCTGCTTTCCATGCCTCTTCATTGGTTTCGCGCACAATGACATGTAAACGAATGCCATAATTCAGTTCACGTCCTTTGGCTTTGGCTTTTTCACGAACCACTGCAATTTTTTCTTTTACCGCAGCAGGTGGCTCACCCCAAGTTAAATAGGTGTCAACTTGATCTGTCGCGAGTTCAACAGCAGCTTCTGACGAACCGCCAAACCATAGTGGTGGATAAGGTTTTTGTACCGGTGGATAGAGTAATTTGGCGTCGTCTACACTCAAACGTTCGCCATGGAAGGTATAGCTTTCACCAGTATGTGAACGGGTTAAAATTTCACGCCAAATTGTGGTGTATTCCGCGGCAGTTTGGTAACGCGTTGCGTGATCTTCATAGACACCATCACCCTTGAGTTCTTGCTCATCACCGCCTGTAACTAAATTCAGTAAGATACGACCGCCAGATAAACGGTCAAATGTTGCAGCCATACGTGCAGTCAGTGCAGGCGTTGTCACCCCTGGGCGTAGCGCGACTAGAAATTTTAGATTTTTAGTGGCATCAATCAAGCTTGCAGCTGTAAGCCATGGATCTTCACATGAACGACCTGTCGGAATCAGAACGCCTTCATAGCCAAGATTATCCACCGCTACTGCAATTTGCTTCATGTAGGCATGATCGACTTGGCGTGCACCTTTACTTGTTCCTAAGTAGCGACTGTCACCGTGGGTAGGGATAAACCAGAAAATTTTCATGTTCAATTCCTTGTATTTTTGATGGCTCGGGTATCAATGTGATGAAGGTGTCCAAACTTGCTTTTGGACTTGAATGTTGTTTGGAATCAGTTGGACTTGTTTAAATAAGTCCGCAATATTTTGCTGTGCTTGTATGACCTCGGGTGTCAGTGGGCGCACAGGAGATGGTTTAGATCGGCGAGAAAAGGCTTGCGCAGCAATATTCTTTTGCAGCCCAGTGCTGTTTTGATAAATCTCTAAAGCCACATTTTGGTTCTTCACAATCCACTGATCGGAAGCGTCTAGGGCCTTTAAAAATTTAGCTGGGGCATCAGGGTGCGCCTGAACGACTTTTGGATTTGCCACATAAAATGAATAGGTCTTTGGAAAATCACCAGATTGAATCAGCACTTTAGCTTGAGCATCCAACTCCGCTGCAGATAAAAACGGGTCCCAAATGGCCCATGCATCAATTGATTTTTTATCAAACGCGGCCCGTGCATCTGCTGGTGGAATCCAAATTGGTTGGATATCGCTCCAAGTCAAACCGGCTTTTTCTAAAGTTTTGGCTAATAACTCATGTGCACTCGAGCCTTTTTGTACAGCAACGCGTTTGCCACGTAATTCTTGAATGGTCTTGATTGAGCTTTCCGCAGGAATCACGACAGCGAGCGACTGTTCAGGCACCACTTCATAGCCAATATAATTTAGGTCTTTATTGGCAGCTTGAGCAAAAATAGGCGGGGTGTTGCCGACATAGCCATAATCCACCGCACCGACCGCAAGAGCTTCTAACATTTGTGGGCCAGCAGGGAACTCTTTCCACTCAATGTGAGCGCCGGGAAATTGTTGTTCAAAGAGCTTTTGTTCACGGGCAACCAGTAAATTTAAGGCTGATTTTTGGAAACCGATAACCAAGGTTTTTACGGCTGTTTCAGCTGGTTTTTCACCATCCTGCTGTGCTGTTTCTTGTTTTTGGCAGGCACTGAGTCCAAGGCCAAAAGTGGCTAAAGTCAGTATGGAAAATGTTCTTAGAATACGCATGGCATCGCCCTTATGCTGTAGTCGGCTTATTTAATAATGGCCGACTCAATATTTAATTTATTTGGAATTAATTTTTCGTTATAAAACGCATCAGCGACTTGCTGCTGCTCCTGCGCCACTTGTGCAGTAATCGGCGTCACTTGATTGCCTAAGCGAGAAATTGATGTTTTAAGTACATCTAGACCTAAGCCGGTTTTGCCTTCGAGTAACTTGGCCGCTTCATCTTGATTTTTTGAGACCCATTGCGTGGTCAAATTCAACTCATTCACCACAGCTTGCAGGACTTTTGGATTTTCCTGAGCAAATTTGCGATCGGCTAAATAGAACTGGTAGTTCTTCACCAAGTTTTCGCCATTGGCAATGGTGCGAGCATTAAGTTGATGCTCAGCGGCAGAAAGGAACGGGTCCCAAATTACCCATGCATCAACGGCACCTTTTTCAAAAGCAGCACGTGCATCGGCAGGCGGTAAATACACGACATTGATGTCGCTAAATTTAAGCTGATTGGCTTCCAACAACTTGAGCAACAGGTAATGCACGTTTGAGCCTTTGTTTAAGGCCACACGTTTACCTTTTAAATCCTGAATACTGTGAATAGCCGAATCTTTTTGCACAATTAACGCTTCAGCTTTTGGAACAGCAGGTTGGTTGGCAATGTAAACCAAATCGGTTTGAGCGGCTTGAGCAAAGATAGGTGGTGCTTCACCGACTTCACCAAATGAAACACTGCCCACATTGAGGCCTTCAAGCAGCTGTGGACCCGCAGGAAATTCCACCCATTTGATATTTACACCTTGGCTTTTTAAGGCTGTTTCTAAAGTTCCGCGTTCTTTTAAAATTGGCAATAAGCCATATTTTTGGAAACCAATATTTAAGGTGACATTTTCTTCAGCCTCTTTTTTGCCACAGCCCGACATCATCATGGCACCCACAACCGCTGTAGACAGTACAAGTGTTTTTGTCCAGAGTTTTGCTTTGTGAGTACGCATGTGTTGCTCCTATAAAGGTCTAAATGTGCAGAACTGTTGATTTATAAACACATAAGCTAAAGAGTTTTCTTTTTCGAAAAAAATAAGAAAACTTAAATTTAAAATCAGGAAAAAAGATAAATAAAAATCAGCAAAACTTATGAGAAATTATGATTTTAGAAAAACATATAATGTGTCGAAGTATTATTTTAAGTTATTGAAATTATTTTATTTATTGTGATTATTTAAATGGTGGATATGGTTATTCTGTGGCTTGCAAAGTGATTTGAGGGGGTAGCCAATGGATTCGGCATAACCTTATGCAAAATAATGCTATTCAGCACATAAAAAAAGCCACTTTAAAGTGACTTTTTACAAACCAATGAGTTTCTTTGGTAGTTGTATAAGGCCTGACGGGCATTCGGTAAGTCATCGACACTGACTTGTTCAAAACCTTGTTCAAGGAACCAATGCGCTGTTCGTGTGGTCAAAATAAACAATTGTTCAATACCTAAATCTCGCGCTTTTTCTTCTAAATAATGCAAAATTTGGCTACCGCGATTCGATTTTCGATAACCCGGATGCACAGCCACACATGCGATTTCAGCAGAGCGTTTCTCATCCCCTGTGGTAGGAATCGGGTATAACGCAGCGCAGGCCAAAATCGTACCGTCACGTTCAATCACTGCAAATTGTCCAATTTCATTTTCCAGACGTTCGCGTGAGCGATAAACCAAGATACCTTCTTGTTCGAGAGGGCGTAACAGATTGATTAAGCCACCCACATCTTGAATATCGGCAGTACGCACTTCTTCATAATGCGCATCAGTGATCATGGTGCCAGAACCGTCACGCGTGAACAATTCTTCGATCAATGCGCCATCATAAGCATAGGAAATAAGATGAACACGGTGCACGCCTTGTAGGGAGGCATCTTTGGCAACGCTTAAATGCAGGGCAATATCGGGGTTAGAATCTTGATATTGCAAAATATGCTGATCAAGTTGATGAGGTGTAATTTCGCGTTGTAGCTGCCCATGTTCATTGTGCAAACCGTGTTGTTTGCCCAAGAAAATTAACTTATCCGCTTTTAAGCTTATGGCGGTTTTGGTCGCAACTTCTTCAGCCAATAAATTAAACACTTCTCCTGTAGTGGAATAACCTGTCGGCCCAAGCACCACAATATTTTGGCTATCTAAATGACGTTGAATTGCATCGATATCGACGGAACGAACTTCACCAGACAGTTGAAAATCGATACCGTCACGAATGCCATACGGTTTTGCCGTGACTAAATTACCTGAGACCACATCAATACGCGCGCCGTACATCGGTGAGTTGGCTAAACCCATAGATAGGAGGGCTTCAATTTGCAGACGAATGGAGCCAACAGCATTCATCACAGCAGGTAAAGATTCGCGAGTGGTGATGCGACGATGATGATGAAATGGTGTCTGGATGCCGCTGCTTTGTAAATTATGATTGATTTGCGGACGGGCACCATGCACCAAAATTAGACGAATACCAAGCGAGTGTAATAAGGCAATATCGTGAATAATATGTTGAAAATTTTCATGTTGCAGCGCTTCACCATCAAACATGATGACAAAGGTTTTGTTGCGATGCGCATTAATATAGGGTGCAGAATGACGGAACCAATGCACATACTGTAAGGTTGTGCTGGAAGATGGTTCAGTGATATTCGTTTGCATGCCTATGCCTGTTTATTCGCTCTGGTATGGATGATTCTAAACAAAAACATATGACAGCGGAAAGCAAATATAAAAAAACACCTGAACAGTGTTCAGGTGTTGGGAAAGGGATTTAAGAGATCGTCGAATGATTAGCCATTCTTAATGCGAATGATGCGATCGGTACGATCATTAACTAGCACGTAGTCACCATTGATTTTGTACCATTGTTGATAACGACCGGTGTTCGGTAAGCGGCGCGCTTCACGATCACTCACTTTGTAGCGGCTTGAATCGAAATAACGAGGAAGGCTTTGACCAACACGCCAATCGCGGCTTGGATTTACACGACGAAAGTCATTACGGTCGTAGCGATTATTGTCATAACGGTTGTTGTTATTCCAATTGCTCGGACGGTGATCTTTGTCCCAACGGTTGTCTTGATGTTGGTATGACGGATGGTAACGGCGGTCATCTTGACGATGGTCTGGCGCAGCAATGGCTGCTGTTGTTGCCATCAAAGCCGATACGGAAAGAACTAAACTCGATACGATTTTGTTCATGGGACACCTCTATACATTTCTAATCTGTTTTTCGATGATTCAAAATTAGCGAGAAAGTTCAGAGAAAGCGTGGGGGCAATATAGTTGAATTGTGAAATGTATGGAGGAAATTTGAAGGTGTGTAAATGATCTGAACGCTAGGCAGCATCAGCTTTTGCGGTTAAACATTAAAAAAACCTCATAAAAAAAGCCCAGAGTTGATCTGGGCTTTAAAAATATGGCGAAATTAAATTCAAAACGGCTTACATACCTAAGATTTTCAGAATACTGTTACTATCTGAGTTGACCAATATGTAGTCATTATTGATTTTATACCATTGCTGATTACGCGATGGTTTAGGTAAGTTATGGTCTTTATAATCGACTTTATAACCATTACCACGATAATGCTGTGGCATCACATAGCCCGTTTGCCATTTATGTTGTTGCAAACGTTTGACTCCACGTTGTTCACGCATACGGCGTCGATCTTCAAGATCGTCATCGTCCTGATAACCACGGAAATTACGATCTTTTTTCATTTGACCATATGCATTGCCGCGTGGGCCATCAAAGCCACGTTCATCGTTCTTGAAGTGAGGCGCTGCAGACGTGATGCTGCTTGCTATTAAAGCACTGAAAGAAATAGCCAAAATTGGCAAAATCTTTTTCATGTTCAACCCTCATGAGTAATTTATCTTCAATATCACTACTGTACGCATTAAATGCAGAGAAACTGTGAAGAAAGATGAATATTTCTTTAAATAAAACGAAGAGATTGCGGATATTATGCGATAAATTTGGCGCCGAGAACAATCTTTCCATCTTGAAAGCGATGGTCCGATAATGCGTGCTTTTTATCCTTGCAATGCAGTCTTGATCAAATTTGAGGTCTATTGTAAGCACGATCAAAAACGCCCATCAAGTCTTGATGGGCAAATAGGGTAGAGATACTGGAATGAAAACGGTGGGTAAATTCGGGGTTTTAGTACCACTGCTCATTGAGGCATTGGAGTGAATAAATCGCTTGAGCCACAGATTCAGCTTGCTCGGCATCGTCCATTGCAGAGATCAAATTTTCAGTCAGTTGTAAGGTTTCAATTGAACGAATGGTTTCAATTTTACGTGTTTGATCAGCCATTTGGGTCTCCTTGCCGTCGGTCTATGTCATGGCCAACAGTCTATGCTTTTATACTTGATTTGAAAAACCGAATATTATTATAAAAATAATTTAAAAATACGATCAATGGCAAGTTGGGTAATGAAGCTGTCTATTGATCAAAGCTTGTTGAATTTCAAATGCTAATCTAAGAGTTTAAAAAAAGGGCATCAAATGGCCCTTTTTAGTTCTAAATGTGTCACTTGGAACGTAATTAGTATGCGTATTTCAGGTCGGTATAATCCGTTAATGATTTTTGAATATGAGCTTGAATAAATTCATTAATATCTTCAGGTGTCATTGCTGCACCTTGTTTGGTAATCACATGCTCAAACGGTGCTTGATCTTGCGCAATGATGCGATAAACAAAGTTAGTGATCACTTGAAAGCCTGCTTCTTGCTTTTGAATGCAAGTGACATAGAAATAGGCATGCTCAAAGTTTAAGTCAGTATGCGAAAAAATAAATTGTTCAAATAATTTTGCATTTTGACCGACATCTAAGCCTTTTAAATCGTCCACGATACTCGGGTCGAATTTTATGCCATATTTTGCTGAAATCGGTTGACCATCGACCAGTAGGTTAACCATGCCATCCTCAGTTGGAGTCACTGTAATATTGCTAAAGTCAGACATGTATCAATCCAATGTTTTTAAAGAATGCCCCAAGTATCGGCAAATTTGCTAAAAACTCAAGTCGACTTTCGCGAGGACACCGCGAAATCAGTCGGTGAATGATGTCTTGTAGGCATTCAATACATAAAAAAGGAAGCTCGCGCTTCCTTTTTTAAATTGGCTTTAAGCTTATTCATCTTGGGCATCTATGCTGGCACCGGTTAAATGCAAGCTGTCGTCACCCATTAAATATAAATATGCAGGCATGATGCTTTCAGGCGTAGGCAAAGTTTTTGGATCTTCGTCTGGATACGCCTTTGCACGCATGGCAGTACGTGTCGCACCGGGATTAATGCAGTTAAAACGAATATTGGGGTGTTCATTTTCTTTGGCGAACAATGTACTCACGGCTTCAATGGCAATTTTTGAGACCGAGTACGCGCCCCAACGTTCACGGGCTTCACGTCCCACACCCGAACTGGCAAAGACCACTGAGGCATGCTCAGATTTTTGCAGTAATGGCATTAGCTCTTGAGTCAGTACAAAAGGCGCACGAAGGTTCACCGCCATAACATCATCCCAAACATCCACAGGATAATGTTCTAGTTCAGTTCGCTCACCCAAAATCCCGGCATTATGCAAAATGCCGTCTAGGCGACCAAATTGCTTTTCTAAGGTGTCGACCAATAGCTCATAGTCACGAGGAGAGGCACTAGACAGTTGTAGCGGTAAAATCGCCGGTTGGGGGGCACCCAATCCTTCAATTTCATCGTAAATCACTTCTAGTTTATTCAGTGTGCGTCCATGTAAAACCACGGTTGCGCCATGTAAGGCATAGCTGAGGGCAGCCGCACGGCCAATACCATCGCCCGCACCTGTAATCAGGATAATGCGATCTTTGAGCAGATCGGGGCGAGGTTGATATTCTGAATATTTCATCCGTACCTCCTCGTTTTATTGTGTTGTGTTCTATCGTTATAAAGTCGCTGTGTTTAGCGTTTTCGGTTTGATGACCAAATCATGAATGACTTCATGCAATTCAGCAACAGTCTTCACTATACAATCTGCATGCCAAGCTGTTAAGTCATCTTTGTGTTGTAAAGGTAAATAGCCATAAGCCGCAAGAATTGTGTACATCTGCGCATTACGACCGGCATCGATATCACGTGGATGATCACCGACATAGATACAGTCTTGAGCATCTAGATGAATGTGCTTGGCTGCTAAATACATCGGCTCTGGGTCTGGCTTGGTTTTACTGACATCGTCTGGGCAAACCAATACCGAGCAGCGCTCAGTCAAATTCAACGCTTTGAGCAACGCTTCACTGAGTGAACGCGGCTTATTGGTGACAATACCCCACGGAATTTGATACTGTTCAAGTTCATCGAGTAGCGGATACATGCCTTCAAATAGGTCTGTATCGACGGCTATATCAGCACCATACAGATCTAGAAAGCGTTGACGATGTGCCAGAAAGACAGGATCTTCAACGTCTAACTCTGGATAGACCAGTTTGACCATCGCACGCGCGCCTTCAGATACTTGTACACGAATATCTTCTGCACTGACCACCGCAATGCCTTTGTCACGGCACATGTCTTGAATAATACGAATAAAATCAGCCGCGGTATCAATCAGTGTACCGTCAAGATCAAAGAGTACAGCTTTCATTAGGCTTCTTTCACCGTATGAACCATATAGTTCACATCCACATTGGGTGCGAGCCAATAGCGTTTGGTGATCGGGTTATAATGTAAACCAGTCATATCTTTGAGTTTTAACTCGGCTTGACGAATATCATGAGCTAATTCTGAAGGTTTAATAAACTTGGAATAATCATGAGTGCCTTTCGCCAACATACGTAAAACATATTCCGCTCCAATAATCGCAAACAAATACGCTTTAGGATTACGGTTAATGGTCGAGAAGAATACATGACCACCCGGTTTTACCAGTTTTTGACACGCTAAAATAATTGATGCTGGATCAGGTACATGTTCGAGCATTTCCATACAGGTAACGACGTCATATTGACCTGCTTGTTCTTCTGCCAATTGCTCTACAGGCACTTGGCGATATTCAATATTTTGCACATTTTCTTGTTCGGCATGTAGGCGTGCAACATTTAATGGCGCTTCGCCCATGTCGATACCCAATACTTGCGCACCGCGACGTGCCATGCTTTCAGCTAAAATACCGCCGCCACAGCCAACATCTAATACTTTCTTGCCAGTGATACCATTTGAATGCTCATCAATCCAGTTCAAACGCAGGGGATTAATCATGTGCAAAGGGCGGAACTCAGAATGCTGATCCCACCATATGGCTGCGAAAGCTTCAAATTTGGCAATTTCTTGTGGATCAACATTCAATTGCGACATCGGTTGCACCTCAATCAAGTCTTTATATTTTAGAAAAAAGTTTATGGGAGTTAGTGTAGCGCGTCCTGAAAAAAAAGCGATAAAAGCCTTAAAAAAGTTCACAGAATGAAAACGAAATCGACAGATTTGATTTATAGTGTTGCCATAAACTAATCATAATGATTTTGAGGACGATAAGTTCAATGAAAAAATTCCTTTTAGGCACGATTACAACAGCTATTTTGGCTTTTTCTGGCAGTGCGATGGCAGCGCAATTTGTCGCGGGGACTGATTACACAGTTATTCCAAAACCGATTAAAGTCGAACGTCCGGGTAAAATCGAAGTCCGTGAGTTCTTTTGGTATGGCTGCCCACATTGTTTTACATTAGAACCGCATATGCAAACGTGGTTAAAGCAATTGCCTAAAGATGTACGTTTTGTCCGTACACCTGCAGCAATGAATCCACTTTGGGAACAAGGCGCGCGTGCTTACTATGCAT
Source organism: Acinetobacter sp. YH1901134 (assembly GCF_013416965.1). Classification (NCBI taxonomy): domain Bacteria; kingdom Pseudomonadati; phylum Pseudomonadota; class Gammaproteobacteria; order Moraxellales; family Moraxellaceae; genus Acinetobacter; species Acinetobacter sp. YH1901134. The sequence goes on along the minus strand of NZ_VPEW01000013.1, from coordinate 47,387 downwards.
CGGAAGCACTGGGTGTTCGTCAAAAAGCACATTTACAATTGTTCCATGACATTCATGTGGGTCAAAAAAATATCTTAGAACAAGGCGCATTTGCTAAGTTCTACACCCGTTATGGTGTTCCTGAAGCGAAATTTAACAGCACATTTAAATCATTTGCTGTGTCTTCAAAAATTGCTCAAGCGAAAAGCTTAGCGGCTCAATATCAATTGAGCGGCGTGCCTGCGATTACCGTCAATGGTAAATACATCGTACAAGGTGAAGATGCACGTACCGTTGAAATCGTGAAATTCCTTGTTGATAAAGAACGCAAAGCGAAATAACAGATATCATAAAAAAGCCGCACTCGATGCGGCTTTTTTATGGCGATAAATTTTGTGGATCAGAGATTTGAGCCAAAGATCGATCCCAATGTAAGATGCCACGAAATAAGAGCTGAACTTGAGTCTGAGCTTGGCGGCGAAATTGTTGTAGCGCATCAGTACGTTGTGGAAGGTCAATATGTCGATGTAAGTCAATCCACTGCATGGCCCAACTTAAGGCCAATTCAAACAAAATTTGTCCCAATACTTTGAGCTCTTGTTCGGATTGAATATGTTGAGTCGCTTCAACTTGAGCCAGTGCATGGGCCAAATCGGTACTGAGAAAATTAAACTCACGAGTAATGGCTTGTCTTAAGAATGCTGAACCACCCCAACGTTCAGCAATAAGAAACATCCATGCCTCAGGAAATTGCTCAACGGCATGAAATAAATAATCCAGACTTTGTCGTGTGCGTGCATCTGGTGCTTGAAAGCATTGCTGACTCAGTTGATTGAGGACATTCCGAAGGTGCAGGGCCATTTGGTCGACTAGTTCCAAACCGAGTTGGTCCATGTCTTGAAAATGGCGATAAAACGCAGCAGGAACCAAGCCGACATGACGGGAAATTTCGCGTAAGCTCAGACTGCTAAAAGAACGGCCTGTGGTACTCAATGCAAGCGCTGCATCAAGGATAGCTTTACGACTTTGTTGCTTACGTTCTTCCCGTATCGACATGCAATTCGTCCTGAATTTTGCGTGGCTTCAGTCTAACAAATTTCCTGATGTCGTACGATGGGCCTATCAAAACTTGGATGAATGGATTTTGTAAATGCGCACGAATGCGTCCCGAATCTGGCTGTACCTTCTGTTATAATGTACCGCAATCAATTTTGTCAGATTAAGGACTCATCATGCGTATCGACCAACGAGCATTAGATCAATTACGTGAAGTAAAAATTACCCGTAACTACACACGTTATGCGGAAGGTTCTGTATTGGTTGAATTTGGTCATACAAAAGTTCTTTGTACTGCAAGTGTCGACAACTCAGTACCGCGTTTCCTTAAAGGTAAAGGTCAGGGTTGGGTGACTGCTGAATATGGTATGTTACCTCGTTCAACACATACACGTACTGACCGTGAAGCGGCACGTGGTAAACAAAGCGGTCGTACTCAAGAAATTCAACGTCTGATTGGTCGTAGCTTACGTGCGATGGTCGATTTGAAAAAATTGGGTGAAAATACCATCAGCATCGACTGTGATGTGATTCAGGCAGATGGCGGTACACGTACAGCATCAATTACAGGTGCAGCAGTTGCCTTGGTCGATGCAATGAATGTCTTGCTTGAAAATAAAAAAATTAAACAAGATCCATTAAAAGGTCTCGTTGCTGCGATTTCTGTAGGGATGTATCAAGACGAAGCTTTACTTGATCTTTGCTATGAAGAAGATTCAAGCTGCCAAACAGACATGAACGTAGTGATGACACAAGCTGGTGAGTTCATTGAACTTCAAGGCACAGCAGAAGACAAACCGTTTACACGTACACAGTGTAATGAAATGCTTGAATTGGCTGAAAAAGGCATTCAAGAATTGATCAAAAAACAACAAGAAGCTTTGGGTTGGTAATATGACTAAAGCTTAAGTTGATAAAAGCACCTTCGGGTGCTTTTTTTATTTTTAAGTCGGATGAGTAATATCAACTGACAAATTAAAACTTAAAAGCGCTATTGTTGACAGCAAAGTTTCAGCACAGTGTGAAGAACACAATAACAAGGAGAAAATAATGAAAGCGTTATTGATCGGTTTTTCATTATTGGGACTTTTAGCGATAAGTGCTTGTGATGGTTCTAATTCAAAGGATGAGGATAAAGAGCGCTCTGTTTTGTCATCAGATCGTGATCATGACAATGAGCAAAATGATGATGATCGGGATGCTAAAGCTGATCACGATCGTGATGATCAGGATGAAGACCGAGAAGAGGATTCAAAAGATAAGGATGATGATTAAAAGGAATCGTATTAAAAAGGGTGCTGATGAGCACCCTTCTTTAAATGGATTTAATTTTGGTAACATTTAAGCATTAAAGCGCATCGATAAATCAATCGCTGTGACATCTTTGGTAAGCACACCCATCGAAATATAATCGACCCCTGTCGTTGCCACTTCACGTAAATTTGCAATAGTGATATTGCCTGAGGCTTCAAGTTTGCAGCGACCATTCACATGTTTGACGGCATCAATCATTTGTTGCTGACTAAAGTTATCCAACATCACAATATCCGCACCTGCTTCCAACGCTTGGTTGAGTTCGTCCCAAGTTTCGACTTCCACTTCAACGGGTTTACCCGGAGCAATGGTATGCGCTTTAGCAATAGCTTGGCTAATGCCACCTGCTGCCATGATGTGATTTTCTTTAATTAAAAACGCATCAAATAAACCTAAGCGATGGTTTTGACCACCTCCGACAGCTACTGCATATTTTTGTGCAATACGTAGGCCTGGTAAGGTTTTACGGGTATCGAGTAAACGAGTATTCAAACCTTCAAGCTGCTGGACATAGGCAGCAGTTTTAGTCGCTACTGCAGATAATGTTTGTATAAAATTTAAGGCTGGACGCTCAACCGTGAGTAAACTACGCGCAGAACCTGCTAATTTTAAGAAAGCCTCACCTGCTGAGACACGTTCCCCATCATTTTTTAACCATGTGACTTGTACACTTGCATCAAAAGTTTGAATGAGTGCATTAACCCAAGGCTGACCCGCCAAGATCATCTCTTCACGGCTGATAATCGTTGCAGTGGCTTGTTCATCTTCTGGAGTTAACAGGGCTGTAATATCGCCTTCGCCAATATCTTCTTGTAGTGCGTGTTGAATATTGATTTGGATAGATTGTTCAAGCAAAGATTGCGATATGCTCATAAGAAATTCCGTATCTTTTTAACCCGAGAAAATGTGCGCGTTATATTAGCATTGTTCCTGAAAAAATGAGCGATTTTTAACTACTTTCACAGACTTGAATTGAGATTTCAATGTGAAAGTTTTAGCATTAAACCTTTCAAGTAGGGCTCGGCGTTTTGATCTGCAGCATTGCAGGCCGGCTTAGACACAGGATTCTTTTATGTCACAAGCAACAACATTTCAGGTGCAGGATGGGCAATTGCTAGGTGCGCGTCAAATTCCATCACCGAATTTTAACCAGCGTCCTGAAGATACCGAAATTCAGCTTGTCGTCATTCATAATATTAGTTTGCCACCTTCACAGTTTGGCGGTGGTTATATCGAACAATTTTTCCAAAATCAGTTGGATTGGTCGAAACATCCTTATTTTCAAACCATTGAAGGGATGCAAGTATCGACACATTTATTGATCCTGCGCACGGGCGAAGTCCTACAGTTCGTCAATTTTAATGATCGGGCTTGGCATGCAGGTCGTTCAACCTATTTAGCACAAAAAGAATGTAATGATTATTCGATTGGCATTGAACTCGAAGGAAGTGATGATTTACCTTTTGAGGCTGCACAATATGCCGTGCTGACCGAGGTCGTGGCATGTTTACAACAGGCTTATCCTAAAATTCAACAACATATTGCAGGGCATTCAGATATTGCACCGGGACGTAAAACTGATCCAGGTCCATTTTTTGAGTGGAACGTTTTTCGTCAGCAGCTGCATCATTTTAAAAACAAATAAACAATACACACTGCGTTTAATAAACCAATGAAATTCCTTGACGAGTTTCATTACAATAGGCGCACTTTCAAAAGTGAGAATTACTGATGGCGCTTTGGCGTTCGACAGTCATTGTCAGTGCAATGACTATGTTGTCCCGTGTATTGGGACTGGTACGGGATATTGTCCTGTTAAATGTATTTGGTGCAGGTAAAGACTTCGATACCTTCGTGGTTGCCTTTCGTATTCCTAACTTTTTTAGGCGCTTATTCGCAGAAGGGGCATTTTCACAAGCCTTTATTCCTGTATTGACTGAATATAAAACCAGTCGAACCCATGCCGAAGTCCAGATTCTGATTAGCCGTGTTTTTGGCTGTTTAGGTCTGGTGATGACTAGCTTGACATTCATCGCGATGGTGGCCGCACCCGCGATTATCTATATCTATGCACCGGGTTTTCATGGTGATGCAGACAAGTTTGCGTTAGCCACCGATATGTTCCGCCTAACGATTCCTTACTTACTGTTTATGTCCTTAACGGCATTTGCCAGCAGTATTTTGAATAGTTATGGCTCATTCAGTACACCTGCGTTCGCTCCAGTGTTACTTAATGTCGCGATGATTGCCGGTGCGCTATGGTTAACCCCTTATATGGCTGAGCCAATTATGGCTTTGGGTTGGTCTGTTGTCGCGGCAGGCTTCTTGCAATTGGCGATTCAGATTCCAGAGCTGTGGCGTAAAAAATTACTGATTCCACCGAAAGTTGACTTCAAACACGAAGGTGTTGATCGCATCATGAAGTTGATGCTGCCAGCACTGTTTGGTGTCTCAGTGACGCAGATCAACCTACTGTTGAACACCATTTGGGCGTCTTTCATGCAAGATGGTTCGGTGTCATGGTTATACAGTGCCGAACGGATGACCGAATTGCCATTGGGCTTAATTGGTGTCGCGATAGGTACCGTAATTTTACCGTCATTGTCTGCACGTCATGCTGAACAAGATCAAGAAAAATTCCGTCGTATGATTGATTGGGCAGCTAAGGTCATTATCTTGGTGGGTGTGCCTGCAAGTATTGCGCTTTTCATGCTCTCTACACCTATTATTCAGGCCTTATTTGAACGTGGTCAATTTAGCTTTGAAGATACACAGATGACCGCATTGGCATTGCAATGTATGAGTGCCGGTGTGATTTCATTCATGCTCATTAAAGTGTTTGCACCAGGGTTTTATGCGCAACAAGATACCAAAACTCCTGTACGTGTAGGTTTAATGGCGGTCGCAGCCAATGCCATTCTTAACGTGGTGTTTATTGGATTCTTTAAACTGATTGATTGGCATGCTGAGCATATGGCCTTGGCATTGGCATCCTCTGGTTCCGCATTGGTGAATGCAGGGATGCTGTATTTTTATTTACATAAGCGCAATATTTTTCGCTTTGGCGCACATTGGAAAAAGTTGGTGATTCAGTTTGCGATAGCCAATGCTGTGATGATTGCTGCTCTGTGGTATGGCTTAACATGGTACAACGGTGATGTATCTGCGTGGATGCGTGTCGCGGAAGTGATCATCTTATGTGTGATTGGAGTTGCTGCTTATGGTATCGCCTTAATTGCAACAGGCTTTAGACCACGTCATTTAAAACCATAAAGCTAAAACCATACAACGTAGTAAGTTTACGTGTATGAAAAAAAAATAAGAGCCCATAGGCTCTTATTTTTTTCATTGACACTCAAGATGATAAAAACCTACGTTTCTTATCCATGAGTCTAAGGGGGTAATTTGTAGTTTAAAACGACATACAATCCGTCGCCTAAACTTTTCCTCGAGAGAGGAAACCAACAATTGCGAGAATAACTGCAATAACCAAAAGAATAACAGCAAAGTCTTTGGATAAGCCTGCCACACCACCAAAACCTAGCAGACTCGCAATCAATGCAATTACAGCGAAAATAATAGCCCAGCGGAACATAGTTTTATCTCCATGTGATTTTTTATTCTGTATGCTCATTATAAGAGGCTAAAAAAACCTACTCTGTAGTCTTTTGTTTATTTAATGTTCAATATTCGGTAACTTAAACAAGGAATTAATGTGCAGGTTCAGTTAATATGCCTGCCACCTTTGTTGCGAGCGAGAAGATGACCGATACTCTACGCCCACATTTTTGGAAAAAGCATCCTTTGACTGAACTCAACCATTTGGAGTGGGAGTCACTCTGTGATGGTTGCGGACTTTGCTGTTTAATTAAGCTTGAAGATGAAGATACTCATGAGGTTGCCTACACCAAAGTGGCATGCAAACTTTTAGATTGTGAAAAGGCATCTTGCTCCGATTATCCAAATCGTCAATCACATGTTCCAGACTGTATACAGCTGACCCCACATCAGATTCACCAATTTCATTGGCTACCACCGAGCTGTGCTTATCGTAGAATTTCTGAGGGTAAAGATTTACCACGTTGGCATCATCTAGTGACGGGAAATCGTGACAGTATTTTGAAGGCAAGAAAGTCTGCCGCAGGGCGTTGCATCAGTGAAGAAGACGTCAACCCTGACGATATTGAAGATTATATTGTACGTTGGGTACGCTAAAGGACACAGATACGCTCTATCTTGGATCTAGAGTTGATCTTGTATCATAGCCAGAAAGTCTTGTTCTGACAGAACCTGAAAACCGTGCTGTTTGAGGAGTGCTGTGGTTACTCCATAGCCTTCAATTTTCGTACGGGTAAAGCTGCCGTCATAAATATAATGGCTGCCGCAAGACGGGCTGCGATCTTTCAAGACAACAACATCAACTTTGTGTAATTGGGCCAATTCTAACATTCGTTGAGCACCTGCAATAAATTCAGCACTAACGTCTGTCCCCAAAACATCTTTAACTTGAGCTGTACCATTGAGCACATCAGTGGCTTGACCATTTTGAATTTCTGCAGGAAAACGTGGACAGCTCAGGCCGCCCATCATTTCTGGGCAGGCCGTAATGACTTGGTGAGTCTGCATCAGTTGGCAAATCGCTTGTTGTGTATTCGATTTGGCATCATAACGAACGGGTTGGCCTGCCAGACAGGCACTGACTAAATACTTCAGTGTCATCGTGTCATGCTCCACAAGTTTTAGTGACTCAAAAGTTCCATCGCATGGTCATAACTGAGCGGGCGATAAAAGTAAAAACCTTGTCCAGTATGACAATTACATTCTTTTAAGGTATCGACCTGTTCCGGTTTCTCTATACCTTCGACTAATATATTCAGGGAAACACTCGCACCAATTTGGGTAATCGCTTTGACAATGGCAAGTGCTGAACAGTCGGTATGCATGCGTTCCACAAAATTACGGTCTATCTTAATACAGTCGACAGGGTAATTACTCAAACGTGTTAATGATGAATGACCTGTACCAAAATCATCTAAAGAAATGTGTATGCCATGCTCTTTTAATAAATGGAGAGCGCGAATCACATAATTTGAGCCACGTTCTGACAGGCTTTGCTCGGTAATTTCGACCTCAATAATATCTGGTGATATACCAAACTGCTTTAAGCGATTCAGTAGTTTTTCCGCATAATCATCACGTAAAAATTCGACAGGTGCAGCATTTATTGAAATCGGTAGCGGTTGCAGTCCAAGTTCAATCCATTTTTGAATATCTTGAAAGATTTTAATTTGCATTGTTTCACTAATGCGTGAAGCCAATTCATAATCTTGAAATGCAGCAAAAATTTGAGAAGGTAATTGTAATTGTTGGTCTTTATCATACCAACGTAACAAGGCTTCAAAGCCGATAACTTGACTGTCAGAAAGACGAACTTTGGGCTGATAAAACGGAATAATTTGATTGGACTTAATCAAGCTGCGTGCAAGCGTTAATTGGCGAGTAGTATTTTCAAGGGTTTTGAACATAGTATGGTTGAACATTCGTACACCACCACGACCACTGCTTTTTAAATCATTTAGCGCAATATCAGCACATTTAAGTAAATTGGAGGTATTTTGTGCATCGCGAGGGTAGATCGCACAGCCAATACTCATACCAATATTGATACTTTGCCCATTATAGAAAATGGGCATGTCCATTTGCTGACAGGCGATGCTGGCAAAATTCTGTAATTGTTGTTGCGATTTTAAATTTGGAATGGAAATGGCAAATTCATCGCCACCTAAACGTGAAACTACAATATTTGTATCAAAACAGTGCTGAAAACGCTGCCCAAGGGCATGCAGTAAATGGTCTCCTGCACTATGACCTAAGGTGTCGTTAATATGCTTAAAATAATCTAGATCGATTAATAACAAACCCAGTTGTTGCTGATGTTCTCGCGCCACTTTTAATTGGCTTTTAAATACTCGACTAAACGCACGGCGGTTTAATAAACCTGTTAAATCATCTCGTTCAATGATGCGTTGAAGTTTATTTTCTGCAAGTCGCTGTATCGTAATATCACGTGATACACAGAGGATTTCTTTGACTTGGCCATATTCGTTGAATACTGGGCTGAGCATATTATCCCAATAAGCCAAGGGTTCATCTGCTACTTGGCTCATGCCGACAAAGCGAGATATTTTGCCATCTTTGGCTTCGGCAAAAGCATTCAAACACGCGTCACGGACTTCTTCAGGCAGTAATTTATGCCAAGACATACCAAACTCAGTTTCAGTTGGAGATACGCCCAGAGCTAAACATCCCGCGCGGTTCATATGCAGAATTTGACCGTCTAGACTTAATAATTTTATACAGTCGACACTAGCATCTAACATTTGATTACGACTATTCAGTTTTTCTCGTAATTCAGCGAATTGATTATCTTGTAATTGTATATTCTTGGCTTGGGGCATTTTTTGAAATAAATTTATAGGTAGATCAATGCCTTGTTGAACTTGAACGATTCGCTTTTGCTTTGTTGATTGCTTCATACAATCTGTCCAATTGGGTCAGGCAAGTCTAAAATGGGATATCTTGCCGATGATACTTTAATTTGATCAATAAGGGCTAGGATGTCTTGTTACATTATAGTTAACATTCGCCTAAGCTTTTTTACATGCAAGATACTTAAATAACGACATTAAACCACCCTCCTAAATTGAATACCGAATAAAGCAAAGATTCTGCCAAGGCAGTGTTAGAATAGAAAAAACGTCCCCAATTGCCGGAAACGAAATAATAAGATGTCAGACAGCCAAATTCCTCTTCCTGAACGCATGCGTCCTCATGATTTATCTCAAATTATTGGACAAGATCACCTTCTGGGTGAAGATGCACCGTTACGCCAGATGATTGACCAAGGGCATTTGCCATCGATTATTTTTTGGGGACCTCCGGGTGTAGGTAAAACCACGATTGCATTGTTGTTGGCGCAGGCTGTTGACCGACCATTTATTAGTTTATCTGCGCTCAATACTGGGGTGAAAGAGTTACGTGAAATCATCGCCGATGGTGGAGATTTATTGACACCTGTGGTGTTTATTGATGAAATTCATCGTTTTAATAAGTCACAACAAGATGCATTACTGAATGCAGTTGAAAAGGGCAAAATCACCCTGATTGGTGCAACCACAGAAAACCCTTCATTTGAAGTTAATAATGCCTTATTGTCGCGTTGTCAGGTGTATACCTTAAATGCTCTGGATAATGACGCAATTCAGCGCTTATTGGATCAAGCCATTCAGCAAGATTCGTTTTTAAAAGAGCGTTATATTCAAATCGAAGAATATGAAGCTTTATTTCAATTTGCCGCAGGTGATGCTCGTAAAGCATTAAATCTTTTAGATTTAATCGCCAGTACGTTTGAGCCAGACTTAGAGAATATCATTAACAATGCGGTAGTAGTCAAAGTTGCGCAGCAAAATATTGCACGCTATGACAAATCGGGCGAACAGCACTATGATCTAGTTTCGGCTTTTATTAAGTCGATTCGAGGCAGTGATCCAGATGCCGCTTTGTATTGGATGGCTCGAATGCTCAAAGGTGGTGAAGATCCTGTTTTTATTGCCCGTCGTATGTTGATTGCGGCATCTGAAGATATTGGCAACTCAAATCCAAATGCTTTACTGTTGGCTGGAGAATGTTTCCGATCTGTGCAGGCAATTGGTATGCCTGAATGTCGAATCATTTTGGGGCAATGTGCGGTATATTTGGCAACCAGTGCTAAAAGTAACAGCACCTATTTGGCCATCAATAAAGCCTTAGATTTGGCAGAAAAAACCTCGAATTTACCCGTGCCATTGCATTTGAGAAATGCGCCAACCAAATTGATGAAAGAGCAAGGCTATGGCGTGGACTATTTATATCCACATAATTATCCTGAACATTTTGTCATGCAGGACTATATGCCGCCTGAACTAAAAGGCACTAAGCTGTATGAGTCTGCACGCAATAAACGTGAAGTCGAAGGTGAGCGTTTGCAGCAACGACGTTGGATGCAACAACAACAGCAACAATGATTTGAATGATCATAATGGGAAGGCGCTGCGGCGCCTTTTTTTATGTCTATTTCACGCAAAAAAAAGCCCAACTCAAGGCGAGCTGGGCTGAAAAAATAGGATGTCTTTGGGGAGATACATCCTAGAGGGTAGATGGAAAATCTGGTCGGCATACACATTGGAAACTTATAGATCCTAGTGCTGCCTGGTATGTAGCTATCTTAGTGTGAACTTGGGTAAATGTGAAACAGAGGTTTTTTATGGTTAACATTTGTTTTTTCGATCATGGATTAATCGAGTAATATTTCATTAAAAAACCGAGCTAAAGAGCTCGGTTTTTTAAATCGATGAACGACTTAGATATCAGAAAGGTCGATACCTAAACGTGCAGCAACTTCTTCATAAGCTTCAACCACACCGCCTAAACCTTGACGGAAACGGTCTTTGTCGAGTTTTTTCTTAGTGTCTTTGTCCCATAGACGGCAGCCATCTGGAGAGAATTCGTCACCTAGTACGATACGGTCGTGGAACACACCAAATTCAAGTTTAAAGTCAACAAGCAGCATGTTGCCTGCATCGAATAGACCTTTAAGTACTTCGTTTACTTTGTAAGTCAATTCTTTCATTTGAGCGAGTTGTTCTGCAGTCGCCCAACCTAATGCAATCGCTTGTGATTCATTCACCATTGGGTCGCCTAACGCATCGTCTTTGAAGAACAATTCGAAAGTTGGCGGAGTAAGTTCTTTACCTTCTTCAACGCCTAAACGACGGCAAAGTGAACCTGCTGCATAGTTACGAATTACGCACTCTACAGGAACCATGGTTAATTTTTTCACTAAAACTTCAGTTGGAGAAAGAAGTTTTTCGAAATGAGTTTCGATACCAGCCGCAGCCAATTTTTCCATGATAAAGGCGTTAAAACGGTTGTTCACCTTACCTTTGCGATCCAGTTGTTCAATTTTTTCACCGTTGAATGCAGAAGCATCGTCACGGAAAACTAGGATGAGGTGGTCAGAACTATCTGTTTCATAAACAGATTTCGCTTTACCAGTATAGAGCAAGGTTTGTTTTAACATGAGGGAACCTTTTTCGAGAAAAAATGCCTAGTACGACTAGGCTGGCCAATTTTGGTAAATCTGAGCTAACAGATCTGCAGCTTTTTCTTTGTCTGCAAAACTGTTATCGGCATTGAACACAGCGATGTTATTGCTTGAACCTACAGAAGATAGTCTTAAGACATAGGTCTGCTGATCGACCTTGACGGTTACTTCGTAACGGTTTTTGCTCTGACCAACAATGGTATGGTTAAGGCTGCTGAGGGTAGCAAGTGTGTATTGCCAGATTGTAGCAGAATTTCCTTCAACTTTGATCAGTGGATTTTGATTTCCATCCACCAATAGTTGAGGGCGGCTAATATTTGTACTGTCTGTTGAGGAATCTGCAACGACATTATTTTTTTCCGCGGCTGGACGCGGAAGGGCATAGCGATTGCCGCGCTTATTTTCAAGCTTTGGTGCATGCTCAATTGCTAGTGGGTCAACTGATGGAGCAGGATACAAAGGCGTTGCAGGACGAACCATCGACCCTTCAGGGTATTTCAGCGGTTCAACATCTGTGGTTTGTTTATAGTCCAGTGTGCCATTATTAAAGGCAAGTGAACTACAACCGGCTAATGTAAATACTGAAAGTGCCAGGCTAAGTCCTAAACGTAATTGCATGATGTTTGCTCTTCTTTATTTGATAACGCCCGCAGTGATGAGTGCTTCACGAAGCGGAGTACGATATTGTTCTGCAAGGGGTGTTAATGGTAAGCGAATGCCTGTTTCAATCAGGTTCATCTCATGAAGTGCCCATTTCACAGGAATTGGGTTCGATTCGCAAAATAAAATTTGATGTAAATTTGCAACAGTATTGTTTTGTTGCTCGGCTTGAACTGCGTCACCCGCCAAAGCGCTTGCACACACTTCGCTCATCTCTTTTGGCGCCACGTTCGCAGTAACCGAAATGTTGCCTTTAGCACCTAAACCCATTAACTGATAAGCCGTTGCATCATCACCTGAGTACACCACCATATCTTTGCCTTTAAGGCCTTCAATGAGTTCTTGACCACGAGGAACATCGCCAGTGGCGTCTTTAATGCCCACGATTTGTGGAATATCAGCAAGACGGATCACGGTGTCGTTGTGCATGTCTACACCGGTTCGGCCAGGTACATTGTACAGAATTTGAGGTAAATCAACAGCTTCAGCAATCGCTTTGTAGTGTTGATACAGGCCTTCTTGGGTAGGTTTGTTATAGTATGGTGTAACTAATAATGCCGCATCTGCACCTAATTCTTTGGCTTCTTTGGTGAGTTCAATTGCTTCGTGGGTTGAGTTTGCACCTGTGCCGGCAATAATTGGAATGCGTTTGTTCGCCACACGGATGATTTCTTTGATCACCTGAGTGTGTTCGGCCATGCTCAAGGTAGAAGCTTCACCTGTAGTCCCTACAGCAACAATACTGTTAGTACCTTGCTTTATATGCCACTCAACCAGCTTCTCGAGGCTCTTCCAATCTACGCTGCCATCTTCAAACATTGGGGTGACGATTGCGACAATTGAACCTTGAATGGTCTGAGCTTGCTGAGTCATTTTGAAAAGCTATCCTATTTGTCCATCCGACAAGATGAAATATTGATTTCTGGATGGTTTCGAATTTTGATTTGTAGCATGTTCATTGGGCTATACCCAAATTGAATAATGCTTACGCAAATTATGACTGATCAAACGCATAAGAACAATATGCTTTGGTCAAAGCCATAAAATTCTTTATACAAATCAAACTTAAAACAATCAAGTGTAAAATAGCGGTTTTTTTGCAGCCTGAAAATTGTTCAGCAAGGGCTGAATCTTGAAAATGTGTTATTCAATCGAGAGGGTTGGCATGGTTGATGGGATTGATTAAATCATCAGCAAAAGGTTGATCTATGTGTATTCCGTGCTTTTTAATCAGAATTTAAGATTAAATAACAATGACTAAAGATTTAAAAACTATATCAATTCGCTCGGGTTTTATTACAAATGATTGTTAAAAACTTGGGTAATAATCTTTTTTATATCTAATAGAAATAGACATGTTTTTATGAGTGTTTAAAAAGATCGCTTGATTTGACTGTTCATTGCACGATTCATATTTTTTTATTTTAAATTTTTAATTGTTTTTACGACTTTGTGACTTAAAGCACAAAAACTATTACACCATGCACGTAATCCAATTTTGGACGAAAGGCTTCAACTTATTGGTAGTTATATCCTTTATAAGGCTCAGCGATGATGCGACTTAATTTGAACGCTGATGACAACAAGGATTCTCCAATGGAAAAGTCAGATAATAAGCATGCTATTGTCACGGTAGCAATCTGCTTCCTTATTGCCGTAATCGAAGGTCTGGATATTCAGGCTGCAGGTATTGCAGCAGCAGGGATTCGTGAATATTTCGGGCTGGATAGCTCGCAGCTAGGGGTGTTTTTTAGTGCCGGTATTTTAGGATTATTACCTGGTGCTTTGTTGGGTGGTCGGATTGCAGACCGAATGGGCCGTAAAAAAGTATTAATTTGGTCTACGGGGATGTTCGCCATCTTTACCTTATGTACGGTATGGGTAAATAGCTTCCATAGCTTACTCGCTGTACGTTTTCTTGCAGGTGCAGGTTTAGGTGCAGCAATGCCAATTTTAATTACCTTGGCATCTGAAGCGGTAACGCCACAAAATCGTGGCCGTGCAGTCGGTTTGATGTACTGTGGTATGCCTGTGGGTGCGGCAATCTTGTCATTAGTTGCAATGACGGACTTCGGTGCAAACTGGAAAAATATTTTCTATTTAGGCGGTTTATTACCGATTGTTGTGATTCCATTGATGATTTGGTTCCTGCCCGAATCGCGTGAATTCTTGAAAGCCAAAGATCAAGCGGTTCAAGCGACCGCCAATGGCGAAGTGCAACAAGGTGCTTTCAAAAACCTCTTTAACACAGAAAACCGTTTACGTACTTTCTCAATTTGGGTGAGCTACTTCTTCACCTTGATGGTGGTGTACATCATGTTGAGCTGGTTACCGTCGTTGTTCACCGAACTCGGTTTCACTCGTAAAGATGGTGCAACTGCGCAGTTCTACTTCATGGTGAGTGCAACCATTGGTACGATCATTTTAGGTATGTTGACTGATCGTTGGAAGAAAGCTTATGTGATCATTTTGATGTACGGCGGTATTTTGGCAGGTCTATTTGCGCTGAATGGTGCAGGTTCATTGACTCAAATGTACATGGCGTCAGCTTTAGTCGGTGCATTCGTGATTGGTTGCCAAGGCGTATTGTATGCCTTCGGTGGTATCGTGTATCCGACACAGTTACGTGGTACGGGTGTTGGTGTAGCTTCAGCCGTTGGTCGTGTCGGTGCAATGTTAGGCCCTGCAATTGCGGGTCAGTTATTGGCAGCAGGTTTTGGTGCGGCAGGGGTGATTACCGCGGCAATTCCATGTATCGCAATCTCTGCAATATTTATGTTGTTATTGGTACGTCGTATTCCATCATAAGGAACATGCCATATCAAAAAAAGCCCGCATCATGCGGGCTTTTTTTATGGCGACAATAGAAGTCGCACTAATGCTCTAAACCAATATAAATAAATGTATTTTATGTAAAAATACAGCAGAAAGAAAAAACAAAAAATCAACGTAGAGGGGCTATGTCAGCAAGAAAACTGGTCGCAATTTTTAAAGTTGATCAACGTGAATTTAGTTTGTATCTACATCAGCACGAATTTATCTTGGAACTCAAACCTGTATTTCAAAGACATCGCCAACAGCCGAGAAAAAATGCGTGGTTGGCCTTTGCCGATGAACCTACCCTAGAAGATGTTGCTGAAAAGATTAATGCGTTTGAGGTCATGCAACAGACACGCAGCCATTTATTAAAATATATCTTTCAACATCAACCGCGATATTTTTATTTTCATGCTTCGACTCGGCGAAAAGCCCGTATTTACCCACGATTTGCACAGCGGCTGGTTGAGCATTTGCCCAAGTATCGGTATTGTCAGGAAGGACAGTCATTTTATTTTTATGCACAGGACTGAATACTAAGGCTTTTAAAATATGAGCGAATCAGTAGAGTCGCCGAAAATGCATGACAACGGATGGAGAGATATGCAAAAAAATACAGCGCTGATTGTGGTCGATGTACAAAATGGTTTTACCCCGGGTGGTCAGTTGGCTGTTGCCAATGCCGATCAAATTATTCCAGGGATTAATCAACTGGGGCAATACTTTACGAATATTGTGCTGACTCAAGATTGGCATCCAGCCGACCATATCTCTTTTGCTGAAAATCATCCTGAGCATGTACCTTATGACAGCATAGAGCTGAATTATGGAACGCAAGTATTGTGGCCGACGCATTGTGTACAAGGCACACAGGATGCCGAATTGCATCCTAATTTAAATTTACCGACGGCGCAGCTGATTATCCGTAAAGGTTTTCATCAGCATATCGACAGCTACTCTGCTTTTATGGAAGCAGATCAGAAAACTTCAACAGGTTTGGCGGGCTATTTGCGCGAACGTGGTATTGATACAGTCTTTGTGGTGGGCATTGCCACGGATTTCTGTGTTGCATGGACGGCAATGGATGCACGTAAGCTTGGTTTTGAAACTTTTGTGATTGCTGATTTGACCAAAGGGATCGATTTACAGGGTTCGCTTCAGCATGCATGGCAAGACATGTTGGCGAATGGGGTGAAGCGTATTTACCTGAAAGATATTGTGCAGCAGCATGCACAGGCATTATCTTTGGCATGACCCAGTGGGCTCAGTTGAGAAAAGGCACAAGGGTGTGCCTTTTTTTGTCCCTGTATTTAAATGGAAGATGCCTATGTCGGCTTTCTTAAAATTCACTCAATTTGTGCAGAAAACATTTGCGATTTGGGTGGTGCTGTTTGCAGCGCTCGCCATGTTTTTTCCCGATGTATTTGTTTGGTTAAAAGCATATATCCCATGGATGCTAGGCATCATTATGTTGGGTATGGGCATGACCATGACACTGCAAGATTTTAAAAGTGTATTGCAAAGCCCTAAAGCTGTGATGATCGGGGTTTTGGCACAGTTTATTGTGATGCCGGGATTGGCTTTTTTCTTGTGTAAATTATTACAACTGCCGACAGAAATCGCGATCGGGGTCATTCTTGTCGGTTGCTGTCCGGGTGGAACGGCTTCTAATGTCATCACCTATATGGCAAAAGGCAATACCGCATTATCTGTTGCTTGTACCTCTGTTGCGACATTACTCGCACCGGTTTTAACCCCTGCGATTTTCTATTTGCTGGCAAGCCAATGGATTGAAATTAATGCGGCATCGATGTTGGTTTCAATTTTACAAGTGGTTTTATTTCCGATCATTGTGGGGTTAATGATTCGAACTGTCTTTAAGCACCGAGTGGATGCCTATATACAGGTCATGCCATTGGTTTCTGTTGTAGCAATTGTGGCGATTGTGGCGGCAATCATTGCGGGTAGCCGAACACAGATTTTGCAATCAGGTTTACTGATTCTGGGGGTAGTGGCCTTACATAATGGCTTGGGCTATCTATTGGGTTTTTGGGCCAGCCGAATATTTAAATTGCCCTATGCAGACTGTAAAGCAGTGTCGATTGAAGTTGGGATGCAAAACTCAGGTTTGGGTGTGGCATTGGCGGCGACCCATTTTGCCGCTTCACCTCTGACCGCTGTGCCGAGTGCGATTTTTAGTTTGTGGCACAATATTTCGGGTCCCGCACTGGCAACCTATTGGGCAGCACGGACGAGTGAGCCCAAAGCATTGGAACAAGACAAGCCTGTGCAATAAACAAAAAAACAATTCAGTAAAATAGAGGGCAATATCCCTCTTTTTTGATGTCGAAAATAAATTTTACGATTTGATGAACAGGGCTTTAGGGAATTGCATGCTTTTTTAATTGATTAATGCTATTTGTAACATAAGTGTCATATCCGCTGCCTAACATGCCGGCAAACACTTTAGATATAGACTGTTTCAAACAGCATTGAGAGGGTATGCAACATTTTCAGCATTCATCAGAGACCTATTATAATCGTGAATTGTCACTTTTAGATTTCAATCGGCGGGTCTTGGCTCAGGCACTCGATTCAAGTTTACCTTTACTTGAACGCTTGAATTTTCTCATCATTTTTTCACGCAATTTAGATGAATTCTTTGAAATTCGCATTGCGGGGCTGATGAAACAACGAGATTTGAATGTGATTGCACGGACGCCAGATGCCATTCCGACTGAAGTGGTCTTAGATGAACTTTCCCAAGTGATTCATGACACGGTTGCAGAGCAATACCAGACCCTCAATCATGCTGTATTGCCTGCATTACAAAGTGAAGGCATTCGCTTTATTCAATTTAAAGATATTTTAGAAAAACATCGGGCGTGGATTAGCCATTATTTTAGTAAAGAAGTTCAACCAGTCTTAACACCAATTAGCTTAGATCCATCGCATCCGTTTCCACGCTTGGTCAATAAAAGCCTCAACTTTATTGTGAGTCTAGAAGGTAAAGATGCCTTTGGTCGTGCCATTGAAATGGCAATTGTGCCTGCGCCACGCTCATTGCCGCGTTTAATCAAAATGCCCGCCGAGGTTGAAGGCAGTGCAGAGACACAAATTTTCCTGACCGCCATTATTCAGCAACACATCAATGACCTATTTCCGGGGATGAAAGCGACGGGCTGTTATGCCTTTCGAGTGACACGCAATGCAGATTTAGTTCTGGCTGAAGATGTGGATGACTTGGCGGTGGCATTAAAAGATGAATTGTCTTCACGGCGTTTTGGTCGGGCAGTTCGCTTAGAAATTGAAGATGATTGTCCGCAAAGCATTATTGATTATTTGTTAGATGAATTTGATTTGAGTGAGCAGGAGCTCTATCGCATTGACGGCCCGATCAATTTATCGCGTCTCAGTACCAGTTTTAATCGACCTGAACTGAAATATCCGGTCTATACACCGATTATTCCTAAAGTTTTTCGTAAACAAACCGCGATTTTTGATGTATTAAAAACACAAGATGTGTTGTTACATCATCCGTTTGACTCCTTTCAACCGGTCATCAACTTATTACGTGAAGCTGCAAAAGACCCTCAGGTTTTAGCCATTAAGCAGACGCTCTATCGTAGTGGGCCAGATTCGGACATCGTACAAGTTTTAGCGGAGGCGGCACGCAACGGCAAGGAAGTAACCGCAGTCATCGAACTTCGGGCACGGTTTGATGAAGAATCCAATATTACTGTGGCCAATATATTGCAAGAAGCTGGGGCTGTCGTGGTGTATGGCATTGTGGGCTATAAAACCCATGCCAAGATGATTTTGATTGTACGCCGTGAAAATAATCAACTATTGCGCTACGCCCATTTGGGAACAGGTAATTACCACGCAGGCAATGCGCGGATGTATACCGATTATGGCCTGATGACGACGCATCCCGATATTTGCGAGGATGTGCATCGCATGTTTCAGGAATTGACCGGTATGGGCAAGATGGCGAAGCTGAAAGCCTTACTGCATGCACCATTTACCCTGCATACTGAATTACTGAAACTGATTGAACAGGAAATTGTTGCCGCACAAGCGGGAAAATACGCAAGAATTATTGTGAAGGTCAATGCACTCACGGAACCGCAACTGATTGCTGCTTTGTATCGTGCATCGCAAGCAGGGGTATCTGTAGATTTAATTATCCGTTCGATTTGTTGTTTGATTCCTCAGGTCAAAGGTATGTCTGAGAATATTCATGTGAGATCTATCGTCGGACGCTTCTTAGAGCATACTCGAGTGTATTATTTTGAGCATGCAGGCGAAAAACGATTGTACTGTGCCAGTGCCGATTGGATGGGACGTAACTTATTTTCACGGGTCGAAACCTGTTTTCCCATTTTGGAAAGCCGTTTGAAAAAACGCATTATGAAAGATTGTTTACTTAACTATTTGGAAGATAATCAAAATGCATGGGAAATGCAGTCGAATGGGCAATGGGAGAAAGTCGCGGTTGAAGCAGGTGCCGAACCGCATAATGCGCAAAAATATTTGATTGCACAGAAAATTTCGACCGTTTAAGACAAAAAAATCCCGACTCAAGTCGGGATTTTTGATTTCGCTCAAACCTTTACGAGGCTTTTGACTGTTTGGATTTTAAAATTTCAGTTCTGAAGTTTTGAGCCAATTCAGCGGCATCACTGTCCATCCCATTGAGCATAAATGCATGACGAGTGAGCACATTGGTCGGATTTGGCAAACTGACCAATTGGAAATGATCTGAAATCTCTTTGAGCAAAGTTGTCGGCACATGAATAGCACTTTCTTTGGCAACCAATTGTTGAACCAAACGCTCAGCTGCTTGTACAGAAGACAATTGCATGGCTTCGACAGAGCTTGAAATCGCACTACGAGTTTGTAAAACGAAACGTTTTTCTTCACGGTAGCGTTTATATAAAACATCAGAAAGCAATTGGAATACTGAGCTGATCATGGTGAGGCAACGCAGCGCATCTGGAGTGTCAGCGGTCATGCTGATGGTTGCACCATGTTCATCAAACTTATGCACCGTACTGATGTCAGAACTGTTCAATTTATAATGTTGAACACAGAGTTCTGTGGTTTTATTCAAGAAAATTTGGCAGAGATTAAAATACGGCACAGACACGGTTTTGTTGACGCTATCGAGCAGCTGTTTCGGATCATAAAATTGAATATTTAATGCCAAGCTGTTGCTGTCGAGAACCACTGGTTTCATGTCTTTATGCTGTTTTGCTTTGGCTTGCGCATTTTGCTGCGCTTGAGCAATCGCCACAGCGGCATTATGTTTTTCTTGTTCTAAAGCCTGCGCTAGCGTTTGAATTTCGTGTTTTAGACGTGATTCATTGTTGATTCGCGCTAAATATTCAGTACGACTTGGACGTGCAATTGCGCGATACGCCAACCACAACAAGCCATGTAAGAATAATGAAAATAGAATCGCAGCCCATTGCGTACGTAAGATTTCACCAATACTTGGTTTAATTAAGGTGATTTCAACTGTTCCGACTTTCTTTTCGTTTTGCAGCGCATCACGAACAAAGATTTCACCATCACGGGTTTTGGTCAAACCGCCTGTGGCCAAAACTTGATTATTGGCATTTAAAATGCGGATGGAAGCCACGCTCGGGTTGGTTGCATAGCGGTCAGCAAGTAAGGCTAATGATACGGTATTGGCCGGCTCAAGCTCAGATAGGCTGTCTGTAACCAATTGACTGGTCATCAGTTGTCCCTGACTGGCACGGTTTTCGTTCAGTTGGTGGGTTGTTGCCAATACCAATAAAAAGGTATGCAAAGCAAAACAAACTACTAATAGGCTAGCAAATAGCCCTTGTCTAGGCGCATTCAACGTAAACTTCCAAGGCAATTCTATTCAATTTAGATTATGATTCTTACATTAGTTGTAGCTCAGACCCGAGTCAATTCATGCGAGAAATCATTCTTATATCACTTTTAGGACCTGACCAACCTAATCAATTTACACGATTAATGCAGGTTTTGTCCGCACATTCCTTACAGATTTTAGATGTCGGACAAGCAGTCATCCACAATCAGCTGACTTTAGGTATTGTTGTTTCGTCGGAAGACCAGACTGCGACAGCATTAGCCATGAAGGAAATGTTGATTTTAGCACATGATATTGGCTTAACTGTGCGCTTTAAACCAATCTCTACAACAGAATATCAACAATGGGTAAATGAGGGAGGCCGCACACGCTATATCGTTACGGCACTTGCGCCAGAATTACAGGCGTCTCATTTACAGGCAGTTACAAATATTGTGTCGAACCAAGGCTTCAATATTGAAACTGTGACGCGTTTATCTGGCCGTCCAGAGTTAGATGGATCAAGCGAAGGTCCGCGCCGTGCCTGCGTTCAATTTGGTTTAAAAGGCCAAATGTTGGATGCCACTGCAATGCGTGCAGCATGTTTACGTCTATCTACCGAACTTGGGGTAGATGTTGCCGTTCAAGAGGACAATGCTTACCGTCGTAATCGTCGTTTGGTCTGCTTTGATATGGACTCGACGCTGATTGAGCAAGAAGTGATTGACGAATTGGCGATTGAAGCGGGTGTCGGCGCTCAAGTGGCTGAAATCACTGAACGTGCTATGCAAGGTGAACTCGATTTCCAACAAAGTTTCCGTGCACGTGTGGCACTGCTCAAAGGTATGGATGCTTCGGTATTGCCTAAAATTGCAGAACGTCTGACCATTACAGAAGGTGCGGAACGTCTGATTTCAACCCTTAAATCATTGGGATATCGCACAGCTATTTTGTCAGGTGGTTTTCAGTATTTTGCCGAATATTTACAAGCAAAACTGGGTATCGATGAAGTGCATGCCAATGTACTGGACGTCCAAGATGGCGCGGTAACAGGTGAAGTGAAAGGCCATATTGTGGATGGTGCTCGCAAAGCCTTCTTATTGACACAAATCGCTGAAGAAATGGGGATTTCATTAGAACAAGCCATTGCAGTCGGTGATGGTGCGAATGATTTGCCAATGTTGTCTTTAGCCGGCTTAGGCGTTGCTTTCCGTGCGAAACCTTTAGTGCGTCAAAATGCCAATCAAGCCATTTCAAGCGTGGGTCTAGATGGTGTTCTTTACCTGCTTGGTGTGCATGATAAAGATTTAAATCGTGCTTAAAACCATTTAAGGCACAGTCAAAAACGTAGCCAAAAGGCTGCGTTTTTTTATGCCAAGAATTCAGCTCATCCGATGAACGGTAGAAGAAAATTGTCGATAAAAACAACGATTAACAGCATTCGAAAAATTAATTTTTTTAGCCTAAAACCAGCTGTTTTTTTTGTAATGACACTCGAAACGAGATGCCATCATTGTTCTAGAAATTCTTTAAAAAGAAAAAATGTAATGACAAAATAATGTTGCGACAAGGTGTGTCGCATTAACAAAAAACGAGACTTTTTTTATGCAAAAAACTCAGCATAATGCTTGCAAGAGATTGAGATCGACCAAATCTATTTACTGAAGATACAGTAGTGAGACGGCTCAGCATCCTGTAAGACAAGAGATGTCAGTTGTCAAATGACGGAGGTTTTTATGTTAACAGCGAATTTAGCAACAATCGTTGGCCTGAGCTTGGTATCGGCGGCTGTGATTGCTGTTTTCTTCTCGCCTTATCGTCGCTGGTTAAGTTTTATGCTGGCGGGGATGCTGGTGTGGGGACTCATTGAAGTGATTCGATTTGGCACACAAACCATGTTTGAATTATCAGTGACTTATAGTTATTTAACGGCATTAATGGCCGCAATGGTGGTATTCACTTTAGTATTGTTACGTGAAGACCGCCGTGCAGAGCGTGCGATGGCAAAGCGCCAATGTATAGAGCACACGCCTGTATATGATGAAGAACAGCAATGTTCGAGCCGATAAGTGCCAGAACAAAATTTCAATGAAAATGCGCCTAAGGGCGCATTTTTTTATGAACGCATTAGTCCGATTTGAGATACAAAGCCTTACTTCTCAAAAGCCAAGTTATGGTAGGATGAAGCCAGTCAATTTTCCAACAATTACAATAGGCTTTAAGTCATGAAACTATCATCAATTCCTGTCGTAAAACTACCTTTAGTTGATGTCAGCACGGATCCACTTGATTTACTCGTGGCAGGTTTAGCGCTTCGTATGAAACAGCTTGCACGTACTAGCCCTAAATTCATTGAATTGGTTCATGAACGTCAATTCCGCATTCAAATCGGCACGGATTTAGGTGTTGCACGTCAAATTATTGTAAATAACGGACAGATTGATACTGTTTCAGGCGATGCTGAAAAAGCAGACTTTATTTTGCAATTTGCGGACAGCGAACAGGGCGTGAAAACCCTAATGAAAGGTGACCCAACAGCATTTATGACGGGTATGCAAAATGGCAGTATTAAAATGGAAGGTGATTTTGGTCTACTGGTTTGGTTTAACCAAGTGGCGAAGTTAATTCCACCTAAACTTCCAAAACCGGTTAAAGAAAAAATCAAAATCGCACGTGCGTTTATTAAAGAGAAAACCGGTAAATAAATTTAATTTTAATTGAAATTTAACGCTTTTTTGGTAACAATACCTCCGCTTTTTAGGGGGTATTTTTATGAAAAAATTAATTACATCGGGTTTAATTGCCGCATCATTAACAATGACAGGTTGTGCAAGCATTATTTCGGGGTCAACTCAAACTTTAACCTTTAAGTCAGTGCCAGATGAAGCATCGATTTCGATTACAAATAAAGCTGGAGAAAAAGTACATACTGGCATCACACCTGCAACTGTAACTTTAAAACGCGGTACAGGATATTTTAAACCAGCAGCTTATGAAGTAACGTTCAAAAAAGATGGTTTTCAAACAAAAACTGTGCAGGTAACAGGGACAGTAAATGGTTGGTATGTAGCCAATATTATTTTTGGTGGATTAATTGGTTTATTAATTGTTGATCCAGCTACTGGTGCAATGTATACATTGAATCCCGCTGATGTAAATGCTGTTTTAGACGCAAATCAAACAACAACGTCAAAGAAAAATGAGCAATCATTAACAGTTATGCTTGTGAAAGATATTCCAGTAGATATGATGCAACGCGCAAAATTAATTACAACGCTGTAAAAGCTGAGATTTAATTTAAGTAATAAAAAAGCCCTCAACTGAGGGCTTTTTTATTACTTCGTTTTTATTCAATTTCTAAATTAAAAGTGACCGGCCCATCATTGACCAAATGCACTTTCATGTCGGCAGCAAAGATGCCTGTTTGTACATGGTCATATTGGCTCTTGGTGTAATCGACCAGCTGTTCATACAGTGCTTTGGCATCGCTTGGCGGCATGGCAGGGCCAAAATCAGGGCGCAGGCCTTTTTGCGTTTGTGCCATCAGAGTAAATTGAGACACCAAGAGGATACCACCGCCAGCTTGACTGACATTCCAGCCCATCTTGCCTTGTTCATCATCAAAAAAACGGTATTTCAATATCTTATCGATCAGTTTTTTGCCCTTTTCTAAATCGTCAGCTTTACCAAGTCCTAAAAACACTAAAATACCGTGATTGATTTCACCCGTGATCTCACCATCGACCACCACTTTGGCTTCCAAAACACGTTGTAACAAGGCCCGCATAACTTCTTCCGAGTAGAAAATTGAACATAGGGCAGGGATTGTAGCAAAGACAGCATTCTTTCGAAGCGATGTTTAGAAAATTTTGGGCTCAAACATTTGAAAATGAACTGTATATTTTTTATAAATCTAATAATACGATTGAATTTATAAAAATAATCTGTTTTATCTATTTATTAAGTATCAGTATCTTTGCGGGGCAGGAAAGGTATTTAACAGAGAGATTAAGACGATGTTTAAGCGTTCTTTATTGGTTGCGATGTTAGCAACAGCAACAGTGGCGACTCAAGCAGCGCCATTAACAAAAGACAATGGTGCACCAGTAGGCGATAACCAAAACTCGATTACTGCGGGTCCAAATGGTTCAGTTCTACTTCAAGACGTACAATTGGTTCAAAAATTACAACGTTTTGGTCGTGAGCGTATTCCTGAGCGTGTGGTACATGCCCGTGGTACAGGTGCGTATGGTGAATTCGTTGCAACTAAAGATTTATCTGATCTCACCATTGCTTCATTGTTCAAAGCAGGTACTAAGACTCCAGTTTTCTTACGTTTCTCGACTGTAATTCACGGTAAACATTCTCCAGAAACTCTACGTGACCCGCACGGTTTCGCGATCAAGTTCTATACGCAAGAAGGCAACTGGGATTTAGTGGGTAACCAAACTCCAGTCTTCTTCATTCGTGATGCAATTAAATTCCCTGACTTCATTCACGCAATGAAGCCAAGCCCAATTGACAACGTTCAAGACGCGAACCGCGTATTTGACTTCTTGTCTAGCCAACCATGGGCAACCAACATGTTGACTTATGTGTATGGTAACCAAGGTGTTCCAACTAGCTACCGTGAGCAAGATGGTTTCGGTGTACACGCATTCAAACTGTACAACGACAAAGGCGAATATAAATACGTGAAGTTCAACTTCCGCTCTAAACAAGGCGTGAAAGGTCTGAACGTTAAAGAAGCGATGGAGCTGCAAGGTAAAGACTTCAACCACTTAACCAACGATCTTTACAAAAACATCAACGCGGGCAACTTCCCGAAATGGGATCTTTACATCCAAGTGTTAGATCCTAAAGATCTCAACAGCTTTGATTTTGATCCGCTAGATCCAACTAAAATCTGGCCAACGAACTTAGTTCCAGAAACTAAAGTGGGGACTTTAACGCTGAATCGTATGCCAAAAAACTTCTTCAATGAAACTGAACAAGTGGCATTGGCTCCAGGTAACTTAGTTCCAGGTATCGAGCCATCAGAAGACCGTCTGCTGCAAGGCCGTATCTTCTCTTACTCAGATACTCAAATGTACCGTTTGGGTGCGAATCACCAGCAAATTCCAGTCAACCGTCCGCTTGTTGCTGTTAACAACAACAACCAGGATGGTTCTATGAATGTTGGCGGCACTTCATCGAACGTGAACTACGAGCCAAGCCGTAAAGAGCCTAAAGCTGCTACTGAGAAAGCACGCGCTGTTCAAACTCCGCTGACAGGCACAGTTCAACAGATCGGTACCAAAGAGCAAAACTTCAAGCAAGCGGGTGAGCTTTACCGTTCATACACTGCCAAAGAAAAAGACGATTTAATCATGAACTTGGCTGCGGATCTTGGCAACGTAAAAGATTCTGAAACCAAGCACATCATGTTGTCTTACTTCTACAAAGCAGATGCAGACTACGGTATGCGTATGACTAAAGCAGTAAACGGCAACCTTGCAATTGTAAAAGCTAAAGCAGCACAACTGAAAGACTAATTTCGATCAGTCGGAAGGATTGGTAACTAGGGTCTAGAACGTTACCTCAAAAAAGTCCTATGAAGCTCCATACCTTTCCTGCACCCTAGGGGGAGTTTCATAGGCACTCCTTAAATATTCATTTTTTTTAATGAAATGAATTGTTTCCAATTCAATTCTACATTCGATTTCTGTTGGAGTTCATCATGAAAGTTATGCAACATTTGACTTTAGCCAGTCTTCTAGCGTTTGGTTCCGCATTCGCAAACGTGGCAATCGCGGAAGATATCTCCCCCGCTAAAGCAACTGCAAGCGATCAGATGACCTCACAACAGGAATTGATCGCAATTTTCTTTGCTGCAGCCAAAACTGGCAATGAAGAAGTCATCAATGAATTTCTTAAGCACGGTTTTCCGGTCGATGTGCGCAATGCTTCGGGTTTTACACCACTGATGATGGCGACCTATTATGGTCATCAAAATATTGTGACTCGTTTGCTAGAACAAGGTGCAGACCGCTGCGCACGTGACAATAAAGGCAACACCGCATTGATGGGTGCCATGTTTAAATTAGAATGGGCGATTGCAAAGCAATTACGCCAAGTGGATTGCGATGCAAATGCCAAAAAAATGGGGCAAAAGACTGCAGAACAGTTTGCGCGTGAATTTGGTCAAGAAGAAAAATATCGACAGTTACTCAAAAAATAGTGAGCTTGATCGCGCTCAGCTTCAGCAAAAAAATTGAAAAAAGTCGATGAATCGCGGTGATTTATAAGTTATTCCACTAAATCAATCGGCTTTTTATCAATAAAGTATGCTTTAATGCAAAGAGTTGATAAAAACTGAAAGTCTTTATGTCTCCAATCATCCAATCCTTATTAGACACAGATCTGTATAAATTCACCATGCTTCAGGTGGTGTTACACAAATTTCCGCAAACCCATAGTGTGTATCACTTTCGTTGCCGTAACTTGGATGATACAGCCTATCCACTGGTTGAAATTTTGGATGATTTAAACATGCAGCTCGACATGCTTTGTCAGTTGAAGTTTAAAGAAGATGAATTGCAGTATTTACGCAGTTTACGTTTTATTAAAAGCGATTTTGTTGATTATCTTGAATTATTTCAGCTTAAACGCCGTTTTATTAAAGCGGGTATTGATGATGAAGGTCGACTGGACATTTGGGTAGAAGGCCCAATGGTTCAAGCGATGATGTTTGAAATCTTTGTTTTAGCCATCGTCAATGAATTATATTTCCAACGTATTCGTACACCAGAAGTTTTAGCCGAAGGTGAGCGCCGTTTGCAACATAAGATTGCCTTGCTGAAGCAGTATGAAGCACGGCAAAATCCAAATGATCCACCATTCTTGGTCTCTGATTTTGGCACGCGTCGTCGTTATAGTTATGCATGGCAAAAGCATGTAATTGAAGAATTAAATCAGGCTTCACCGTATATTTTCCGCGGTACAAGTAATGTTCTGATTGCCAAAGACTTGAACATTACTCCAATTGGTACGATGGCGCATGAGTTCCTACAAGCATTCCAAGCGCTTGATGTTCGTCTACGTAACTTCCAGAAGTCTGCGCTAGAAACATGGGTGCAGGAATACCGCGGTGACTTAGGAATAGCCTTAACGGACGTTGTCGGTATGGATGCGTTCCTACGTGACTTCGATTTGTACTTTGCCAAACTATTCGACGGTTTACGTCATGACAGTGGCGACCCGTATGAATGGGGCGATAAAGCCTATGCACATTACAAAAAGCTTAAAGTCGATAGCAAAAGTAAAATGCTGACCTTTAGTGATGGTCTAAATATCGAAAAAGCGTGGGATTTGCATAATTACTTCAAAGACCGTTTCCAAGTTAGCTTTGGTATTGGCACCAACTTGACCAATGATATGGGACAAACTGCGCTGAATATCGTACTGAAACTGGTTGAATGTAATGGTCAATCTGTGGCAAAAATTTCAGATAGTCCGGGTAAAACCATGACGGATAATGATACTTTCTTAGCGTATCTACGTCAGGTGTTTGACATCTCTGAAGTTAGCGCTTAAACACAGCATTAGATAAAAATAAAAAAGCCGAATCAATGATTCGGCTTTTTTATATCTAAAATATTGCTAAAGGAATGCAAAAATTCAGAATAATAGTGAAAATGACTTATGCTAAGATCGAATTTAATCGCACAAAATACAACACGAACAACGATGACAGCATCTACACTGAATTTTGGTCTGCTGATTGAAGCGGAAGAATTGGTTCCACATCTTGGTAATGAAAAACTACGGATCGTCGATTTGAGTCGTCGTTCGGTTTATGACCAATTGCATATTCCACATGCACTGCATGTGCAGCCGAAACTGTTAGTGCGCCAAGAAGAACAAGCGATGGGGCTATTACCTGACCAAGCTGG
Source organism: Acinetobacter sp. YH1901134 (assembly GCF_013416965.1). NCBI lineage: Bacteria > Pseudomonadati > Pseudomonadota > Gammaproteobacteria > Moraxellales > Moraxellaceae > Acinetobacter > Acinetobacter sp. YH1901134. Next base: position 18,637 of record NZ_VPEW01000013.1, on the reverse strand, counting down.
CTTAGAACAGCTCATTCGCTATCTGAATATCAGTCCAGAACATCATGTAGTAGTGTATGACGATGAAGGTGGGGCATGGGCTGGTCGACTGATTTGGAACTTACATTGCCTCGGTTTTGAAAATACCAGTCTCCTCAATGGTGGCATCCATGCTTGGCTTGGGGCAGGCTTACCGACCTCGTCTGAAATTGAGCAATTTGAACCCGTGAGCCCATTGGTTGAAGTAAGTGCAGAGGCGCGTGCTCAGTATCAAACAAACTATGATGAGCTATTGGCTCGTGTACAGCAGGAGCAGATCCAAGTATGGGACTGCCGTACCGAAGATGAATATACAGGCTTACGTTTGGCTGCGCGACGCGGCGGTCACATTCCGGGGGCACGACATTTCGAATGGAGTACTGCCCTTAACCGAGAAAATCATTTAAAATTGCATCCTTTAGAACGCACACAACAACGCTTAGAACAATTGGGATTCAATTTAAACGAACCCGTGGTGGTGTATTGTCAGTCCCATCATCGGTCGGGCCTAGCTTATATACTGGGACGTTTACTCGGTTGGAATATTCGAGCTTATGATGGTGCGTGGAGCGAGTGGGGCAACCGACTCGATAGTCCTGTGATCACCGGAGAGTTGCCGTCTTGAGCCTTACATCTCAGTTAAAAAAACAAATTTTTATTCAAGCTCAGCGTGTTGTTCCACAGCACAAATTATCACGTATCGTGGGTAAATTGGCTGCAAGCGAAAACCCTGTGGTGAAAAATGCCGTGATTACCGCATTTAAAGCGCAGTATGGCATCGACATGTCGATTGCTGAGCAAAGCAATGCCTTAAAATTTAAATCCTTCAATGAATTTTTCACTCGCTCTTTAAAAGAAGGCGTGCGTGCAGTCGATGCTGATCCATCCAGTGTTGTTTCACCTGCAGATGGTGCGATTTCACAACTGGGTAAAATTGAAAATGGTGATGTATTTCAGGCCAAAGGCCAGAAGTTCACTGTTGAAAACCTAATTGCCGATCCACAATTGGCTGAACCCTTTAAAAATGGGCAGTTTGCTACGGTTTATTTGTCACCAAAAGACTACCACCGTGTACATATGCCATTTGCAGGGACATTGACAGAAACTTTGTATGTACCGGGTGAATTATTCTCTGTAAACCAAACCACTGCTGAAAATATTCCGGGTTTATTTGCCCGTAATGAACGTATGGTTTGCTTATTTGATACAGAAGTCGGTCGTATGGCGGTTGTATTAGTGGGCGCAATGATCGTGGCAGGTATTGAAACCGTGGCTACAGGTAAAGTTAAACCGACAGGGCGTTTGGAACTCAATCAACACGATTTATTCTTAGAAAAAGGTGCAGAATTGGGCCGTTTTTATTTAGGTTCAACAGCGGTAGTGTTGTTTGAAGAAAACAAAATGCAATGGGATGCGACCTTTAAAGCCAACTCGACTGTGGTGATGGGCGAAGCTTTAGGGCATACCATTTAAGCAATTCCCTCTCCTTTTAGGAGAGGGTTAGGGAGAGGTTTTTGAGCTAAGCTGATGTATTCAAAAAAGAATCCCTTCTAACCTCCCTTTATTAAAGGAAGGAATAAAAAAAGCGCCTTCAGGCGCTTTTTTTAATTGCAAAATTTAGCGTTTTACGACAATCGAGTCGATACTGCTATGACGTAAAGTTTGCTGTGCAATCACAGCAGCTTCTTGTGAATCATAGGGGCCAGACACGACGCGATACCAAACTTTGCCATTTTCATTACTTTGGATCACATCGGCAGATAAGCCATTTAAAATAATTTCTGCACGACGGGCATCGGCTTGGTCAGGGTCATCATAGCTACGCACTTGCAAAATATAGCTTGCAGGGGCAGGTGTTGTTTCTGTGGCTTCAATACCCGGCTCAGTCGGTGTAGTGGTATCCGTTTCAGGTGCTTCAACGATCACCACGGTTTCTTTGGTATCTGTTTCAGGCACAGCTTGATCTGGAATCGGGGTGACTTGTTGCTGAGGCAACAGATCATAAAAACGGTAATCTTTATTGGTTTCTTCTTGGTAGTGTTCAGAGGTAATTTGACCTTTCGGTTTTACCGGCTCCCATGGTTTCCATAACATCAAGGCCACCAAGAAACTCAACACGATTAAAATGATCACAAGTGTACCTAACCATGCAGGAATCAATGGCTTTTTAGGCTGATTTGGCCGCTCTGATACACCGCGTTGCGTTTTTCCAAACACGAGGAAACCTCTTTAATTGTAATTGTTACGAACCTAGTGGGAACTGACCCAAAACCAAGTTCTGATTATTATATATTACATGACTGTCATGCTGTTTATGTTTAATTTTCACAATTTCAACATCTTCAATTTTTCATAAAATGATGACTGAATATCCATGAAAATACAGGCTCATAAAGAGCCTGTATAGGCGTCAATGTATATGGTCATACATGGACGGATTCTAACGTATGCTAAGAATGGCTTACATTGATTCAGGCGCACTCACACCCAATAATTCAAGACCATTGCGTAAAACTTGCTGTACATTTACAGACAGTAATAAGCGCGCTTGAGTCAGTTCTGCATCATCACCCAAGACTTTATTTTCGTTGTACCAACCATGAAACAACGCCGCCAACTCTTTCAAGTAGTTACCCACTTGGTGTGGTTCATAGCTGTTTGCAGCACGAACCACAATTTCAGGGTAAGCCGCAAGTTTAGCAAGAACTTCAGTTTCAGCTTCTAACTCAAGTTTAGCTGCAAATTGACGTGCAGCTTCAGCAGAGAATTGAACGTCTGTCGCAGCGGCTTTTTCGAGCATACGGCAGATACGTGCGTGTGCGTATTGGATGTAGTACACCGCATTGTCTTTGCTTTGAGACACAGCAAGGTCTAAGTCGAAGTCAATGTGTTGTTCTGATTTACGCATGACATAGTAGAAACGAGCAGCATCGTTACCTACTTCTTTACGTAAGTCGCGTAAAGTCACGAATTGACCTGAACGAGATGACATTTGAACCATCTCGCCGCCACGCCATAGGCTCACAAATTGAACCAAAAGCACCGTCAATTTTTTAGAATCATAGCCAAGCGCATCAATCGCTGCTTTCACACGTGCAATATAACCGTGGTGGTCTGAACCCCAGATATCCACGATATCGGTATAGCCGCGTTGTAGTTTATTTAAGTGATAAGCAATGTCGGATGCGAAGTATGTAGTTTGACCATTACGACGTTTCACAACACGGTCTTTTTCATCACCAAAATCAGTTGATTTGAACCAGATGTTGCCATCTTTTTCGTATAAGAAACCACGTTGATCGAGCATTTGTAATGCTTCATCAATTTTTTCAGTCAAGGTTGCTTCGCTGAACCATTGATTGAAAGTCACGCCAAATTCACCGAGGTCATCTTTAATGTCATCAAGAATGGCTTTCAGCGCAGCTTGATGGAACACACGGTAACCCGCAGCCAAATGGTTTTGTGAATTATGAATTAGGCCATCAATGTGTTTTTCTTTATCGCCTGAAACAACGACTTTATTGCCTTCGCTATCGAGTTCAGCGGCATATTGCACATCTTCTGGAACATCTTTGTAGATGTCGGCAACAGGGCGTACATAAGCATCGCCATCTTTGTCGATAATGCTTTGTGCGATTTCTTTAACGTAGTCGCCTTGATATGCATTTTTAGGGAAGACCAGTTGTTGACCGGTCAATTCTAAATAACGCAAGTAAGTCGATGTCGCCAAGATATCCATTTGACGGCCAGCATCGTTGACATAGTATTCACGGTCAACTTTAGCACCTGTTGCTTCAAGAAGATTGGCAACGGTCATACCGTAAGCTGCGCCACGACCATGACCAACGTGTAGGCTAGACGTTGGGTTGGCTGAAACGAATTCCACTTGAACACGTTTTTCAGCATTGGCCTGTGTACGACCGAACTGATCTTTCTGAGCTTGAATTTGGTCTAAGACAGCAAAACGTTGGTCAGCATTTAAAAAGAAGTTAATAAAGCCAGGACCTGCAATTTCTGCTTTGCTGATATCTGCGACTTCTGGAAGATTTGCCAGAATTTTTTCGGCTAAATCACGCGGCTTCATACCTGCAGCTTTAGAGGCAATCATGGCAATGTTTGACGCAAAGTCACCGTGGCTTCGGTCTTTGGTTCGGGTCAAATTGCTAGTATTGTTCCAGTCAGTTGGGAGTACACCTTCAGCTTGAAGGGATTGCACTGCATGATCGAGCGCTGCTTGTATTGCCGTATTCATAATCAGTCGAAAAATAAATGTCGCAGAAAAACGGTAAATATAGCAAATTTCAGGCTCTTTAGGTGAACCCATTTGTTGCGAATAAAAAATATTCGATAAAAGTGAAGCATTGCTTATATCGAAGTAAAACGATATAAGTGGTTTAGCGATTCAGGATCACTGCTCGAGTATATGGACATGTCACAACCTACCCCTAAAATTTTTGGCAATGTGCCGAAGTTAGCTGCACGCTGGGCGCTGATTATCGTGCCGTTTATTTTATCCTGTCTGATGAGCGGTATTATTTCGTTTATTAATATGCTCAGAAATTTAGGGTGGTTTGAGGGATTTCTGACTCTATGGCTGCATAATTGGATGATTTCATGGGCAATTGCTTTTCCCATTGTACTGATTTTATTGCCATTTGTTCGAAAGTTTACAGGCCTGCTGGTTGATATGTCAGGGCCACAGCCACCTGCAAAATAAGCGTGCATGTAAGTCACAGTTGAGTAAAACGGTGACTTACTGCATTTCGCTTTAAATATTTATAGGCTATCGCGACAACTTACTGCTTTAGAGAGTAATTCGGCTTTGTTGTTTTGGAAGGTATAGAGTTTTGAGGAATTAAACACTTTAATGACTTTGGCCTGAGCGACAGCGGTTTTAAAGCTTTGGAACTTTTGCTGATGGGCTGTCTCAAACGGATTTCCAAAGTTTTTATTGTCGAGCAGAATTTGAATTTGCCCCACATTTGTATCATGTGCTTTTAGGATCTCTTGGCCATCCGCGTTGCTTATACTGAAAGTTGGGCGCTGAGTGCTGATTTTGCAATTTAATTTGAAGCTCAAAGTGAAATTATCTGCCGATTTATTTTTGAGGGTAGATGTGCCTTGTTGATCATTTTCAATATAGATCCACTGATTTTTCGGCATATTGGTCAGTAGGGTTTCTAACTGTTGTTGGGTACTTTTGCTGATATCGACTGTGCCTTTTTTATCGATTTCAGGGGCTTTTTCTTTACCGAGCACGGCCATTACTTTGTCGGTGACTGTGCTGCTGGTTTTAGAAATGGTCTGACAAGCGCTTAAGCTACTGATGATCAGAATGAAAGGTAGTGTATAGATGGCAGGTAAATGCATAGATTTTATTGTTCTATTAAATTTTCGGATCGGCAAAGTTTAACGGTTCTACGCATAAAGCTCAAACCTGCGGCCAATCTCCTTTGAGGAGGACTGCTGCAGGCGGCTAAAGCAGCCATTCTACACAGGCACGAATAATCCCCAGTGCGAGGCCAATAAAACCACCGACCACGACACCATTGACTCGAATCATATGCAAGTCGCCACCGACTTCGTTTTCGATCTTATCGATCATTTCACGTGAGTCCCATTCATGTATACGTTCACTGATAAACCGAATGACTTTTTCGCTGTATTGATCAGAGAGATTGATGGCAATATCACTCATTTTTTCATTCAACAATTGGCGTACAGCGACGTTAGAGACAATATTTTCGCCCACTTGTTGAATGGCGACGCGTAGGTTTTGTGCAATGCCAGAGTTCGGCTTTTGTAGATCAGATTTAATCGCATCACATAAAATCACAACAGCGCCGCTTAAAAAGTTAAGCATTTGTGGGCTGTCTAATAAAGCGTCCTTGGTGCTATTCAGGCGTTGGCTGGCAACACTCTGATTGTCCGCCAGTTGCTGCATAAGCTGCTGTGCCATGTCTTCGATTTTACGGCGCCACGGATGTTCATGGTCAGCAAGCATGGACTCGACACGACTGACCAGTGAATCAATGGTGCGCTGCTGTACATCAATACCAATCCAGCTTGCACCTTTGGCGAGCTTCCAAACCCCGAGTTCTTTAAACAACTGACGTGATAAATCACGGGTTTGTTCAGGGTGCTGTAACATCCAGTCATGGGCTAAATCTAATCCACGTTGCAGGACATCTTGATGGAAATCATTTTCTAAAACTGCCCGCAGCATTTCACTGGCAAGATGGTTGACTTGCGTATTGCGTACCCATTGCACGCTGTTATTTTGGATAAAGCGTCCAATTTGTTCCTGACCGACAAATTCGAAAATTTTCGGTACCGTTTGCTGAATGACTTGAGTCACTTGCGCATTATTGTGCGGATTGGCCAACCATTTCCCGACGGCAAGAGAGAGATCCGTCTCCGCTAAACTTTTTTCAACCACTTGTGGTGAAAGAAAATTTTCCTGAACAAAGCGGCCCATGGACTCAGCAATGCGCGCTTTATTGCGTGGAATAATTTCTGTGTGGTCACGTAAAAATTTAGGAATCGGAATATGACCAAAGGGATTGCGAAATAAAACGGTTATCGCATACCAGTCTGCCAAACCACCAACCACGCCAGCTTCTGCTGAAAGCATCAAAATATGAATGAGCCAAACATATTCGGGCAGCAATTTAGCTGCGATCATCAATGCAATCCACGCCAGCACCGCCACCACCAAAGCAATGGTGGCGAAGCGTTTACTGCGTTGCAGACTAGGTGAAACAGCGGGCTGTTCAGTTGGGCTCATCAATGATCGGGTCTCTATGGGTTGACTTATTTAGAGGTGGGCTCAGCGGCTACAGGCAAAGGATTTCCTTGGCTGTCTAAACCATATTTAGCTCCGAGTGACTGCAAAATCAAGCGAGCATCAAAGGCATCCTGAGGGGCTTTGGCACGATCTTTATAGCAAGTAATACTGTAGGAAACTTGAGTTGGATCGAGTGTAACCACCTGTGGAACGTCATAAAACGGGCCTGGCCAAAATCCGGGATGGCGACGATAATAGCCATATGGATAAGGCATTGGGTCTGGGTAAATCACCGCTTGGCGCGGCGGTTTTTGACTCCGATTACTCGGGTCATCCATGACTTTAAAATATTGAAAGCCATTGTGTAGGGTGGTTTGAGCGGCTTTAACCAAGGTGATTTCTTCGGCAGTACCATAGCTCATATTGGGTCTAGCTTGGAAGCTAATCCGATAGCTTTGAGCATTTAATGGTGTCGCAGAATATTGACCGAGTTGTTCAAAGGTCAAAGGTTTTGATGGGGTTGTGGCACAGCCAGTTAAACCGAGTGCTGCGGTTATGGCTGCTGCGATAATGAGTTTGTTCATGCGCATACTCCTGTTTAATCGGTTCATGGCAAGGGGAGATACTGGCCAAAAGCCGTCAATTAAAAGCTAGAATTGGGCTGGGTTAAAAACTCCAATTCCTCTGCTGTAGATGTTCTGCCCAATACCGCATTGCGATGCGGGTAACGTCCAAATCGATCGATAATCACTTTATGCTTTTTTTCAAATTCTAAGTTGATCGGATTGCCCAGTTGCTCAAATAATTTTAACGCGCTTTGATGGATTTTTGTCGATTCGCTATGCATAAAGGGCATATATAAAAATGAGCGCTGTTCAGGGCTTAATTGTAGATCTAAACCCTGCGCGATGGCTTCTTGTGCAAGCGCCAAAGCCAGTGCATCTTGGGCAAAAGCCAAGCCAGAGTCACGGAATAAATTTCTAGAAAATTGATCTAAAACAATAATTTCAGCCAATCGACCTTCGGCAGTAGTACGCCATTGCCACAGTTCTGCTTGACTGGCCGCTTGATGGATGTCTTTAAACTTTTTTTCGATTAAAACATCAAAATTATTGCTTTTAGCGAACCAATTGGGCTGATTTTCTGGGTTAAACCAAAATTCGAGAATATCTTGATAATTCATAAGTTTTAAGCATTATTAGCATATATTTGTTTATAAAATCACAAATTTCAAATGTCATATAGAGTAAGTTTGTGATAAAAAATTGCCAAAATAAAATCACGGTTTGTCTCAAAACTATACAGTGGGTCATATGCCCACTTCAAATCGCGTTATACTGATATAAACTGATGATTTTATTTTAGTAGTTTCTTCCATTTAAGCGAGATAGCAATGAGTCAACCCGAATCGACCTCTCAAGACATTTTACCGACTTGGGTAGATTCTTCGCTGATTAAAGGAATGTTGCGCGGTATTGAGCGTGAAAGCTTACGTATGCAAAGCAACGGTTTCTTGTCTCAGGCCGACCATCCCCAAGCCTTGGGTGCGGCATTGACTCATCCGCATATTACGACAGACTATTCTGAAGCTTTAATGGAATTTATCACGCCACCAAAAGAAACTATTACAGAGGCGTTGAACTATCTGCAAGATATTCATGCTGTTGCGCATACGCATTTGGAACATGGTGAAAAACTTTGGCCGTTGTCGATGCCATGCATGTTGGATAAAGACGAAGACAGTATTCGTTTAGCGCAATATGGCAGCTCGAATATTGGGCGCTTTAAAACCTTGTACCGTCGTGGTTTAGGGGTGCGTTATGGTCGCCGGATGCAGACCATTTCAGGGGTGCATTATAATTTATCCTTCCCAGATCATTTCTTTGAAGCACTTCAACAGCATGAAACTGACGACGCCCTCAAGGCATTGAGCTTACAGGATTATCGCAGTCATCGTTATTTCGGCCTGATCCGTAATTTTATTCGTTTAACGCCATTGGTGATGTTTTTGGTTGGGGCGAGTCCGTCGGTGTGTAAATGTTTTATGACTGGACGTGAACATCAGCTGTTACCGCTCTTAAAAGGCACGCTATTTTTACCCTATGCAACGGCGCTGCGTATGGGAAATTTTGGCTATCAAAATTCAGCACAAAAACAGTTAGGGATTCACTACAACGACATTCAGGCGTATTTGGAAGGTTTGCAAAAAGCGGTGCATACCCCGTATGCTGCATTTAGTCATTTAGGTTTAAATGATGAACAGGGTGAACCGATTCAAATTAATGACCATGTGTTGCAAATTGAAAATGAATACTACAGTTTGGTTCGTCCGAAACAAGTGCCACAGGATGGTGAAACACCGTCTGAAGCCCTGCAAAATCGTGGCGTAGGTTATGTTGAATTACGCGCGGTAGATGTCAATCCTTATAGCCCGATTGGGATCAATGAAGACACGGCAGGCTTGCTCGAAGTGGTGGCTTTGTACTGTTTATTGCAAGACAGTCCAGCGTTGTTAGATGCCGAACAAAATGAAATTGAGAAAAATCAGGCGGAAGTGGTAAACCGTGGTCGTGCGCCAAACGCAGTGATTTTACAGCAAGGTCAAGCGGTTCCAATTGAAACATGGTGTCGTACACATGTTGCTGCGATGCAACCGTTGGCTGAATTGCTGGATGATTCTTACAATACAGATATTTACACTCAGGCAATGGCTGTGATGCAATCACGCATCGATGAAGTCGATGAAACATTGTCGGCACGTATGATTAGCGATACTTTAGAACAAGGTGGAACTTGGGGCTTTGGTAGCTTTATGGCCTTACAACATGCTGAAGTGTATGAGCAGCATGTCTTGAGCCCTGAAACTGCTGCATACTTTGCACAAGCTGCTGAGCAGTCTTTAGAAAAACAGGCTGAACTTGAGCAAGACTGTACCTTGAGTTTTGAAGAATATTTGAAAAACTTCAGATAAAAAATTTTAAGAGGATTTACCATGAAATGGAGTTTCCGCTTCGTGAGTGGTTTGTTGTTTTTAGCCAGCGTGATCGGTATGTCTTTTGCGCTGTTTTTAGAACATGTACAAGGCTTAGAACCTTGTCCGTTGTGCGTATTCCAACGTATTGGTTTGATTGGACTTGGCATCATTTCATTGATTGCATTGATTCACAATCCAGCATCGAATTGGGGTAAACGCATTTACGCATTGTTGGGGATACTATCAATTCTTTGGTCTGCTGGGGTGGCTGCGCGTCATATTTGGCTGCAAAATTTACCGCCAGACAAAGTACCGAGCTGTGGCCCAGGACTGGATTATTGGGTAGAAACGCTGCCGTTAAAATCAGTCTTTGAGCAAGTACTGACCGGCTCTGGTGAATGTGCCAAAGTGGATTGGACCTTCTTGGGACAATCTTTACCGGTTTGGTCATTGGTGTTTTTTGCGGTCTTAACTTTGCTTAGCCTTTGGCAGTTATTACGTAAATACCCAAGCAGACCAGTGCCACGTTTACGTGATAAATTTTAATTTAGTGATACATAAAAAAGCCCTCAGTTGAGGGCTTTTTTTTATGAGTCTGCATGGGGGAAGTTTACCTTAGGTCAGGGCAATGCCTTCCATACTTTCCAAGTCCATCATAAATTCATAAATGTGGTCACAAGCTTTATCGTCATTATTTGGATAGAACCAATGCACGATTTGCTCGGCCACTTGTGGATGATGCTGAATTTCAAAATGGTTCAGGCCATAAAATATTGCTTTATGTGAGTCAGGTACTTTTAATTGGTAGCGTGGGTTTGGGTGTTCTCCTAACGCACTTTTCACACTGACCAAGTAATCTCCAATCACATGTCGCGTTTTATTGCGACGATGTTCATATTCGATGGTCCCTGCCACGAGGTAGGTATTGATATGCGATGGAATCGGGGCTGGTTTACGGTTGTCGTCCATGAGTCCAATACGGACATCATTATGTTCCCAATCATCATCACGCACGCTGCCATAGCGCAAATCTAAAATGCCGTTACTGCGAATATTCACCACGTGGCCCACGATTTTGACCAAAGGGAAACGCCCCAATTGATCTTGCAGATGAAATCCGATACGTTCAAGCACAGCACCATGATGTGGTGAGCCCAAGCAGACTAGATTTTCGACTTGATGAATCCATTGATACATATTTTGTTTGCCATAAAAAATGGCACTACGGGACACTAAGCCCCCCATACTATGACCAATTAAGTCGATACTGGTAATACCCGGGTTGCGACGGACCAAATCTTCTAATGTATTGGCAAGGCTGCGACCATTGGTCGAGATACGACGACCCGTGTTGTAATTTAAATACAGCATGGTGTTATGGTCACGTTGAGAAAGTAATTTTTCACCAATGCCGCCATATTTGGCTGTCGACCATGACAGATGATTCATGCACAGCCCATGAATTAACAGGGTAATACGACCGTTTAATTCGCCTTTTTGTACCGCACCATAATGGTCGTAAACCACCATCGGTAAGGCCATCGGGTTGTGATATTTCAGTAAATAGTCACCCAGGACCCCATTCAGCGCACCTACTAGAAAATGTAAAGACGGGGTAAGGGGTTTGTCGTGTAAGCGTGGGAATTTTTCAATAATGCTACGCAGCGTCGGTGCGAGTAAATAATTGCCATAATTGAAAAAGGTGTTGTAAGAAAATTCATAAATCCGTGCAATGGTCGGCTGCTTATGAAAGGCTTTCGAGCCTTGTTCGCTCATTCCAAAAATACTGATTAAAATTTCACGTTGAATGTTTTTGATCAAGTCATGCACGACATCACTAAAACGCATTGTCACGAGTTGTGCCAAACCTTCCAGCACATCTGCTTGACTGGGTGGCGTGCGGTCCCATTTACAATAGGTTTCATGCAATGGTGTTAAGCTAGGCATAATGTTCCTATCCTTACATTCAATGCTATCCCTCGATTGTATTTATTACTGGAATAGCCTGAAGTTTCATTGTTTATTTTATAAAATTCTCACGAACAGCTTTTACAATACCGATAACAGACCTGTCGGTGAATGCCTTTTGTCTGACAATTTTACTAAAAATTCAAATTTAGAAAATGTGACGCAGTTAGCACTTATATGCCACTTTTAAAGCAATTTAAAGATCAATTTGGAATCAAAATGATGAATATTGTGTATTTGCATGGTTTTCAAAGTAACTCAAATTCGGTGAAAGGGCAGATATTGCGGCACTATTGCGCAGACTTAAATGGTGTGCACGTGCATTTGCCAGATTTGAATATGCCACCACTACAGGTAATGCAGCAGATGTCAGAGCTGATTGAAGGTTTGGATAATGTGGTTTTGGTCGGTAGCAGTTTAGGTGGCTTTTATGCGACGCAGTTGATGGCACGCCATCACATTCCTGCGGTGCTCATCAATCCTGCGGTCTATCCATGGCAATTATTTCGTGATTTATTTGGTGAGACGGCATTGCCTTATCAGGTGACTGAAACGTGGTGCTTGGATGATGCACAGCTCAATCAAATGCAGGCTTTGGCTGTATCTAAGGTTGAAAATGCAGATCAACTGTTGGTCTTGCTCCAACAAGGTGATGAAACCTTGGATTATCGTGATGCCACTAGGTTTTATAGTGCGGTTCAAGCCGGCACGGCTATGCTGATCACTGAGGTGGGTGGAACGCATGGCATGGATAACTTTGCAGAAAAAATACCGATGCTCTTGCAGTTTTTATCCGATGCTGTCAAAAATATGCCTAAATAAAATGATCCAATACAAATGCTGACCAGCTAGATTCAACATACACAAATAGGCAGTTACGACATCATTTGACGTTTAAATTGTTTAAGAAAATGGCGGCTGATCGCAAGAGATATGCATTTTAATAAAAAAGCATATACTGTAGCGCTTGAAGAAATGTTTTAACCAAAAAGCAGGGAATTTTGCAACGTGACGCAATATACGGCTCAATCACTTGAAGTTTTATCTGGCCTAGATCCGGTACGTCGCCGTCCGGGTATGTATACAGACACTACACGACCAAACCATTTGGCGCAGGAAGTGATAGATAACTCCGTCGATGAAGCGCTTGCAGGTCATGCCAACAAAATTACTGTGACGGTTTATAAAGATGGTTCTTTGTCGGTAGAAGACAATGGACGCGGTATGCCTGTTGATATTCATCCTGAGTATGGTCAAAGCGGGATTGAAATTATTCTGACCAAATTACATGCCGGTGGTAAGTTCAGTACCGATAACTACCAATTTTCAGGTGGTTTACACGGTGTGGGTATTTCGGTGGTGAACGCACTGTCAGATCGTGTTGAAGTGGAAGTTCAGCGTCAAGGCAATCTATATAAAATGGCCTTTGAACATGGCGTTCCTGTGGCACCGCTTGAGGTGTTGGAAGGTAAATGCGCTAAACGTGCAACGGGTACTACCGTGCATTTTTGGCCTGAAGCCAAATATTTTGATTCGCCTAAATTTGCGCTGAAAGCCTTAAAACACAACTTAAAAGCCAAGGCTGTTTTGGCGGCAGGCTTGCAGATTATTTATATCGATCAAATCAACAACGAAAAGATCGAATGGCAATTTGAAAATGGTCTGGTCGACTATTTGATGGATGAGCTACAAGACCGTGACATCGTTCCTGTTCCTGCATTTGTGGCGACTGGTGAAGCTGAACGTGCCAGTGCTGAATTTGCCATTTGCTGGAACGTTGAAGGCGGCGAACAGATTCAAGAAAGTTATGTCAATTTGATTCCAACTGCGCAAGGCGGTACACATGTCAACGGTTTACGTTCGGGTGTGACAGATGCGATTCGTGAGTTCTGTGAATTACGTAACTTGTTGCCGCGTAATATGAAGCTGTCTGCCGAAGATGTGTGGGATGGTGTCAACTTTATTCTGTCTTTAAAATTCCAAGAGCCACAATTTTCGGGTCAAACTAAAGAACGACTTTCAAGCCGTGAAGCCTCTAGTGTGGTGTTAAATATTGCCAAAGATGCCTTTGCACTGTGGCTGAATCAAAACTCCGATATTGCTATGCAACTGGCAGAAATGGTGATTGCCAAGGCCGGTCGCCGTTTAAAAGCTGCGAAAAAAGTTGAACGTAAAAAGATCGTTTCCGGCCCAGCTTTGCCGGGTAAACTGGCTGACTGTGTGGGCCATACCCTCGAAGAATCAGAACTGTTTATTGTGGAAGGGGATTCAGCGGGCGGTTCTGCCAAACAAGCACGTGATAAGAACTTCCAAGCGATCATGCCGATCCGTGGTAAGATTTTAAATACTTGGGAAGTGTCTTCAGACGAAGTTTTGGCATCGCAAGAAGTACATGATATTGCGATTGCGATTGGTGTAGATCCGGGTAGTGATGACTTATCTGAATTACGTTATGGCAAAATTTGTATTTTGGCCGATGCCGATTCAGACGGTCTACATATTGCGACGTTGCTTTGTGCTTTGTTCGTTAAACACTTCCCAACTTTGGTGGAAGAAGGGCATTTGTTTGTGGCAATGCCACCACTGTTCCGTATTGATGATAATAAAGACGTTCATTACGCGCTGGATGAAGATGAACTAGAAAGCATCTTAAAGAAATGTAAAACCAAAAATCCTCAAATCACACGATTTAAAGGATTGGGTGAGATGAACGCGAGTCAGTTGCGTGAAACGACTATGGATCCCGATACACGTCGTTTAGTGCAACTGGACTTGGATGACGTACAGTTTACTTCAGGTTTACTCGACAAATTATTGGCGAAGAAGCGCTCTTCAGACCGTAAACATTGGTTAGAGCAGAAGGGTAATTTGGCCGATTTGGCGGTTTAAAATTGCAATAAGAAAAAAACCACGCAAGTGGTTTTTTTTGCTTTAAATTTAGGAAAAGCTGCATGATTTGTGTGCTAATACACCGTATTTTTTGAAAAACGTCGCAAAATTGTTCAATTATAGGTCAAGTGTTGGATACAAGTTTGTATGCATCTTTGCGGTGATTTTACGGTGTTTGAATATACCCATAAAAAATTACAAGTAAGTTTTTTTAGCGTAAATATATGAAAAATAATATCTAAAAATAAATAAAAGCACTCAATCAAAATAAAAAATAAGGCTTGGCACAGTTATTGAATTGCTCTGTTGTGATGAAAGACAACAAATGCATTTTAAAAATGTGACTTACAAGCTTAGGTTGGGAGTGTGAATAATGTTTCAACGCAATGTATTTGCTAAAAGTATTTTAGCGGCAACGATGACTGGGGCGATTGCTTTAACGGGCTGTTCAAAACCTGCAGAAGAAAAAACAGAAAGCGCTGCATCTGAACCAAAAGCCGCTGCAGCAAGTGGTGACACCATTAAAGTTGGGATCTTACATTCGCTGTCAGGCACGATGGCGATTTCAGAAACTTCTCTTAAAGATACGGCCTTAATGGCGATTAATGAAATTAATGCCAATGGCGGGGTATTGGGTAAAAAACTAGAACCTGTGGTGGTTGATCCGGCATCGGACTGGCCACTATTTGCGGAAAAAACCCGTCATTTGATTACCCAAGACAAAGTAGCCGTGATTTTTGGTTGCTGGACGTCGGTATCTCGTAAGTCGGTTTTACCCGTGGTTGAAGAATTAAATGGCTTATTGTTCTACCCTGTTCAGTATGAAGGTCAGGAACAGTCTAAAAATATTTTCTACACAGGCGCTGCACCGAATCAGCAAGCGATTCCTGCTGTTGAATACCTGATGAGTGAAGAGGGCGGTAAGGCAGAACGCTTTGTACTGTTGGGCACAGACTATGTTTACCCACGCACTACCAACAAAATCTTACGTGCATTCTTGAAGTCGAAAGGCATTGCCGATGCAGACATCATGGAAGAATATACCCCATTTGGTCATAGCAACTATCAAACCATTGTGGGCAATGTGAAGAAGTTTGCGGCAGGGAAAAAGACTGCTGTGATCTCGACCATTAACGGCGATTCAAATGTGCCGTTCTATCGTGAATTGGGCAACCAAGGCATCAAAGCTGCGGATATTCCAGTGATGGCGTTCTCTGTAGGTGAAGAGGAATTACGCGGTATCGACACTAAGCCGCTGGTCGGACACTTGGCATCGTGGAACTACTTCATGTCAGTGAGAAATCCAGTGAATACTGAATTCACCAATAAAATGAAGCAGTATGCCGTGGAATACAAACTGCCAAATGCCGATAAATTTGTGACCAATGACCCGATGGAGGCTACCTATGTCGGCATCAATATGTGGAAACAAGCGGTAGAAAAAGCAGGAAGCACAGATGTCGATAAAGTGCGTGAAGCTATGGCCGGCCAAGAATTTAAAGCGCCATCGGGCTATACCTTGCAAATGGATGCGTCGAACCATCATTTGCATAAACCAGTCATGATTGGTCAGATCCGTGCCGATGGTCAGTTTGATGTGGTACACAAAACCGCAAAAACCATAGCTGCAGAGCCATGGAGCCCGTACATCCCTAAATAATTCAATCCGAATGCCTGCTGCCATTGTGTAGTGGGCATGTTTTGATGTGATCCCTAGATGGGGTTGTTCTATTACTCAATAGGGATGCTTATAAGATGAAAAAATTACGCAATTTCCCGATCCTTTTTCTATTCCTGAGCCAATTATTCTGTCTGCAAATCGTGCATGCAGAAACTGCAGCGGATGTGGTGTCTACGGTGCAATCTGTGCAGCAAGGTGACGCCATTCAGCAATTTGTTCGCGGTAGTTTTACCGAGCGCCGCAGCTTACTCAATCAATGGCCGGGCGATATTGAATCCTTAGATCAGTTGGCCGCATTGGTCGAAAAAGACCAGTTATATAGTGGTCAAAGCGGTCAAACCTATATTTTAGAAACTGACGAAAAATTATTGAGCTATCCTGATTTGCAAACCGTGATGGATTGGCCTGCCGATTTATCTCAAGTCACCTTGGTGAATACCCTTCGTAAAGCCTTAACGTTTGCGCAAGCGAAAGAAAAGCTGCAATCGGATGATTTAAACCAACGTTTAGATGCGATTGATATTTTAGAAAATAACTTGGCTGAGTTGGATGTTAAAAATATTAATCAATTGTATTTAAATGAAAAAAATAACAAAGTTAAAGCCCGTTTAGCGCAGCTCAAAGCACGTTTAGACTATCAAAACCCCGATGTATTACAAAAAATACAGGCGGCCAAAGTGCTGCAAGATTCTAACCGTCCCGATGTGTTGGCAATGGTGGAGCAGGAATTACAACAAGCCAATCTGCATCCCGAGTTAAAAGCTGCACTGACAGAAGCCAAGAGCAATATTAAAACCCGTATTCAGGCCAGTGAATGGACTGGACATGTCTTTTCAGGTCTCAGCACGGCCAGTATCTTATTGCTTGCGGCGTTGGGCTTAGCCATTACGTATGGTCTGCTAGGCGTGATTAATATGGCGCATGGTGAACTGATCATGATCGGGGCCTATACCACGTATGTGGTGCAAAGCCTGTTTAAGAGTTATCTCAGTAGCTATGTCGACTGGTATTTGATTGCCGCGATTCCTGCTGCATTTTTTGTTAGTGCTTTGATCGGCATGTTGATTGAACGTACCGTTATTCGTCCCTTGTATGGCCGTCAATTGGAAACACTATTAGCCACCTTTGGTGTGAGCTTAATTTTGATGCAAGTGGTGCGTATGGTTTTTGGTGCTCAGAACGTTGAGGTGTCGAATATTTCATGGCTGTCAGGGGGCATTGCTGTGACACCGAGCCTGATGCTGCCTTATAACCGTATTGCCATTATTGGTTTTACCATTGCGGTACTGTTGTTGCTGGTTTACTTGCTGAATAAAACCCGCTTTGGTTTATTTGTTCGTGCCGTCACGCAAAACCGTCAAATGGCACAGGCCGTAGGTATCCGTTCTAGCCGCATTGACATGATGGCTTTTGGTTTAGGTTCAGGGCTTGCAGGTCTTGCAGGCTGTGCCTTAGCACAAGTCGGCAATGTCGGTCCTGACCTAGGACAAAACTATATTATCGATGCGTTCTTGGTGGTTGTGGTTGGCGGTGTTGGCCAAGTATGGGGCGCAGTACTGGCGGCCTTAGGTTTAGGTGTCAGTGGCACAGTGCTGGAAATCGGCATGGGTGCGGTTTTAGCGAAAATTATTCTACTGGTTCTTGTGATTTTGTTTATTCAAAAACGTCCACAAGGTTTGTTTGCCATCAAAGGCCGTTTTGTGGAGTAAGCGCATGAAAATCACTTCGTTATTATCGGATAAACCCTATAGCGGTATGGCGATTGCCGTGTGCTTTGCCATTTTGCTGATTTTGCCTTGGTTACATGTATTGCCAGCCGATTCAGCACTGCATTTATCAGCGTATTGGGTCACGCTCATTGGCAAGATTATGTGTCTCGCATTGGTGGCATTGGCCTTAGATTTGGTTTGGGGCTATGCCGGCATTTTAAGTTTGGGACATGGTCTGTACTTTGCCTTGGGCGGCTATGCCTTCGGTATGTATCTCATGCGTGAAGCGGCAGGCGATGGCTTACCCGATTTTATGCGCTTTTTGAGTTGGACCGAGCTACCGTGGTACTGGATGGGTACTGAACATATCGTGTGGGCATTGGCTTTGGTGGTTTTAGTTCCGGGATTGATTGCCTTCATTTTTGGCTTCTTTGCCTTTCGCTCCAAAATTAAAGGCGTGTATTTTTCAATTATTACCCAAGCCCTTTGTACACGACAAAAAAAGATAACTCATTGAAATAATGGCATAATACTTGTTTTCTGACGACGAATATGATGACACATTTCAATGAGTTACATCTCATCTTAAACAAATATCTAAAGTGGAACAA
>NZ_VPEW01000012.1:0-106613 GCF_013416965.1 Acinetobacter sp. YH1901134 | reverse complement strand
GTTCAAATGGCTATTCTACGTTTGATTGGTTTTGGAAAAAAAGAAGAATTTAAGAAAGTGCTAGCAATTTTAAGAAAGAAAAAGCCTGATAGGACAAGGATCCTATGAAATTTGTCGTGTACAGAGACCCAAGCCATGACTTTTGCCGCTGCGCTACTGTTTTTCCGCAATGAAACAGGCTTTGGCGGTAACAACGGCTTTACCGGTTTTAAAACCATCTTAGGTCTAGATATTACCTCTGCACCAATGCGTGCAACCTTGTGTTTCCTCACTGCACTGACTTTGCTGGTCTGTTTTGTCGGTTTACGCCACCTGATGAATAAACCCTATGGTCGTGTACTTGGTGCAATTCGTGACAGTGAAAACCGTTTGCAATATTTGGGTTACCGCACCTTATGGTACAAGCTCTCTGCATGGGTGTTGTCTGCCGTGATCGCAGGGATTGCAGGTGCTCTGTATGTCCCTCAAGTCGGCATTATTAACCCGAGTGAAATGAACCCTGTCAATTCGATTGAAATGGCGGTGTGGGTGGCTGCAGGAGGGCGCGGTACGCTGATTGGCCCAATTTTGGGTGCAGGTTTAATCAATGGGGTGAAGACCTATTTCACGGTGGCTTATCCAGAGGCATGGTTATTGATTTTAGGTGCGCTGTTTATTGTGGTAACGATATTCTTGCCAAAAGGCGTGATTGGGCTATTAGAGCGGTTTAAAAAGGAGCGAAGCGAATGAATGATCAATGGGTTCAACCGCATGGCGGTCATGCTGTTGAAGGTTATGGACGACCGAAGGAGCAGGGTGCGGACTTCAGTCACGGGATTGCCCTGTATTTGGAAAAAGTCAGCGTTTGGTTTGATTCTTTCCGCGCATTAAATGATTTGTCGTTATATATCAAAGAAGGTGAGCTGCGTTGCATCATTGGTCCCAATGGTGCAGGCAAAACCACGCTTATGGATGTGATTACCGGTAAAACTCGCCCAAAAGAAGGTTCGGCTTTTTTTGGGCAAACCTATGATTTGGCAAAAATGAGCACGGAGCAAATAGCAGAAGCCGGAATCGGTCGTAAGTTTCAAAAGCCTACTGTATTTGAAAATTTTACCGTCATGGAAAACCTGTTATTGGCTGCACCTAAAGATAAACGAGTGAAAAAGAGTTTTTTCAGCAAACTCGATCCAGATGCGCAAAACGCATTGGACGAATCTTTAGCACAAATCCGCTTAGAAGAATTGATCCATAAACCGGCAGGGCTGTTGTCACATGGTCAAAAGCAGTGGTTAGAAATAGGCATGCTACTAATGCAGCGTCCAAAATTGATTTTGCTGGATGAACCTGTAGCAGGAATGACCGATGCTGAAACAGAGCGTACCGCAGAGCTGTGTTTAGAGTTGAAAAAGAACCATACCCTTGTTGTGGTTGAACATGACATGAGCTTTATTGACACCATCAGTGAAAAAGTCACCGTGTTGGCGCAAGGTGCGATTTTGGCAGAGGGTACATTGGCCGAAGTCCAAGCCAATGAAGATGTCATTGAAAAATATCTTGGACGTTAAGGAGCAGACCATGTTAGAAGTCAAAGACGTCAATCAGTTTTATGGTGGCAGTCATATTTTAAGAGATGTGACATTTGCCGCTCCTGTGGGCGCATGTTCGGTGGTGCTCGGGCGAAATGGTGTGGGTAAAACCACCCTCTTAAAATGTTTAATGGGTATGTTACCGATCAAGTCTGGGCAGATCTTACTGGATGGCAAAGACATTTCTAAACTGAGTCCAGAGCAACGTGTACGTGAAGGCTTGGCTTATGTACCGCAAGGACGGGATATTTTCTCGACCTTGACCGTTGAAGAAAATATTTTGATTGGGATGGCAAAATTTAAGGGCGCTAAGACCCGAAAAGTGCCAGAACATCTCTACGAAATTTTCCCCGTATTGGATGAAATGAAACATCGTCGAGGTGGAGATTTATCTGGTGGTCAGCAGCAACAATTGGCGATTGCCCGTGCGCTCGCTTCCGAACCACGGGTATTGATTTTAGATGAACCGACCGAAGGCATTCAGCCCTCGATTATTAAAGATATTGGCCGTGTGATTCGTCAGTTAGCCGATGGTGGAGAAATGGCGATTGTTTTGGTTGAGCAGTTTTACGATTTTGCAGAAGAACTGGCAGATGAATATACCGTGATGGCGCGGGGGCAAGTGATTGCACAAGGTGTCGGTAGTGAAATGCCTGAAAAAGGCATTCGGGAACTGGTGGCGATTTAACATTTAGTTGACTGCGATGTGTGGCGGGCTTGTATCAATCAAGCTCGTTACTCTTTTAATTCAATTTACTAAGATCAAAAAATCGTTGCTGATCATGGCAGTTGAATCAAAAAAACGAGTGGCATAAATTTTTTTTGTTTTAAGCCATAAGCTTGCGTTGTTCTCAGTATAGTCATTTGAAGTTTCAGCATGTCGTGCTTAAGTGATGCTAAACGCAGTACTCAGACTTTGGTAAAGGGCGAATGTGCATCCATCAGTATTCGATCAAATGCTGCCGAATATACAAAATATCTGCTTTATTTTTGTGTGGATTACATTAATCTAAATGTACGACATAACAAGAAGATAAGAATATGGACGCGATATTATATTTGATCCCACCGAATGATTTAGAAACACTGATTTTAGAAGCTGACACCCCTCAAGATGTCTTGGATTCACCCTTTGTACAACACTCCTTATTTTTAGGGGAAGCGTGGCAAGAGTTGAATCCATTATTAAGCGTGAACAGTGATTCAGTTGCGGCACTGAGTTATGCCATTCAGGCAGAACATCCATTGTCAGAGCGACGCCCAGGACTGAGTCTTGCAGTGCATTACAATACCGTAGTTCGCGTTGCAGAAATCCATCAGGCATTACAACAGTTAAGCGTGGATGAAATCAAAAAACGTTATTTGGTCACGATTGCAGAAACCGCACCTGAGCAAGAGCTTAAATTGGCCGAATTAAAACTGCTTTTTTTACAGTTACAAGATCTTTATCGTGATGCGGTGCGTCATAATTTATCGGTGCTGAGTGTGATACTAGATGGTATTCGTTTGGATAAATTACCATAAACACAGCTCAACACGGGTTATAACTGAAGTTGCATCAGGACCAGATCACGCCATTCATCAAATTTTTGTCCCACTTCAGGCATATAACCTGTTTGCTTAAAGCCTAATTTTTTGTGCAGGGCAATCGAGGCGCTATTGCCGTGATCAATGCCTGCAATCATCACATGTATATTTTGGCTTTTTGCATGCTGAATTAGGTGCTCTAATAATTGCTGACCGAGACCAAGTCGAGCATAGTTTGGGTCAATATAGACAGAATGCTCAACAGTATGTCGATAGCCAGCAAAATGACGGAAAGAACCATAGTCAGCATAACCGGCGATTTGCTGTTGATCCTGATCTTCAATCACCACAAATGGAAAATTTTGCTTTTGCAAATCCAGCAATTTCTGTTGGAAAGAGTCAAGGGTATAAGCTTGATCATTCCATGTCGCAAAGCCGTTGAGAACTTCATGATTATAGATTGCGAGAATGGCCGCTAAGTCTTGTAGAATTGCAGGTCGAATGAGAAAAGACATGCGCAAATTTCTGATAAAAATAAAGTTAATTTAAAAGCTTAGGCATAAAAAAAGCAAGGTAAAGAACCTTGCTTTTTTCTTCATCGCGTTCTGAGTTGAACTTAGAAGTGGTATTTCACCAAAGCGCTGACATCGTTTTGGTCCTGACCTTTCAGACCATATTTGTTGTTCCAAACCGAGTGTTCAACACCTACGTAGAGCTTAGTCTTAGGAGAGATATGCTTACCGATATTCCATTTATATTGGCTTGTCCAGTTTAATTCACTAGCTTGTGCCCCTTTTTCAGCTGTTGACCAGTCAAGGAAAGCATCTACTAGAAAATCTTCAGAGCCGATTTTAAATGGCACAGCATAAGTGATTGTCATTTGATAATCATCTTTAGTACCGGCTGATTTAGAATCGTTATCGGCTTTATAGAAGTTGATGTTTGCATACTGTGTATATGGAATGTCTAAAGCAAAGCCAATACCATACAAGAAGTTATTAAACTCAGAATTTTTGTCGTAGCCGGCATTATGTTCCCAAGTCGTTGCAATAAGAACGTCTTTGATCGGACCCATAGAAAGGTCTTTACCAGAAACTTCACCTAAGCTAAGGCGCGGTGCTAGCTCAAGGTAAGTCGATGCTTCATCATCTTTGTCCCAAGCTTGGTCAACGAAGAAGAATACATCTGAATATTTCAGTTTAGCGGCATATTCAGCTGTGATCGTTTTCTGTTCATTGTTGTCACCATCAAAAGGCACAACATAATTTTCACCATATAGGCCAGTTAAGCTGAAATCTTGCCATACGATAGGTGAAGCTTGAGTGAAAGCAGCAGCAGATGCTAATGCACATGATGCAACGATTTGTGTAAGTTTCATTAAAAAATATCTCCCCCGAGAAGCACTGAAAGCATACAGATTATTAAGCAAAAATAAAGCCAAATTTTACTCAACGGCAAAATTGTTTTGTAATTTGAAGGGGAAATATGCCGTGAATGATCAATGACGGTAAAAGCGAGATTTTAAGTTGGAGTGGAATTGTACAAATAGAAGGTGGGCGTCGAGGAAATGCACAAAAATATGACCCAAATCAATTAAAACAATGCAAATCTACAATAAAGTCTTACTTTTTGTATGGATATTAAAAAAATATCAAAATAGCACTTGCAAAATTCTAACTTAAGACCGATATTCAAAGTATAAGGACACGGATCTGCAGACTCTAAAGTGTTCATCATTCAATGTGGAGGACGACGTTCCATACAAAGTTGAAGATGGTCATTGCTGTAACTTTTACAGCAAATGTAACGTGCCAAGATAATAAGTTTTGCACAAATATTTATAGATATTACAGATAGATATGAGGATGATATTATGAACATAGAAATCCGTACAGATAAAAACATTCCTAATAGTGATCGATTAATTACATACGTTCGTGCAGAACTTAATGAAGAATTTCAGCGCCATAGTGAACGCATTACTCACTTTTCGGTGCATTTAAGTGATGAAAATGGGGACAAGGGTGGTAGCGACGACATTAAATGTATGATTGAAGCGCGTCCTGCTGGTTTGAAGCCTGTCGTGGTCAACCATCGTGGTCATAATGTAGATACAGCTATTCACGGTGCAATTGATCGACTTAAACGTAGTCTTGAACATGTGTTCGAAAAGAAAGAGAACCCACGCAGTACACAACCTGCTTTTGCTGAAGCAGATGACAGCGTAGACGACGAATAAGTCTCAAAATTTAAAAAAGCCCTGCGGGGCTTTTTTTGTGTGTTTTGTATTTTGTTTTACATGAAATTCAAACAAACGCAGCTTTATTCGGCATAATAGATCAAAATAAATTGAAGTGAGCTTTCCAGATGTTAACAGCGCAACAACAGCTTTTTGTGCAAGCGTTAGAAGAACAAGATCTTGCACAGGTGCAACGCCTGTTGGCAGATGGTCTAAATCCAAATTTTATCGATTTTGAAAAAGGACCTGCGGTTTCTGTATGGTCTGATGGTTTGTTTAAATGGTGGGAAATGGTTTGCGAAGCGTATGAAGCAGGTCAACCCTTAACAGCTGAACAGAAAACACAACATTTAGACGTACATATGCAAATCTTGGAAGCGCTGATTCAAGCCAAAGCCAATGTGCATTTATGGGATGCTGAAGAAATTTATGGTCCATTATGGGACGCCGCGAGTGCAGCATGTGTCCCTGCGGTACAGCGCTTATTGGATGAAAAAGTGAATCCAAATATGATTGATAGCGATGGTTTAACCATTTTATCGTCGATTAGTGAATTATTTTTTGACTGTGATTTTGACGCGGTAAATTGGTCGGAAGCATTGGAAGAAGAAAAACAAACCTTGGAGCTTTTGCGTAGCCATGGCGCAAAAATGAGCAAAGAATTAGCATAATTGTGAGTAAAAACATGACTGTATTTAAAGTTTTAAGCATTGCAACATTATCCGGTTTGAGCCTGTCTGCATTTGCGGCGGATTTTTCATTTGACCGTCCGGGCGCGGGTATGGGCACAGGCATTACCCCTGTAGGTCGTTTGGCATGGGAACAAAGTTTACCAACAGCGAGCTATAGTGAAAGTCGTGATGAAAATGGTGAAAAAGTAAAAAACACCACTTTAAATGCAGACATGTTATTCCGTACTGGTTTGGCAAAAGATTTGGAATTGCAATTGGGTTGGCAAGGTCCTGCATGGTCTAAAACCAAAGTTGCGGGTCGCTCAGTTGAAGAAGATGGTTTGGGTGATGTCAGCATTGGCCTGAAAAAAGCCATTGATTTGAATGATGAAAAATTGTCGATGGCTATTCTTGCTGAAGCCATTATTGCAACAGGCAATGAAGGCTTTAGTGCTGAAGATGACATTTATAGTCTGACTTCCGCTGTGGCTTATGATTATAGCGATACAATTGGGACTTCAATGACCATGCGTTACGAAGTTCAAGATGGTGATTGGGCTGTGAGTGCTATTCCTGGATTGGAATATCAAATAGCGGGTAATTTATCGGGTTTTTCTGAGCTGGTTTATCGCAAAGCAGAGAGTACCGATCAGGAAGTGTCATTAGCATCAGGTTTGACGTATGCCGTTTCGGATCGTATGCAGTTGGATGCGAGCGTCGGTCTAGAACTCACGGGCGGTCATAAAAATTATCAGTCAGGTTTAGGCGTATCTTACCTGTTCTAAAAGAACCCTAAATTTTAAAACGTATAAGTACAGACTGAGGATGAATTCAGCTGAATGAAACAATGGACTTATGTTGCGGCAGCGGCTGTGCTGTCGTTCAGTATGGGCGTCTCTGCTCAGGATGCATTACTTTCAGCTGAAGATGCTTTTCCTTTCTCGGTCGTCTCCGATCGTGCAGATCAGGCGGAGCTGAGTTGGGATATTCCAGCGCATTATTATCTGTATCAGCACAAAATAGAGGTGAAGCAGGGCAATCAAGTTTTAGCTTTGGATTTGCCTGCTGCTGAGGATTTAAAAGACGATAACTATGGTCATACGCAGGTGTATTACCAACAGTTGAGTTTTAAAATTCCGACTCAAAAACTGCAGACCTATCAAGTCAGTTGGCAAGGCTGTGCCAAGGATCGGGTGTGTTATCCACCACAGAGCATCAGCTTTGAAACGGATGCTTCTGGCTTGGTCACACAGCAAAATCTTGCCAGTCCAAATAAACGCTTACTCGACTTTGCAGCAGAAAATACTGCCGAACAGCCTATGGCGAATCGTTTAGATCAGCAGCGGGCAGAGAATGCTGCATTGGCTTCTGAACGCTATACCGCAAGTGACCAAATGTGGTCTGAAAAATTAGCACAAAGCTCTATATTTTATGGACTTTTACTGTTTTTTGGACTGGGTTTTTTGCTGGCTTTTACCCCATGTTCATTGCCAATGCTGCCGATTTTAACCTCACTGATTGTCCGCGACAGCCGAGGTTTAAAAGCATGGATGATTGCACTGACTTTTGTTACCAGTATGGCGATGGTGTATGCCATTCTTGGCTTGGTGGCGTCGTCTGCAGGTTTGAATTTCCAGCGTTGGTTGCAACAACCCTCGACCTTAATTGCCTTTAGCGTACTCTTTGTGGTTTTTGCCCTGAATTTATTTGGTTTATTTGAACTGAAATTGCCACGCAGTTGGGTCAATCGCTTAGACCAAGCTCAGTCGATGCAAAAGGGCGGTAGTCTCGTTGGAGCTGGGGTCATGGGGATGATTTCAGCATTGCTAGTCGGTCCTTGTATGACAGCACCGTTGGCAGGCGCATTATTATTTATTTCCCAAACCCAAAGTCAGTGGCAAGGTGCATTATTGTTATTCACCCTCGGCTTTGGCATGGGAACCCCGCTATTGTTGGCTAGTGTCCTTGGCTCACGGGTATTGCCTAAAGCGGGTTTGTGGATGAATCAAATCAAGGTGCTCTTTGCTTTCATTATGTTGGCATTGGCTTTGTATTTTATTCGACCATTGATCAGTGAAGCTTGGTTACAGTGGTTATCCCTTGCTCTGGGGCTGGTGTTTAGCGCTTATGTGCTTTGGCGCATTTTATGGCGCAGTACTCAGCTCAAATGGTTGTATATCTTGGTGTTCTGTGCAGCTGTACCTTATATTGTGTACAGTCAATATCAACACAGCCAACGTTTTTTAGTCGAAGAAAATCAACAACAAAGTGCTTGGCATGTGGCACATACAGCGGAAGAGTTTCAACGTTTGTTAAGTGAAATTCCTCAAGGTCAATCCGCGATTATTGATGTCTATGCCGATTGGTGTGTGGCCTGTCAGCCGATTGAACATAAAGTTTTAAAATCGGCTGCGGTACAACAGGCTTTGGCACCGTATTACTTAATTAAGTTAGATTTGAGTCAGTATGATGCAACCCATCAAGTACTGCTCAATCAATGGGATATTTTAGGGCCACCGACCTATTTATTTTTAGATACAGCACATCAAGAGATACGTGGACTGCGTTTGACGGGTGCTTTTAGTGAGGAAGAATTGCTAGCGCAATTGGAAAAATTTAAATCGCGTGGAGAATAAAAATGATGCAATTATATATTGCCAATAAAAACTATTCGACGTGGTCTATGCGACCGTGGTTGGTGTTACACGCGTTTAATTTACCCTTTCAAGAGATCTTGATTCCTTTTTCTGAAGAAGCAGATGGCGGAGCATTCAAGCAGCAAATGTTAGCCCTACATGCCAATGGTAAAGTGCCCCTACTGCAACATGACGGTGTGATGATTTGGGACTCATTGGCAATTTGTGAATATTTGGCAGAGCAGTTTCAAGATCTTCCACTGTGGCCAAAAGATGCTACACAACGTGCATGGGCACGGAGTATTTGCGCGGAAATGCACAGTAGTTTTATGCAATTGCGTAGCTTATGTAGTATGAATCTGCAGGCGGATTATGGTCGTTATGGTCAGAGATTATGGTCTGAACATGCTGAATTACGTGCTGAAGTAGCGCGAATCGAACAGATTTGGTCGAGTCGTCCTGCGGTGGATGGCTTTCTATGCGGTGAATTTAGTATTGCTGATGCGTTTTTTGCACCCGTGGTGACACGTTTACAGACCTTTCAGTTACCTGTGAGTGACAACACACAGCGTTATATGCAAAAGATTTTGCAGCATCCTTCTGTGGTGGCATGGATCACGGCTGCTCAACTGGAACAGCCAGTCCGTCGTATGGAACAGTATCCACGTTAAAAGCTTAATGCCGCATCTGAGCTATATAAAAGTTTTAAACCAAATGGCTAAAGCTTTGTTGTTCAGTGTAGGCCATCACCATGTTACGACCACCAGCTTTAGCTGCATATAGCGCCTGATCTGCATGGGTCAGCAATTGTTGCGGTACCAATTCTGGCGTAGAAATCGCAATGCCAAAACTGGCTGTCACATGAATTGACTGACCGTCATGTCCCCAAATTTCAAGCTGCTCAATGGCTTTTCGACAGCGCTCTGCAATGAATATTGCTTGTTCCAAGTTAGAATTTTTTAACACCAAAATAAACTCTTCCCCGCCAAAACGCCCAACCACATCACTACCGCGTAAATGTTGGTTTAATACTTGGCTGACGAGAATCAAGGTTTCATCGCCTTTATCGTGTCCATATTCATCATTGATGCGTTTAAAATGGTCTAAGTCCAACAAGACCAGTGCATATGTATCTGTTTTAGCACTATCGAGCTGTTCCAAACACTGATTGATACTGCGTCGATTAAATAAATTGGTCAGTGGGTCGACTTGACTAAGTTTTTGAATCAAATGCTCTCTGTGACGCCATTGGCTGAGTAAGATTTCAAATAAAGCCAAACAGGTTAATAAAATAGGAACAATGAAAAAGATCATTGAGAAGAGCCAAAAACTATTTTGATAGCCATAGGCATGAGGTTGAAAAATCGGGGCATAGGGGATAATGCCGCGGATGCTCAAATACATGCAAATGGATAAAAAAATCGTGGCTGGAATCAGCATGCTATAGACGATTTTTCGTGTAAATAGCACCAATCCAACGGTCACCAGGCTCACGTAGGAGATCATGGTGGCTGGGCTCATGACACCAATTAAGTAGCCGTCACGACATAAAGAAATGACGAATAAACCGACTGAAAGATAAGGTAAAACAAGCTGAATTTTTGGGTTTTCTTTTCCAGCATAGCAAGGCCAAATCAATAGCACCATTAAGCTAAAAAAGACAATGTTGGTCCACAATTGAGAATGGATTAGATCAAGGTTAACCCACTGCCAAAGTTCAGGTGTAAAAGAAATATATAATTTCCAAATAATCCAAAGCAGATGAATGGCTGAGCCAAGCATCAGCATGAGCATACACTTTTTCAGGATGCTCCAATTCATGACCACTTCATCTTCCAGTAAATACTGGGCGATTCTATTGCGAAGGATCATGTCACGTATGCTTGATTTCACCGTCATCCTGTGTCTTTGCCCTGTTCGAGTTATCAGTTTTTTTCTTAAAGTTTATATAGATATCATTTTATAGGCTTACATTAGCATGAAAATTTACACTTGATAACGGTCAAGAACCGCTCAGTAATTTTAAATTTTTTACGAGTTTAAAAAGATTGTTCTAAAAATAAAACATAGTGTCATAAGGATCGGGATTATTCTATTTATGAAAATTGATTACACTAGGCTCAAGTTAATAACAACAGCTTTAGGTTTTAGTCATGAAAATTTTGCATATTGATTCAAGCATCATGGGCGACGCTTCAGTTTCGCGTCAACTTAGCGCTGAAATTGTACAACAGCTACAGCAAAAACATGGGGATGATGCACAGGTTCAGCATCTCGATTTAGCTGTACAGCAGATTCCACATCTCAGCAGTGAAATTTTGATGGGTCAGAATGCAGAACAATCGGCTTTAGGCGAGCAACTGTTACAACAGTATTTAGATGCCGATGTTGTTGTGGTTGGTGCTGCTATGTATAACTTCGGTTTGCCATCAACTTTGAAAGCATGGATTGACCGTATCAGTGTTGCAGGTCGTACTTTTAAATATACAGAACAAGGTCCAGTGGGCTTGGCAGGTGATAAAAAAGTCTATATTGCCAGCAGTCGTGGCGGTGTGTATGGCGATAACAGCCCTGTAGATTATCAAGAAGGTTTATTAAAAGCCGTGTTTAATTTCACAGGTGTCAGCGATATTGATGTGATTCGTGCCGAAGGTGTCAATATGGGACCAGATATGAAAGCACAGGCAATGGCGACAGCTCAGGCTCAAATTCAAGCCATTTAACAGATTGACATTTCCCTCTTAGGTCAGCATCTGCTGACCTTTTTTTATGGTGACTTTGATCTGTTCTTAGGGAATTAGTTTTCAGGGATTAGTCCTGATCTAGTCGGTGTGCAAAATCGGCTAAATCACTCAGCGCACGCTGTCCTTCTTCAAACCATGGGCTAAACATTTGGAAGTTATGCCACATGCCAGTGTATAACTTGAATTCGACATCTAGGCCGGCTTCTTCTGCTTTGACTTTAAAACGCTGCGCATCATCCAATAAAATTTCTTTAGAACCCACTTGAATATGAATCGGAGGTAGTCCTTTGAGCTCTGCAAAAAAAGGCGAGACCAATGGATCAGCTCGATCGACCGAGCGGGGTACATAATAATCAATACCTGTTTCGAGGGCTTCTATGCTTAACAGCGCATCATGCTTACGGTTATAGCGTAGGGACTCACTGCTCAGCGTCAAGTCTAAAAACGGTGACATTAACACCAAACCACTGACTTGTGGAAGTTGTTCCTGTTGAATTTTAAGGGCTAAGGCAAGCGCCAAGTTTGCACCACAAGAGTCGCCTGACAAAATAATATCTTTGGCTTGAACCCCTTGATCTAATAACACTGCATACACATCAAAAAGGGCATCGAGTGCTTCAGGGAACTGTGTTTCTGGGGATAAAGGATAATCCAAATGTAACACTTGCATTTGCGTGCGTGCCGCAACTTGAGTCAGAAACGCCCGATGCGTGTTCATCGAACCCAAGAAAAATGCGCCCCCATGAATATGAAAAATGAGTTGGGTCGATGCCTGTTGTGGTTTGATTTCTTCGGCTTTTAAGCCGGCTAAGCGAATAGGACGAATTTGTACATCCGGGTTTTGGGGAAATGCACGACACATTTGTTCCAAAGCAAACCTTAAAGTATTGGGCGGTAAATTGAACTGGCTCGGCCCACGAATTGTGGTTTTTAAAATGCTTTCTGTAATCAGTTGTTTCGTCAGTGGCGATATCTTCATTGTCTTTCCATCTTTTTCTATTTTTGGAATCGTGTGAGCATATTTACCAACACAAATTACAAGGTTACACTAAACGGTCACATACAAAAATTGATAAATTGTTGTGACTTTTGGATACTAATGTCGTCTATATCAGACCAGGGAAATAAACAAAAATGAAAAAAATTGCACTAGCATTAGGATTGATGAGTTTAGCCGCATTTGCAAATGCTGCAGATCCGCTAAATGGTACAACTTGGAAAACCATTGATGATAAAACCAAGCAACCAAAAGCGATTGTAAAATTCACCGAGCAAAAAAATGGTACGCTTTCTGCGAGCATTCAGTCAGTTTTGACACCAGGTGAAGAGAACGCTTGTAAAAAATGTGAAGGCCCATATCACAATAAATCATTAAAAGGCTTACGTATTGTGACAGGTCTTAAAAATGTAGGTGGTACAAGCTATGAAAACGGTTCAATTTTGGATCCTCAATCAGGTAAAACTTACAAGTTAAAAGGTCAATTGGCTGATGGTGGCAAGAAACTAGAGCTTCGCGGCTTTATTGGCGTTGCTGCTTTAGGTCGTAATCAAACATGGATTCGTGCCAACTAATTTGACATGATTCAAACAAAAAAAGCCTGACAATGTCAGGCTTTTTTATAGCCTATTTTCAGCCACAATTGAACTAGAGCCGTGCATGAGTGTGATAAAAAAATTTATTTCAATGCACGGTAAGCGCTTTCATCAAAGCCAATCAATAAATCGCTACCTGTATCGAGTACAGGACGTTTAATCATGCTGCTATGCGCTATTAAACATTGAATCAAATTTTCTTCACTGGCTAACGCTGTCTGTTGCTCTTCTTCACTGAGTTTTTTCCATGTTGTGCCTTTTTTGTTGAGAATCACATCAGCGCCTTTGGCATTAAGCCATTTTTTTACGGTTTTAGCATCAATCGCTTCTTTTTTATAGTCATGAAATTCGTAGCTTAGGCCTAATTCGTTGAGCAAGTCGAAAGCTTTTTTCATGGTATTACAGTTTTTGATGCCATAAATTTTAAGCATGAACAGGTGTCCTCAATTATTCAAACAATAAGATAAAAATACAATTCAGCATTATCCTACAGGCTAATTCATCAATGCTCAAAGCTCGATCTGGATGTGGATTGAGAAATAAATGTTTTGCTGTAAAAGTCGCATGTAATAAATATTGGGTATTGTCATCAAAACGACATTTTGGTCTTTTAGAATAGCCTACAGAACAAAACGATGCTCAGAAAAGAAAGCGATGCAATAACAAGAAAATTCAGCTTAAGGTTGCACAGTCAAAAGTAGAAAGAAAGCGAGAATAAGAATTTGCTGTGCAGATCGAATTTTTAGCTGTTTTATTTGGGGGATGTTTGAGTCTATAGATGTGGGGACTAGATAAGAGAAAACCCGCATTTAATCATCCTGATCATGCGGGTCTCAATCCAACGTCCATTGTCACATCCTTGAAAACAAGCTAAATCATTTAGTTTGTTTTTATACTTCCTTCGGCGTCCAATCCTTTTATGTCATCCTGACATGTCCCTTTGCCGTGCGAGCATAATGCTATGTTCAAGTTATGAGATAAATCCACAAATTCGTCATGTAATGTGAGAAATAAGCTCTAATTGAGTAAACAATCGTTCACTCAATTAATTGTTGGAAGCTTAAATTTTATAATCAATAATCACAGGGGCGTGGTCGCTAAACCATTCATCTTTAAATATCCAAGCATTGACTGTACGTTCTTTCCAGTCTGGTGAACATGCATGGTAGTCGATACGCCAACCCACATTTTTGGCACGCGCTTGTCCTCGGTTAGACCACCAAGAGTAAAGCTCGGCTTCTTTACGTACCTCACGGAAGGTGTCGACATAGCCAAGCTCATCATAAATATGATCGAGCCATGCACGTTCATGTGGTAAGCAGCCTGAAGCCTTTTGGTTCCCAGACCAATTTTTAATATCAATACGTTTATGCACGATATTGTAGTCACCGCAAACAATCACTGACTTATTTTCAGCACGCCATTGCTTCAAAATTTGTTGATATTCGCCTAAAAATAGGTCTTTGCGCGCCTGAGCTTCTTCACCCGATGAACCAGAAGGCAGGTAGAGCGAGCAAATATGTGCAGTTTGTCCAAGTCCTAAATCGAACTCAGCAGAAATAAAGCGGCCTTGAGTGTCTGCCAATTCAAAACCTAAACCATCTGTCACTGAAACAAAAGGTAGGCGGCTATAAATCGCAGTACCGGCATAGCCTGGGCGTTCTGCAGGGAAAAGGTGTGTAAACCAACCTTCGGGTTTAAATTTATCGGTCCATTGTTCATGGGTAATGCGGCTTTCTTGCATGCAGATGACATCGGCATCTGAAGTTGCCATCCAGTCAAAAATACCTTTTTTTTCAGCGGAACGCAGACCATTCACATTAATTGAAACGACACGTAAAATTTTTTGATCACTTGGATAGCTACTCTTTGGTATCATGCTCAGGTTTAACCTCAAACTTAAAAAAATGGAGCACCTCATGACAGCGCAAGCGGCATTTAATCCACAAGCTTTTATCGAACTGGCATTATCACGTGGTGTGCTTAAATTTGGTGAGTTTACTTTAAAATCGGGTCGTGTGAGTCCTTATTTTTTTAAT
Organism: Acinetobacter sp. YH1901134; assembly: GCF_013416965.1. NCBI lineage: Bacteria > Pseudomonadati > Pseudomonadota > Gammaproteobacteria > Moraxellales > Moraxellaceae > Acinetobacter > Acinetobacter sp. YH1901134. The sequence goes on along the minus strand of NZ_VPEW01000012.1, from coordinate 91,596 downwards.
GCGGGTCTTTTGAATGACGGTGAAGCATTGTCATTATTGGCTTCTGGCTATGCAGCTAAATTAACAGAATGCGATAATGTGGAAGTGGTCTTTGGCCCAGCTTATAAAGGTATTCCATTTGTAGCAGCAACGGCTGTCGCACTGTCACAAAACCATGGTGTGAGTGTACCTTGGGGCTTTAACCGTAAAGAAGCGAAAGACCATGGTGAAGGCGGTGTGCTTGTGGGTGCATCAGTAGAAGGCAAAAAAGTCTGGATCATTGATGATGTGATCACTGCAGGTACTGCGATTCGTGAAGTAGTGACTATTCTGAAAAATGCCGGTGCACAAATTGCGGGCGTATTGGTGGCGCTAGACCGTCAAGAAAAAGGTCAGGGCGATTTTTCTGCGATTCAAGAAGTACAAAAAGAGTTAGAAATTCCTGTACATGCTTTAATCACTATGAAAGATTTGATGACTTTCTTAGATGCAAAAGGCGAAACTGAAGCCTTGGCGAAAATGGAAGCGTACCGTGTGAAATACGGCATCTAATTTTTCGGGATTTCAAAAGGCAGCTGAAGCTGCCTTTTTTTGTGTAGTTTTGAGATTAGGATTGTTGAATTTAGCTAATCAAAAATGTGGAAAAATTGATTGGTTGGTATTCATGAAACGTGAAAAATCATTAAAAAAGCCCAACCGGAGATGATTGGACTTTTCTCTATTATATAACACTATGATTTATAATGAATAAAAATAGAATTTCGTATAACGTGTATTATGTTAATTTTAGAAAAATTAAAAGCTAGGAGCTTTGTCTAACCAATCTTTGAAATTTTTAAACTTTACGTGATGTGGCATATCACCTAGATCAAAAACAAAAACTGATGGATCACCATCAATATCATCACCATTAAAATATGCAGTCCAATCCAATAAACGTGCAAATGGTATTAGGTTAAGACCTTCTCTTTTTCTGAATTCATATGCTAAAGACCCTGATTCTGTTTTTGCGTCATAAATCACCCAATTTTAAATATTAAAATAAAAATTAAAAAATATTATTTTTCTACAAGATCATAAATATACCTTCTTTCATAAAATAAAAAATAAACTTTTACATATTTAACCTTATAACACTTATTGCTTACATCTATTTCATCTTTAAAATAATAATACCTACTACCAAATGGTAAGACACTACTAACCAAATTAATTAAATAAAAGCTCTTTCCATCAACTTCAACCACATACCTAAAACCATCATATTTCGTATGATATTTCCCAGTAATAACCATACACCCATCAATAATATTATCCTTATCTTTAATCTTATTTTTTAAAATAAGATTATTATAAAAAACAGTATAAAAGATCATCGATAACAGCAAAAAAGAAGTTGATAAAATCAATTTCATATTAATTTCTCATACCTGCTAAAATAAAAATCAGTGAATATTTAAGTCCATTAGTATATTAATAGTTTTTTTGGCCTTACTTTCTCAATTTCACTAAATAAAGGCTTTGTTGCACAAACCTATCCATAAAAGCTTGTTTAGTAATATAGTTTCCAAATGAATAAGCCCACACCTAAAATCTATCGTACAACCAATTGGTCTACATACAACCGAGCACTCATTAATCGTGGAAATATTGCCATTTGGTTTGATCCAAACACTCAGTGGTATGCGCAATCACAAGGCAAGCAAGGTCGAAATCAAACTTATTCTGATACTGCTATACAATGCTGCTTAATGATCAAATATTTATTTCGACTCTCTTTACGCATGGTCACAGGTTTTGTTCAAAGTCTAATTAAACTGTGTGGTCTAGACTGGACAGCACCAGATTATTCCACCCTTTGCAGACGACAAAAGCATATCAATATTGCGATTAGCTATCAAAAAAGTACTGATGGGCTACATCTGTTCGTTGACTCTACTGGCTTAAAGTTTCTAGGCGAAGGTGAATGGAAGCGTAAGAAGCACCAACCAGAATATCGTCGCCAATGGCGTAAACTTCATATTGGTAAAGATGCTGAAACCCTGTAAATACGTACTATTCAACTCACTACAAATAATGTGAGTGATTCACAAGTGCTTGAAGATTTACTTGATCAGATTCCACAAGATGAGCAAATTGATTCCGTTTATACCGATGGAGCTTATGACACCAAGCAATGCCGTCAGGTCATTGCAGATCGGTAAGCGCATGCTGTGATTCCTCCAAGAAAAAATGCAAAGCCTTGGAAAGATACAAAGATCAGCTCGCGAGAGCGAAATGAATTACTTCGAACAGTTAAACGTTTAGGCAGGACACTATGGAAAAAATGGTCCGGCTATCATTGCCGAAGTTTGGTCGAAACTAAGATGCATTGCATCAAATTATTGGGGGATAAACTCAGTGCAAGAAAATTTGATAGCCAAGTCAATGAAATTCATGCACGTATAGCAGTCCTCAACAGATTTACGGAATTAGGTCGTCCTCAGACCCAAGCTGTCTCTTAAATTTGGAATACTTGGGATAGTTCAATCTCTCAAATATTTATGCAACAAAGCCTTTTGATTCTATCAAATACCTTAGAAATAGTTTCGATTTAACATAATGGCTGTTATAGGAGATGAAAAACCTAGGCATTAAATTCAAAAAACACATAAAAATTAAGGTTATAGTCTCAATTTTCCAACTTTGTATAACGTGTATTATGTTAATTTTAGGGAAATTTAATAAATAGAAGACTTTCATTATGAATGCCATCAGAACTTTTATTATTTTAATACATTTTACTGCTATATGTGGATGTACTGACTCTTCAGAACCTAGGTCTAAATCTTTATCAGAAAAATCGGATATTGAATATTATAAAGATATATCAAAATCAGGGGATTTAGTGACTTGGGGGATTTCATCGGATTTAATTATAAAAACAGTTGTAGGTGGTAAAAAGAATATTGAGCAAGGCATAGTTTTAAGTAACCCTTTTCTTGGGCAGTTTCCTATTAACTTCATTCCTACAGTAGAAATACTAAATGACGATGATAAAATTGAGAACGTTGCCGATTTTCAAAAGCCTATGCAATTTAATCTACTTTTGAATAATGCTAAGAATATAAAAATTAATAACTTTTATGATAGGAGTTATCAAGATCAAGTAAAAGTGCATCTACAAAATTTCAGTACACTTGATCCCATATCTTTTAAATATAAACGAACACCAAGAGAATGGATAAACTATTTAACATCACATAAATTTGTAAAATATGAAGATTCATTTAAAAAATTTGATTTAGAATGCTATTCAATAAATTTGGATTCTGATATTTCTTATCATTGTTTAGGTCATGCATCAGATCCATACCATTCTGAATTTTTAATGACAATTAATCGTAATCTTACAGACCAAATCGTAATAACCACAAAATCTGAAACACCTCTCTATCCTAACGTGAATATTGAATGGAGAATGCCTTATGAATCATTAAAAGATTGGAAAGCTGTAGATCAAAATATTTGGCGTTTATTAAAAGCTTGGAATGCTAATCAATAGAGTAACTATCGCAAAACTTCCACTATTTTTGAGTCTATTTAACATAATAGAGCTTATGCGAAATGCAATTGAAATAATTGCTTAAAATCAATAACTTAAAAAATTTCAACCACCCCGAAAAACAGCAAAAAACCGACTTTGAAACATGTCGCTTTCTTTTTGAGCAAATTTGTCATTTTTCGCCAACAAAAATGGTTGAAAAGTGATCAAAAACCGCAATTCCCTATAAGATATATGCCTTTTAAGATCAAATTCATCCCCAATTTCTGCGGACAACTCTCGGGATAAAAATCCACCAATTGTGTACGCCTGAGCGCACATGAATTTAGGGGTTTTGCGGATATTCACAATCCCTTGTATTCAATATCATGAAGTCATAAGAGAACAGGACGTTCCGCAGAATAAAAATAAATAATCGCACAAGGATCGGCGGTACGACAGGAGTCATGCCAAGCGAACCAATACGAAAAAGCCCGACATCCTGTCGGGCTTTTTTATTGCCTACATTTAAGATCTAATCAGTCTTAGCCAATTCATTTTGGTTGATAAGTTTAATCAGCGCATTTTGAACAAACTCATCAAGTTCAATCCCTTTTTCTTTTATGATGGTTTCTATCTTTGCTAGCGTTTCACTTTCTAATTCGAACTCGATTTCTGCTGATGTTTCCATGAGTAAATCATAGTTATTTTCGACCATCTTTTTAAAGGTTTCTTCTAGATCTTTTGTTGATGGAATATTGAAAGATAAGCGTAATGAGCTATTGATAATTTCAACATGGGTATACCCTAAATATTCAGTACTTTTTCCTACAAATCCTAAGTGCTTCATAAAAAACCTTCAATAAATATAGTAAAGAGCTGTCTAAATTAAGCCAGACTCTCTTTTACAAATTTTAGATCAGCAATAAATAACCGAATAACGCCCATTATGTTAATTTTAGAAAGTCTTCAAGCTCACCTTAAAGAATTAACCTACTAGAGGATGCTCTTTCATTAAATTCTGTATGTCATTTGGGTCATAACAACCACATAAGCCTAGAAGCACTACGTCTGATATCTCATCAATACAACAACCTGAAACGATTTGCATACGTTGATTTTTGTCATATCCAAAAACTGTATATGTCAAATCTTCATCATCAAAATGATCTTTACAGATTGAACAGCAATCAGGGTATTTCTTCAAAACCTTATCAATATCTTTTTGCTGAGTAACAGTAACGCTCATATAACAACTCAAATAACTTTTCTTGGCCATAATTTTACATCTATATTTTTCTGAATATCCTTTTATTTAGCATGATGGGCATTATTCGGAATGAGAGCGGACAGCTCTCGTTTTTTGTTATGGAAACTGCTAAAATACAAGTACGCCATTGACGTACAAAGAGTCCATGTTATTTATTGAAACTAGCATCTTTACCAAGCAAATTAAAGACCTTGTATCTGATGAGGAATATCGTCAACTTCAGGAAGATCTTTTGGTACAGCCTGATAGAGGTGATCTAATCAAGAATGGCGGTGGTATTCGCAAAGTACGTTGTGCTCAAGGTAACAAAGGAAAAAGTGGTGGCATTCGGGTGATTTATTATTGGGTCACCGAGGATGATCAGATATTTTTCTTAGTGGCTTATCCAAAATCAGTGAAAGATAATTTAACAGATAAGGAAACAGCCATTCTGCGCCAACTCGTGAAGGAGCAATTTCATGGATAACAACTTATTTGATGACTTGGTTGCTTCAATCAAAGAAGCTGGAGCTATCAAACGTAAAGAAGTTAAAGCAAGTCGAGTTACAGAACTCGAACTACCAGATATTAAAGAAGTACGTGAAAAAACAGGCTTGAGCCAAAATGAGTTCGCTGCACGTCTGCATATTAGTCCTCGTACCCTGCAAAATTGGGAACAGGGACGACGCTATCCAACTGGACCAGCAGCTACATTGATTCGAATTTTAGATGCTCATCCAAGTCTTATTTAAAAAATTACTTAAAAAATGGGAGCTTAAGGCTCCCATTTTTAGATTCGTATAACGTGTATTATGTTAATTTTAGGAAAGCTCACTAATCATCAAATTAAAAATATAAGAGAGACTTATGGACTCATATCTTAATTCAGAAGCTGGTTTTCCTGCTGGAACACGTATAAATACGGATAAAGGTTTAATCTCCATTCAGGATATTAACATTGGAGACTTAGTACTGTGTAAACCCCAAAATGAACAAGGGAAACTATGTTACAAACCTATTTTAAGAATGGTGTCTTATGAAAATAAAGGATTGTGGAAATTACATTATTTTGAAATTAAAGCTAATACTGACATATCCAAGCTGCATAAAGGTAAGTTAAGCGGTGTAAGTGTTACAGCGAATTATCTATTCAGGGTTAAAGATAGTGGTTGGACACGTGCAGATGAATTACAAAAGGGTCAGATTATCGAAACGATGAATCCTGATGTAGTCGCTCTAGTTTTCATGGTTAATCCATTACGAAAAACTAGTATGCCCAATATTGCAGGTGGTTATCATGTTTGTAATGTATTTGATGCTGAGCGTAAAGGTTTTGATATTAAAGATGTTGATTATTTTGATTTGTTTGAATATGACAAAACAGGATTATGTGGAATTCCGGATCAGAATGCACCTAGCCCATTAAAAATGAATGGTCAAAACGTTTATGTTTTAGAAGAAACGTTTAGGCAGAAAGTTTATAACTTTGAATTGGCAGATTGTGATACCTACTTTATTTTTAATGATGGTTTATGGGTTCTCAACCCTAACTGTACTAAAGCTAATAGTTGATTATAAACAATATGAGAAATCTATTAACCAATTTTCCCATTTAACATAATGGCTGTTATACAAAATTAAAAAAATACATAAAAATTAATACTATATACTCAATTTTTCAATTTCCTATAACATGTATTATGTTAATTTTAGGAAAACTTACAGAATGTATAATTTAAAGATTATGGTTTGGGTGATCCTTATCTTAGTAATCTTATGGGGAATACAATGGATGTTTCATGGCTTTCCAACAGGAAATTAAAGCTATACATTGGTGTTATTCCTAAGTAGAAATGTCCTACCTAATAACCAAATAGAAATGTCCTATATGGACATTTCCAAGTCAAGCACAGGATTCAGATTTCGTTGTTCAATCGCTGTTTTCTGTGCTTGTCTACGTGGCATCTTTTGAGAACGATTGCGTTTGTTTTGGTGTTCCAGTTCTTCATGCTGTTGTTGGATATGATTCAGAACAGCACCCAACCGTTTATTCTCAACAATCTCTCGCTGATTCAGCTGACTTAATTTATCGAATAGGCTGTAATTGATCTTTCGGCCATCATGCATGAGGGCTACAGTACCATCCGGGTATTCCAGGAACTCAAGATACTTACCGATCAACCTTTGATTTTCTTCGGTGTTTTCTAGGAGATATACGCATTTATCATAAGTAATCGTCAGGCTATTCGTGACTCTGCGGGGTTCGCGCCAAGTAAAAATATCATCTAATTCTTCGGCTGTTTCAGTGATAGGCCGATGTAGATTCTTAGGATTAAAAGCCATCTTGGCGAACTTCTGATTGAACTGCTCAATGAAGCAGGGTAGCCAGGCATTCGCTTGCTCAATCGAACAGATACCTTCCAAGCGCATTTCTTTGATCAGACGGTCCTGAAGCGTTCTATTCGCCCGTTCTACACGGCCTTTGGCCTGCGGTGAATTGGCGAAGATGATATCGATATTCAGGGTGCTGAGTACATGTCCAAACTGGGTAATCTTGGTGTCTTTCTTGCTGCTTTGATTCACTCTAAAGACTGAATGTTTGTCGCTGTAAAACGCTAAAGGCTTACCGTGCTGTTCGACATATAAACGTGTTGAAATCATATAGTCAAAAGTTGATTCTGACTCACAGAAGCGTAAATGCTGTAATTTATCTGTGGCATCATCAATGAACACCAGTAGACAGCATTTAGCAGCGCGTCCTTCAAACCAGTCATGGTGTGAGCCATCAATTTGGATCAGTTCACCAAAGCAATCCCGGTTGTAACGAGGCTGATACGGGCGTTTCAGGCGCTTGGATCGAGGAATCCATAAGTCAGCTGCAATCATCCAGGAACGCAGGGTTTCTACTGAAAGATCGAATCCATGCACGGTGGTGAGCTTTTCATGCGCTAAAGTGGGTCCGAAACCATAAAGTTGATCTGAAACAATATTGAGACACTTAAGTCTGAGTTCTTCAGGAAGTTTAGAATTGCTGATTTGGCCACGACCGGCATGGGCTAATGCAGCGGGACCTTGAGCTTTGTATTTCTGCAGTAAGCGTCTGATCTGACGTTCTGAGATATGAAGTAGCTGAGCAGCCTGGGATTGAGTTATACGTTGATCACAGATTTCCTGCAAGACCGACAATCGTTTAAGTTCTTTATCCGACATAGACACCAACATATCAAACCGTCCGCTAAGGAAATTGCAGAAGTGCATATTCTAAAAGCGGACATTTTTACTTTGGAGAAACCGGACATTTCTATTTTGGAGTTACAGCTCTCGTTTCGTATAATCCGTATTATGTTAATTTTAGGAAAGCTCACTAATCATCAAATTAAAAATATAAGAGAGACTTATGGACTCATATCTTAATTCAGGGGCTGGTTTTCCTGCTGGAACACGTATAAATACAGACAAAGGTTTAATCGCCATTCAGAACATTAAAGTCGGAGATTTAGTACTGTCAAAGCCAAAAAATGGTGACGGAGAGTTATGCTATAAACCTGTTATAAGAATATCTACTTGTGAGAATAGTGAGATTTGGGAGCTAACCTATTTCCAAATTAAAGCAAATACAGATTTATCAAAATTAAATAAAAGCAAATTATTGCAACTTTCTCGCAAAGGAAAAATGGTCAGTAATATGCTGAGGTCTAATCAGACATTCTGGGTTAAGAATATTGGATGGACGCGCTTGGATGAGTTGAAGAACGGTCAAGCTATAGAAACATCTGATCAAGAAATCATTGGTCTTGTTTTTATGGTGAATCCATTACGAAAAACAAGTATGGAAAGTGTGGCTGGAAGTTACCATCCTAGCAATATATTTAATGCGGATAAAAAAGGTTTTGATATTGAAAATGTTGAATATTTTACTTTTATCAAATATGGCTTAGAAGGACCTATCGAATGTATAGGTGATGATAATGTACCTAGTCCAATATGTGTTAATGGTGAAAGTGTTCACGTTCTCTCAGAGACATTCCGATTAAAAACTTACAGCTTTGACGTTGAGGATGATTATACTTGCTTTATTACGAAGCTAGGATTGTGGGTTAATAATACTGCCTATAAATAATATAAGAAATAAATTACTAATTTTCTTATTTAACATAATGGCGATTATACGAAATTTCGTTATTCCTAGCAGGTAAAACAATCATATGCCTTATCAGAACTTAAATATTATGTATGACTTCGGACCAATCGACGTAAAGGTCATAGAAATTTTTGAGCAAGATAATAAAATTAATTTTCCTTTAAGTTATAAAAAGCTGATTGCTTCCCACAATGGGGTGCAATTTATTGAGAATAGCTTTGAATATTCTGATTCTAACAATGAAGTTGGAGAATCTAGCATAGCCTTTTGTTGTTTTGGACAAGGGGTAGGAGGTGATCATATTGAAAACTGTCAAGATCAGGATATATATGGCCATGATAAGATAGTCGTCTTTGGACTAAATGGTTGTGGTGACTATATCGGATTTGACTACAGATCTGACGTTAATAATCCGAAAGTAGTTCTTATGTACCATGATCAATATATCAAGGATCAACATGGACAGCCTAAATTAGAATTGATAGAAGTATGTGATAGTTTTGATAATTTTTTGAACTTACTAAGATAGCTTAAATTATTAGCCTGAGACTATATTTAACATAAAATCTCTTATACGAAACTCTCTTCATCACACTTCTTACATTCCAACATTACCCCTAACTTTTCTTTCCGTCCTTGCTCAGTGATAACCCAAGGACGGTTTTGCCATGGAGGATCATGGCGGACATGCTGTGTATGACCACAAGCTAAAATGGCATACCAATGATTTTCATCATCCAAGGCAAAATCAACAATGGCTTGCTGCATATTAAACACCTATCTAAATTAAAATGATGCTGAAAAGGGAAAAGATTTCATGTTGAGCAATCACAACGGCTTGAATATCGAATTGCAAAATAAACTGTGAAATTTGGTTTATTTCTGGCGCACACTTAGGCCGCGACAATTCTATTTTTCCCGCCATGTTTAGCTTTATACAGCGCTAGATCAGCACGTTGAATTGTATCTTCGTAGGTGCAATCTTCAGGCATGATGGTTGTCACTCCTATGCTCACGGTGACATGCGCGTTATCTATTGAAAACCGACTTAATTCTTTTCTGGAATGTTCATGAATCCGTTTGGCAAACTGGATGGCCTGCTCGCAGCCCGTGTTGGGCAAGGCGACCACAAACTCATCTCCACCTAAGCGGCAGGCGCAATCGGTCTTACGCAGCGTTAAACGAAGAATATCTGCGACTGCTCGGATTGCCTCATCACCAACATGATGGCCTTTGCTGTCGTTGATCTTTTTGAGGTTATCAAGATCGAACATCAAGATCGAGGTCTGTATGGAATGCCGTAGGTATGATTCATAATGTAATGCTAAGTCATGTTCTAATTTTCTTCGGTTGAAAAGACCGGTTAACTGATCTGTATGGCTGAGTTCTTTCAGCTTGATTTCCAGGTTGTGACGCGCTGAAATATTACTTGCGACCCAAAGTACAACGTCTTCTTCATCTACCGAAAAACTGAGAGCTTGGATGCGCACCTCAAACCAAATGGACTCTTCAGGACCATAATCGGGCAGACCTTTTACATCCCTATTGCTCAATTCGTACTCTTCGATGAGTAGATTTCCTGACGCTAGAGCTTGGTCGATCAGTTGCATAAACAAGTTGGCTTTATCTGGCTTGATCACATCTGAAATATAGGTACCAACAAGACCGGAACCATCGTGGTAATAGCGATTATCGCGCCCACCAAAAACCGCAACGTATTTTCCACTACGCGATATGACAAAAGCAGGGTCTGGCAAAGCATCAAGAATGATAGCCATCTGCTCAATGTTAATCATTAATTAATTCTATTTCTTTATTTACAATAATTAACACAATAGCTAAAAAAAATAAAAAGCACGTGTTTTTTCACCAAAAATAGTGATGAGTGAGATGTAGGTGTGATGAATATCTGTCTCAATTGTTTGGCATCTATTTACGCAGGCCTAACACCATAATGCTTTCACGGCTTATTTCCGTTATAGAGATAAGGCAGATGATAGAAATGTTTTGAATTATCGCCTGCATCACACGAATCCATACATACACATGCAAAATCAGAATAAACAAAAGAAAAATCTCGGCTATACTCGTTCATAAATTAATAATGAACAGAGCACTGAATAATGCGTGTACTTGTTGTGATGGATCCCATCGAAAATGTAAACCTAAAAAAAGATACCTCAATGGCGATGCTATGGGCAGCAGCACGTCGTGGACATGAGCTAGGCTATGCATTACAGCAAGATTTATATATCGATCAAGGCAAAGCCTTTGGTTTGATTTCTCCGCTAAAAGTTTTTGAAGACTACAACCACTATTACGAACTCGGCGAAAAACAAAAAGAATCGATTGCTGCTTATGATGTGGTTTTGATGCGTAAAGATCCGCCGTTTGACATGAACTTTGTCTACACCACCTATATTTTGGAACAGGCTGAACGCGAAGGTGCATGGATTATTAACAAGCCACAAAGCCTACGTGACTGCAATGAAAAATTGTTTGCGACACAATTCCCTGAACTTCAAGTACCAACCTTGGTGACTTCACAGCAAAGTCTGATTCGTGAATTTTTACAAGAACATGGTGATGTGATCGTGAAACCATTAGACGGCATGGGTGGTATGGGCATTTTTCGTTTATACCAAGATGGCGTAAACATTGGTTCAACCATTGAAATCCTGACCAATAACGGCACACAGCCGATTATGGCGCAGCGTTACATCCCTGAAATTGTGGATGGTGACAAACGTATTTTGATGATCAATGGCGAACCCGTACCGTATTGTTTGGCGCGTATTCCGCAAAATGGTGAAGTGCGTGGCAACTTGGCGGCAGGTGGTTTGGGCGAGGCGCGTCCATTGACCGAAAATGATAAAGCCATTGCAGCCAAAGTCGGACCATTCCTTCGTGAAAAAGGTTTGGTCTTTGTTGGTTTGGATGTGATTGGTAATTACGTGACTGAAATTAATGTCACCAGTCCAACCTGCGTACGTGAAATTGATGCGCAATTTGGCACCTCGATTGCCGATGATTTATTTGATGTCCTTGAGACAGGTTTAAAAGCTTAATTTTGCACTAGATTTAAAAGAGTCCTTCACGGGCTCTTTTTTGTCCTGCGCTAAGGGGAGGGGAGCTAAAAAAGCAAAAAAACTGTAAGTGAATGCAATTAAAGTGAAAAATTGTCTGATTTTTTTTCAATTCTCATAGATTAATAATAAAACTAGTTTAAACTTTTAAAATAGTAGAAAAAAACAATCATACGCCTGTTGAAAAAAAGTAAATTACCTTTCACGGTCATGCGTTTGTGATTACAATTGTTTGCTTAAAATCGAATATCATTAGCCTCTTTTTAGAATTGAAGAATTAGACAGTGACCGAAGTAACGCAAGTAAAGCCGAAACATGTCATGATGATGGCTGCCGGAACCGGTGGTCACGTCTTTCCAGCGCTCGCTGTTGCCAAAGAGTTGCAACAACAAGGCTGTGAAGTTTCTTGGCTCGCAACGCCAACAGGCATGGAAAATCGCCTGCTTAAAAATCATAATATTCCAATTTATCAAATTGATATCCAAGGCGTACGCGGCAATGGAGTCGTGCGTAAGCTGATGGCACCGTTTAAAATTCTCAAAGCTACATTGAGTGCCATGCGTTATATGAAACAACTCAAAGTCGATGCAGTTGCAGGCTTTGGGGGGTATGTGGCTGGGCCAGGTGGCTTGGCAGCTCGTGCATTGGGCATTCCAGTCATTATCCATGAACAAAATGCGGTGGCAGGTTTTACCAATACGCAGTTGTCACGTGTGGCTAAAATTGTCTGTCAGGCATTTCCAAATACCTTTCCTGCACAAGATAAAATCGTGACCACAGGTAATCCTGTACGTAAAGAAATTACAGAAATTTTAAATCCGTCATGGCGTTACCAAGAGCGTGAAAAAGCTGGTTTGCCATTACGGGTTTTAATTGTGGGCGGCTCATTGGGTGCACGTGCCTTAAATGAATGTGTGCCAGCTGCCTTACAGCAATTAGAACAGCCCCTCAGTGTATATCACCAGTGTGGTCAAAATAATGCTGAAAGCACATTGGCTCGTTATGCAAATGCACCTGAACATATGCAAGTTGAAGTTCAGCCGTTTATTGAAGATATGGCAGCAGCCTATTCTGCAGCGGATTTGATTATCTGCCGTGCTGGTGCGCTAACCGTCACTGAAATTGCGACAGCGGGTGTAGCAGCCGTGTTTGTTCCTCTGCCAAGTGCAGTGGATGACCATCAAACTGCAAATGCCGGATTCTTGGCCAATATCAATGCCGCAAAAATTTGCCCACAAGCGGACATGACCGCAGAAAGTTTAACAGCGTTGTTGAAGCCGCTGATGAATCGCCAACGACTTATGGAAATGGCGGTTAAGGCTCGACAACAGGCACAACCCGATGCGACACAGCACGTGGTTGGTTTAATTCAAGATTTGTAAAATTCGAGTAATCTATGTCTCCATCAACGCCTGCCGATCAAGCGAAAAAGCTCATTAAAGTGCCAGAAATGCGCCGTATTAAACACATCCATTTTATTGGGATTGGTGGTGCGGGCATGTGCGGTATTGCCGAAGTATTGAAAAACCAAGGCTATAAAGTTTCAGGTTCAGATATTAAAGCGTCGAAAACTACGGCTCAGCTTGAAGAAAACGGCATTCAAGTTTTCATCGGTCATGCTGCTGAAAATATTCAAGGCGCCAATGTAATCGTGGTATCAACAGCCATTGATTCTGAAAACCCAGAAGTGAAAGCGGCGATTGAAACCCGTACACCTGTTGTACGTCGTGCAGAAATGTTGGGTGAATTAATGCGTTACCGTCATGGTATTGCCGTTGCGGGGACGCATGGCAAAACTACGACAACCAGTCTTGTGACCTGCATGTTGGCAGAAGAAAATCTGGACCCAACTTATGTCATTGGTGGTTTGTTAAATCGTACTGGTGTGAATGCTGCATTGGGTGCAAGTCGTTATATCGTGGCCGAAGCGGACGAATCAGATGCGTCATTCCTGCATTTACAGCCGATGGCAACGATTGTCACCAATATCGATGCTGACCATATGGATACCTATGGCGGTAGTTTCGATGTATTGAAAGATACCTTTGTGCAATTCTTACAGCGTCTTCCATTTTACGGTTTAGCTGTGATGTGTGGTGATGATGCCAACATCCGTGAAATTATGCCGCGTATTGGTCGTCCTGTCGTGACGTATGGTTTCAATGAAGACAACGACATTCGTGCTGTTGATGTGGCTCAAGAAGGCATGCAATCACACTTTACCGTTTTGCGTAAAGACCGTGAGCCATTACGTTTAACCATTAATTTGCCGGGTCTTCATAATATCTTAAATGCCTTGGCAGCGATTGGTATTGCAACGGATGAAGGTGTTTCTGATGCTGCGATTGCGCGTGCCTTAGAAAGCTTCAGTGGTGTAGGTCGTCGTTTCCAAGTACAAGGCGAATTTGAAGTTGAAGATGGCTTGGTGAAATTGGTCGATGACTATGGTCACCATCCAAAAGAAGTCGAAGCGACCATTAAAGCGGCACGTGCAAGTCATCCAGATCGTCGTTTGGTGATGATGTTCCAACCGCACCGTTTTAGCCGTACGCGTGACTGTTTTGATGACTTCGTCGATGTCTTGTCACAAGTTGATCAACTGTTGTTATTAGAAGTTTATCCTGCGGGTGAAAAACCAATTGTGGGTGCGGATAGTCGTGCATTGGCTCGAAGCATTCGTCTACGTGGTGAAGTTGAGCCGATTCTTATCGATCCAGTAGAAGGCAACTTACAAGCAGTAATGAAAAAAGTGTTACAAGCAAATGACTTGTTATTAACACAGGGCGCAGGTAATGTTGGAGCAATCTCAATCGAACTTGCTCAAAACAATCTCTATGTAAAATGATTACCGCTTGGTGATCCAAAGTTTGTTTAGACCGTAGATAAAAGTTTAAGGATATAAACGTGTCAAATGCTTCAAAATTCGGCAAAGTTGCCGTGTTATTAGGTGGGAAATCTGCCGAACGTGAGGTTTCTCTCGATAGTGGTAAAGCTGTACTTGAAGCATTGGTGCGTTCGGGTGTAAATGCCGAAGCATTCGATCCGCAGCAACGCAGTGTGACTGAGTTGGTGGCTTATGACCGTGCATTTATCGTACTTCATGGTCGTGGTGGTGAAGATGGTCAAATTCAGGGTACTTTGGAATGGTTAAACATTCCGTACACTGGAACGGGCGTTCAAGGCTCGGCGATTGGTATGGATAAAGTCAAAACTAAACAAGTTTGGCAAGGTTCAGAACTACCGACAGCACCTTATCGTATTGTCAGTAAAGATTCAGATTTACAAGAAATTGTAGATTCAATTGGTTTGCCATTTATTATCAAGCCGGTGCATGAAGGTTCAAGCATTGGTATGAGCAAAGTTGAAAAAATTGAAGACTTTGCAACCGCAATTGCAAAAGCGACCCAGCATGATGCAGTCGTGATGGCTGAAAAATGGATTACCGGACGTGAATTTACCATTGTGATTTTAAATGGTCAGGCATTACCGGTGATCCGTTTGGAACCGCCTGCAGATGTGGCTTTTTACGATTACGAAGCGAAATATAACCGTAACGATGTGCAATATGGTATTCCATGTGGCTTGACTGAAGATGAAGAAAAGCGTCTACAAGCTTTATCTTTACGCGCTTTCCAAGCGGTAGGTGCGAGTGGTTGGGGCCGTATTGACGCGATGCAAGATGCAGAAGGAAACTTCTGGTTACTTGAGGTAAATACTGTTCCGGGTATGACTAGTCATTCTCTAGTGCCAAAAGCTGCCAATGCTGTAGGCTATAGTTTTGATGATCTTTGTGTCGCGATTTTGGAACAAACCCTGACAGGTGCGGCACACTAAATTATGGCTCAACTTCCTGCGTCTATGCGCCGTAAACGTGCAGCAACGACATCGATACATGACAAACCACCGACACGTAAGGAAAAACTTACCAATGTGGGTGGATGGCTGTTGTTGTTTATTGCATGTGTGGTTTTGATTGCCGGAATTTGGGGGCTATATAAAGTCATGACGGATGCACGTGTGGCTGAACTTGATGTGGTGGGTGTGCGGAGCGCCCAAGAAAAACAACAAGTCATATCATACGTTTCACCGATGATGACTGAAAACTATTTTACCTCTGATTTACGTGTCATTCGTGACCGTACTTTAGAAATCTCTTGGGTCGATCGCGTGGTGGTATCGCGTGCTTGGCCAAATGCAATTCGTGTACGGGTGATGCCGCGTCAAGCGATTGCACGTTGGGGAACTGGGCGACTGTTAAGCGACAGTGGTGATGTATTTGCCGAATTAACCCCGACCAATCATCAGAATTTACCGTTATTGCATGGGCCGACGAGTCAGTCCAAAATGATGATGCGTCGCTATAATGAAATTAATCAACTATTTATACCTGTTGGCATTCGTTTAAAAGAATTATATTTAACCGAACGAATGACTTGGTTTATGCAGTTTGATTCAGGCTTACGCGTGATTGTCGATCAAGATCAGACCATGAGTAAGTTGCAGCGTTTAAGTTATCTCGCACACAGTGACTTAAAACCTGTATGGCCACGAATTTCTGCCATCGATTTGCGCTACCGAAATGGTTTAGCGATTCAATGGAAAAACTCTGTGCCAGCAAAGTCGGTAAATGGTCAGTTTGTTGTAACCAGTGATGACATAGGCATTGCGAATGCAGCGCCTGTAAAGCCATAATGATCGGCTTTATAAGTAGAGGCTTTAAGCCATAAATTAAACAAACATGTGAATGGTAGTAGTAAATAATGAATGAAGCTGTTCCCTCGGTTGTTGCGATTGACATTGGGACACACAAAGTTTCAGTTTTGATTGGTAAGGTACACGCGCCAGACAATATCCAAGTGGTAGGGATGGCGACCGCTCGTAACCGCGGCATGAATAAAGGGAAAATTGTCAGTCTCGATAAAGTTGTTACCGCAATTAAAAATGCAGTGCAGGAAGCGGAAGATATGGCGGAATGTCGTGTACATTCTGCGTGGATTTCCATTCCAAGTGCTGAACTAAAAAGTTTTTATGCCTCTGGTCGTACTCCAATTGAAAATAATGACCATGCGATTACCACCAATGAAGTGGTGCGTGCTTTAGAACTGGCCAAAGCCAGTCATTTAACGTCTGACCATTATTTGGTGAGTGCTGTACCTTTAGGTTTTGAACTAGATGATGAACCTGAATGGGTGTTAAACCCGATTCGCATGTCAGCACGGAGTATGACAGGACATTATCATTTGATGATGTTGCCCATCAGCACCATGCAGAATTTGGATCGCGCATTAAAAGGTGCCAATATTGGTGTTGAACGCATGGTCATTTCATCATTAGCAACAGCTGAAGCCAGTTTGCTTAAAGATGAAAAAGAATATGGTGTGTGCTTGGTTGATATTGGTGCTGGTACGACCAACATTGCGGTGTATTTAGATGGTCGCTTGGCGATGACACACACCTTGCAACGTGGCGGTGAGCATGTAACACGTGATATTGCTGCTGTATTGCAAACCACAACAGAAGAAGCTGAACGCATTAAGCTGTTGTATGGTTGTGTTGATCTGAAAGTGGTTAAACCTGAAAGTATGATTCAGTTCCAAGGTATTGATGGTCCACAAACCATTAGCCGTATTGAACTGACCGAAATCATTATTGCGCGCTATGAAGAAATCTTTAATCAAGTGCGTAATGAGTTGGTCGATCATGGTGCGATTCATGGGTTATACCATGGTGTTGTACTCACAGGTGATGCCTGCCAAATTGAAGGGATGGTGACATTTGCGCGTCGGATGTTAGGTGTTTCTGCACATTTAGGTAACCCACCTATGCAAGTGTATGCTGATGATCAACAGCAAGCCGCTTTACGTCGTTCACAATACGCGACTGCCGCAGGTCTGTTAATTTTCAGTCAAAGTGAAACACAAGATACGATCGTTGAGCCAGAAGATACGGAAAAACTTTCAGTATTGAATCGGGTAAAACGTGCATGGTCGGGCTTCAATGACACCTTGAAGTCGATCTTTTAAGTTGAAATATTTGGGAATATTGTTGGGAAGTTGTACGGATTATTGCTTGTACTTGACAAGCTGGAACTTGGACAGCATTCTAAAAAACAATTTTTATTAAGATCAAGGCAGTATACGGGCTGAAGTGTCTGCCAATTATGGATTAGGAATTTTTTAGGCATGGCCTCATTTGAATTTTTAGAAGATGATCAAAGCGACAGCAACGGTCAAGCCCGTTTCACAGTATTCGGTGTAGGTGGTGCTGGCGGTAACGCTGTGCAACACATGTTGGAATCAGATATCGAGGGTGTAAAATTTGTTTGTGCCAATACAGACAAACAAGCACTCGACCGCATGAATGCACAATTTAAAATCCAACTTGGCGAGCAAAGTACGCGTGGTTTGGGTGCAGGTGCAAATCCACAAGTGGGTCAAACTGCTGCTGAAGAAAGCCGTGAGTTGATTCGCCAACACCTTGAAGGTACGGACATGGTGTTCGTGACTGCAGGTATGGGTGGTGGTACAGGTACCGGTGCTGCGCCAGTTGTTGCTGAAATTGCCAAAGAAATGGGTATCTTAACTGTAGGTGTGGTGACGACTCCGTTTAACTTTGAAGGTAAACGTCGTCAGCAATCTGCTGAGAAAGGTATTGAAGCACTTGAGCAACATGTTGATTCTCTGATTATTATTCCGAACCAACGCCTGCTGAAAGTGTTCCGTGATATCTCGATGAAAGATGCTTACAAAAAAGCAGACGACGTACTGTTAAATGCTGTACGTAGTATCTTTGATCTTGTCGTGCGTCCAGGTCATATCAACCTTGACTTCGCCGATTTGAAAACTGCCATGAGTACTCGTGGTTATGCAATGATGGGCGCAGGTTCTGGTCGTGGTGAAAACCGTGCACGTCAAGCAGCTGAACAAGCGATCCGTAGCCCATTGTTAGATAACGTGACCATCATGAATGCAAAAGGCATTTTGATTAACGTTACAGGTGGCGATGACGTAACCTTCGGTGAAATTGAAGAAATCACTGATGTGGTGAACCAAATTGTGGATCTTGATGAAGGTCAAGTGTTCTACGGTACGGTATTTGATCCAGATGCACGTGATGAAATTAGTGTAACGGTGATCGCAACGGGTTTAACTCGTAATTCTGCCGATTCTGCTGAGCCAGTGAAACGTCCTGTCGCACAAGCAACGCGTACAGTCGCTTCTGCACAAGTACCTGTAGATGAAGATGATGTGCCAGCGATTCAACGTCAGCACAATGAAGCAACAGCTCCATCTGCAGCAGCGGCGTCAGCATCCAATTCACGCCCTACGCCAATGAGTATTCAAGACTATTTGAAAAATCAGCAGCGTAAATAAAATAAATTCAATGACTTAAAAGTCTGTTGATTACAAAAGGTAGCTGATCAGCTACCTTTTTGTTTTTTATCAATAGCTAAATATGCTAACGTATAGCGGTTTTGTGAACTGATGATAGAAGACACATGTTGAAACAACGTACCCTGAAACGCATCGTGAAAGCGAGTGGCATCGGACTGCATAGTGGGCAAAAAGTGATGATTAACTTTGTGCCACATCATGCCGATGGGGGGATTGTGTTTCGTCGTATCGACTTAAATCCACCGATTGATATTCCAGCCGATGCTATGCTGATTCAAGAAGCATTCATGTGTTCTAACTTGGTGCAAGAAAATGCCAAGGTGGGCACAATTGAGCACATTATGAGTGCGATTGCTGGTTTAGGGATTGATAACCTGATCGTGGAAGTGTCGGCGTCTGAAGTGCCCATTATGGATGGGAGTGCCGGCCCGTTCATTTATTTGCTTATGCAAGGTGAACTACAAGAACAAAATGCACCTAAAAAATTCATAAAAATACGCAAACCTGTCGAAGCACTGATCGATGATAAACGTGCTGCCTTCCAACCCCATGACGGTTTCCAATTAAATTTTACGATTGATTTTGACCATCCTGCATTTAAGAAAGAATTTCAGTCGGCAACTATCGACTTTTCAACCGAAACATTTGTCTATGAAGTTAGTGAAGCGCGGACTTTTGGCTTTATGAAAGATTTAGATTACCTCAAAGCTAATAATTTGGCTTTAGGGGCGAGTCTCGAAAATGCCATTGGTGTAGATGACAATGGTGTGGTCAATGAAGAGGGCTTACGCTTCTCGGATGAGTTTGTTCGTCACAAAATATTAGATGCTGTGGGTGATTTATATTTGCTCGGTCATCAAATTATTGCGAAATATGATGCCTATAAGTCAGGTCATGCATTAAATAATCAGTTATTACGCAATGTCAAAAGTGATCCAGACAGCTATGAAATTGTAACATTTGATGACATTAAAGATTGCCCAATTAGTTATGTGAATGTGACATAAGTCATTGTCTTATAATAGTGATGTTATATTGTATCATTTGTAAGTGTTAAGTCTGTCACATTCTGAATATTCAAATTTATCTGTTACAACTCGGTGGTTACTTTTTATTGCTTGCCAAACGCAGCATTGCTTGGCTAAGCTTAGGGTCGCTCACAAAGTCAGCAGCATTACGGAGTAAATCCTGAGTTTCTGTACTGAGGGTTCTTGAAATTTTTTCAGGGGAATGGGGCGTTGGAGACGGAGTTCTCAGACGAACTTGAATCTTGTGTAAATCCTTGAATTCGTATATTTGTGATAACTGTGCAATATATTGCTTTTGTAAATAGGCCAACTGACTTATCAGTGCCTGATTTTCACCAGTTAATATAAGTACACCGTTTATATAACAAACGACTTGCCATTGATCCGGTTGGGGCAATAGCGGTTGGACAATTTTCGTAAGCTTCTGCCATGCAGCAACTTGCGTTGAGAGAAACGAAAAGTTTCCTGTTTTTATGTGTTTTCTTGTTGGTTGAAAGACGTTGACAGGTTCTGACATACATATTTCCTACATGTTTATGTCTTAATCTTATGCGCTCCTTTTGGCTGATATCAAGGACGAAATCACACAAGGAACAAAAGAGAACAGTTTATAGAGGTTTTTTATGCATTTACGACGTATTTTATTGGCGTTTTCATTGGCTGCTTCGGCCGCTTCAGTCGCTTTTGCAGATTTAGTTGAATTAAATCAAGCAGATTCATCAGATCGTATTGAACAGTTAACTCGCACTTTGTCTCAAGGTGCTTACTCTGAAAGCAATGATATTGATATTCCAGCAGAAACAAAGTTGAATGTTAAAATTCGTGAAAAATCAATTGAACTTAACAATGCGACAATCGCAAAAAAATACGGTTCAAGCAATTCCTCTAAAAACTATTCAGCAAGTTCAAATAATCCATATTCATGGTTAATTGCCCACCCACTTCCAGACATGAAGCGTGTAAGTTCAAACTATGGTGGTCGTACCATGGGTGGCCGTGCAGAAAATCATTCAGGTTTAGATCTTTCTGCGGCTAGTGGCACACCTATTTATGCAACGGGTCCAGGCATTGTAACAAAGTCAGGTTGGGGCACAGGTTATGGTCAATATGTTGAAATTAACCATGGTAATGGTTACCTGACACGTTATGCACATGCATCACGCTTAATTGCACGTGTAGGCGACCGTGTTGCTGCGGGTGAGCATATTGCTAACGTTGGTTGTACTGGTCGTTGTACTGGCCCACATTTACATTACGAAGTAGTGAAAGATGGTCAACGTAAAAATCCATCAACGTATTTAGCGATGTTACCATAAGCACATATAACATCTATATACGAAGCCATTGTCTGAACCTCTACAGACAATGGCTTTTTTATTTATCGCTAATAACTATAAAATTATCATTTTAAAAAATATTGTCTGTATGAAAAATGGCGAAAATTGACCCAAAAATGTAAATTTGTGTAATTGTTAATCAATGAGTATTTAGTAAATAAATAACAGAGCTATTTCGTATTCATTTGTGGCGATAACTGAGCCTAGCCAAAATATGGTACTAATAGAGCCATATATTTAGCACATAGGATAGGTGAAGTATGGCGTTTTATGGCGATACAGATGCGCAAGAAACCCAAGAATGGCAGGACGCATTTGATTCAGTTTTACAGCACATGGGAACTGACCGCGCTGCATTTTTGCTTGAAAAACTCTATCAACAAGCGATTGCTAAGCACGTTCCCATTCAGCGACTAAATACTCCTTACTTAAATACCATTTCAGTTGAAGAACAACCGCCTATGCCGGGTGATTCGGATATGGAGCGCCGTATTCGTGCGCTGATCCGCTGGAATGCTTTAGCGATGGTACTGCGTGCCAATAAAACAGGTGATGACTTAGGTGGTCACTTGGCAAGTTTTGCATCATCTGCAACTTTATATGACGTGGGCTTTAACCACTTCTTCCGTGCCAATAGCGACAGCTTTGGCGGTGACATGATCTATTATCAAGGTCACTGTGCGCCGGGTATCTATGCACGTTCGTTCTTAGAAGGTCGTTTGACTGAAGAACACTTAAATAATTTCCGTCGTGAAGTCGGCGGTAAAGGTTTGCCGTCATACCCACATCCATATTTGATGCCAGATTATTGGCAGTTCCCAACCGTATCGATGGGTCTAGGTCCAATCATGTCGATCTATCAAGCACACATCCAAAAGTACTTGATGAATCGTGGCCTGATCAAAGAAGAAAACCGTAAAGTTTGGGCTTACCTCGGTGATGGTGAAATGGATGAACCTGAAAGTACAGGTGCCATTTCACTTGCAGGTCGTGAAAAGCTCGACAATCTGATTTGGGTCGTGAACTGTAACTTACAGCGTCTTGATGGCCCAGTTCGTGGTAATGGTAAAATTATTCAAGAACTTGAATCATTGTTCCGTGGTGCAGGCTGGCGCGTAATTAAGGTGGTTTGGGGTCGTCATTGGGATCCGCTACTGGCAAAAGATGATTCAGGTGCCTTAAAAGCGGTGATGGAAGAAGCGGTCGATGGTGACTTCCAGCGTTATCAAGTGAAAGGCGGTGCGTATACGCGTGCACATTTCTTTGGTAAGTATCCTGAAGCTGAAGAGTTGGTGCGCAACTTAAGCGATGAAGATATTGATAACCTGAACCGTGGTGGTCATGACCCATTCAAAGTGTATGCGGCTTATGCCGAAGCGATGAAGGAAACGGGTCAGCCAACAGTTATCTTGGCAAAAACAGTCAAAGGTTATGGTTTGTCGGAAGAGATTGAAGCAGTCAATAAGACGCATCAAATCAAGAAAATGCAGCTTGAGTCGTTGAAATACGTGCGTAACCGTTTCAACTTGCCATTTACCGATGAACAGCTTGAAGAAGTGCCATTCTACCGTCCAAGTGAAAATTCACCTGAAATTAAATACATGAAAGCACGTCGTGAGGCATTGGGTGGTTATTTACCTGCACGTCGTAAAGAAAGCGAGCAGCTGGCGATTCCTGAATTGTCTGTGTTTGATGCGGTACTCAAAGGCAGTGGCGGTAAAGAGCAATCGACGACCATGTTGATGGTACGTTTGATTTCATCATTATTGAAAGAAAAAGCCATTAAAGATCGTGTCGTACCAATTGTGCCAGATGAAGCGCGTACTTTCGGTTTGGAAGGTATGTTCCGTCAGTTGGGGATCTATGCTGCGCATGGTCAAAAATATACCCCTGAAGACCAAGAACAGTTGATGCATTACCGTGAAGCTAAAGATGGTCACATGTTACAAGAAGGGATTAACGAAGCGGGTGCGATGAGTGCTTGGGCTGCGTTAGGAACCAGTTATTCAACCAATAACTTGCCAATGATTCCGATGTATATGTACTACTCGATGTTCGGTTTCCAGCGTATTGGCGATATTGCATGGGCTGCAGGTGATGCGCAGGCGCAAGGTTTCTTGTTAGGCGCAACTGCGGGTCGTACAACACTGAACGGTGAAGGTTTACAGCACCAAGATGGTCATTCACATATCTTGGCAAATACGATTCCAAACTGTATTTCTTATGACCCATGTTTTGGTTATGAGTTGGCAGTAATCGTACATGATGGTTTAAAACGCATGTACGTGAACCAAGAGCGTGTGTTCTACTACTTAACAGTAATGAATGAAAACTACGAACATCCAGCTATTCCTGAAGGTGCTGAAGAAGGCATTAAACGTGGTATGTATCTCTTCGAAGAAGATGAGAAAGCAACGGTTCAATTGATGGGTTCAGGTGTGATTCTGCGTGAAGTGATTAAAGCAGCGAAAATCCTTCGTGATGAATATCAAATTCATTCAAATGTGTGGAGCGTCACTAGCTTTAACGAATTAGCTCGTGATGGTATGGCGTGTGAAGAATACAACCGCCTACATCCATTGGCTGAAGATACGAAAGAAGCTTGGATCTCTCAATTACTTCGTGAAAAAGACGGTATTGTGGTATCGGCAACCGATCACATGCGTGCTTATAGCGAACAAATCCGTGCTTATCTTCCAGACAATCGTCCGTTCGTTGCATTAGGCACAGATGGTTATGGTCGTTCAGATACACGTGGCAACTTACGTAGCTACTTTGGTGTCGATGCCGCACATATTGTGGTAGCAACATTGAAAAAACTCGCGGATGAAGGCGAAGTTGATGCGCGTTTAGTCAAAGATGCTATCTCAAGCTTTGAACTAGATACTGACCGTCCAGTGGCATGGGCTCCGCAGGAAACGCCGGAACTGCATGCTGTGGCTGACTACAAAGAGGAGAACTAATCATGCGAATTACGACTCCTGATATTGGTGTAGATAAAGCAACGGTCGCTGAGATTTTAGTGAAAGTCGGCGACACCATTAGCGTTGATGACAGCATTGTGTTGTTAGAGTCTGACAAAGCCTCTGTTGAAGTGCCAAGCACTTCGGCAGGCGTGGTGAAAAGCATTGCAGTTAATCTAGGTGACAGTGTTGCTGAAGGTGCTGTGCTGATCGAGTTGGAAGCAGAAGGTCAAAGTACTGCTACCGTTGAGCCAGTACAAAATGCAACTGAAGACCAAGCAGCAGAACCAACTCCGGTTGTGGAAGCAGAACAAGCTGCAGCAGCACCTGTTGCAGCCAATGCTCCTCAGTCGCAAAGTGTCGATGTGCAAGTCCCTGATATTGGCGTAGAAAAAGCTACGGTAAGTGAGATTTTGGTCTCTGTTGGTGATGAGATTGATGTTGATCAAAGTATTATCGTGGTGGAATCAGATAAAGCGACAGTCGAAGTCCCAAGTACTGTATCAGGCCGTGTCGAATCGATCACGATCAGCGCTGGCGATGTAGTGAAAGAAGGTGTAGTGATTTTAACGGTGAAAACGGCGGCTTCATCTGCTGCGGTTGAATCGGCTCCTGTGCAAGAAACTGCACAGCCTGTTGCTGCACCTGTTGTTGCAGAAGCAGCACCAGCGCCGTCTACGGCTGCGGCGTCTGGACCTGTTGAAATTGCAGTGCCTGACTTAGGTGTTGATAAAGCAGCAGTGGCTGAAATTTTAGTCGCTGTGGGTGATGTGGTTGAAAAAGACCAAAGCATCATCGTGGTGGAATCAGACAAAGCAACGGTAGAAGTGCCAAGCTCTACCGCTGGTAAAATCACCGCGATTCATGTTCAGTTAGGGCAAAGTGTCTCTGAAGGCGTCGCTTTAGTGACGATTGAAGCCGAAGGTCAAGCTGTTGCAGCACCTGCACCAGCGCCAGCAGCGAAACCTGCACCAGCTGTAGCACAGCCTGCGACAGTTGCACCTAAAGCTGAAAGCAAAGTTGAAGCAGCAGCACCGCAACCACAAGGCGCAGATAAGCTCACCAAAGAGCAAAATGCTGCCAATGCCAAAGTGTATGCAGGACCTGCCGTTCGTAAGCTTGCACGTGAATTGGGTGTGGTTTTGGCAGAAGTCAAAGCATCGGGCCCGCATAAGCGTTTAATGAAAGAAGATTTGTTCGCTTATGTGAAAACCCGTTTGACCACTCCGCAAGCTGCACCTGCAGCTCAAGCTGTGGCACAGGTTTCAGGTTTGCCGAAGTTGCCAAGCTTTGATGCTTTTGGTGGTGTCGAAGAGAAAGTTTTGACGCGTTTACAACAAGTGTCGATTCCGCAATTGTCTTTAAACAACTTTATCCCGCAAGTGACGCAGTTCGATGCAGCGGATATTACTGATCTTGAAGCTTGGCGTAATGATTTAAAAGCTAACTTTAAGAAAGAAGGTATTGGCTTAACCATTATGGCTTTCATCATCAAAGCAGTGGCTTATTTGTTGAAAGAAGAGCGTGAATTTGCAGGTCATTTGTCTGATGATGGCAAGTCAGTATTGTTACGTAATGAAATCCATATGGGGATTGCCGTTGCCACGCCTGATGGTTTGACCGTGCCTGTACTGCGTAATCCAGATCAAAAATCGATTAAGCAGATTGCAATTGAGCTGGGTGAACTGAGTCAAAAAGCACGTGACAAAAAACTGTCGCCAAAAGATCTACAAGGTGCGAACTTTACCATTACCAGTCTGGGTTCAATAGGTGGCACGGCATTTACACCGTTGGTCAACTGGCCACAGGTGGCGATTTTGGGTATTTCACCTGCAACCATGCAGCCAGTATGGAATGGTGAAAGCTTTGATCCACGTTTGATGCTGCCGCTGTCATTGTCATACGATCACCGTGTAATTAATGGAGCAGATGCTGCACGTTTTGCCAATAAACTGACGAAGCTGCTCAAAGATATCCGAACTTTATTGATCTAATCTGACCTGTTTAAGTTTCAAAATGAACCCTGCTTTGGCAGGGTTTTTTTATGGCGTGGTGGTGGACTGACAAAGCCAATCAGGAAGTTCAATGGGTGAAGGGTAGAGCTTTAATGCCGAGTTTGCGTTGAGGTTATAGGTGAGTGGAAGCGTACGATGTGGCTGCGCCGTCGACCAAAGCTTATGTCGTAAATGTTCAAAGCGTTGGAAGTCTTTTAAAAATAAACCCCAAAACTTTTCATAATGTCCCAGTTCTTGCACATGTTGATGCTGATAAGCATGTGTTTGACCTTGTTGGTGTTGAAAGTCATAGCCCATCAGCCAAATACGATGCGGTTGAAAGAGATGTGCGAGTGAATAGGCTTGAAGGCCGCAATTATTACCATACACAAAGTACGGTGAATGAAATAACTCTGCTTGCGTATCGATACGCACGGTTTTAAAGTTAATCACTTCATGTTCAGGATATGGACGGTTGTGACCTAAACCACATCCGCTAATGATGTCACCTTGAAAGCAGGCTTTGAGCATGGGCTGATACTGTAACCACCATGCATAGTCTGAATGATGAGCAATTTGAGCCTGAGGAAGTTGAAGAAAACTTTGATTACAGCAAATGATCAGCAGTTTTTTTGAGGGCTGAATGGTGGTTAAGTCGAAATTGAGCTGAGACGGGCCGCCTGCAATGATTAATACATCCTGCACATGCATATAGTGTTGAATAAATTCTTGAAATTTTTGATTATTGTTTTGCATATCAAATTGAGTCATCGAAAATTAAAATTGCGAAAACATGCATTCCTCGCTAGAATAGCATTACTTCATTGGGGAGTAGCCGCTTTTTACGCAAAGTAAAAAGGTGATGGTCAACATATTTGCTCTAAAACGAGCATGGTCATCATAGCAAAGAACCAAATGAGCTCTTCGTAGCTTTCTTTTGTTGGCAAGACCTTTGATTTATCACTCTGCACATTGGCTAGCAGGAGGGATAAGTCATCGGTATATGTTATTGCTAGCCAGAGAAATGCACCATGTTAACCGCTTTCTTCATTTCCCTTGCTGTTGTTGCCCTGTCAGAAATGGGCGATAAAACACAATTACTTGCCTTACTGCTTGCTGCACGTTTTCGTAAACCCGTTCCGATCTTAATTGCAATTTTCCTCGCGACTGTGGTGAACCACGGGGTTTCTGCTGTGTTGGGTCAATGGATTACCACTGTTTTAAGTCCAACCGTTTTATTGTGGATCGTTTCTCTGGGCTTTATTGCTATGGCGGTGTGGATGTTGATCCCCGATCAATTGGATGATGAATCTGAAAGTATCAATAAATGGCAAAAATATGGGGTTTTTGGTGCCACTTTCGTGTTGTTCTTCTTGGCTGAGATTGGAGATAAAACCCAAATTGCTACAGTTGCACTGGCAGCACGATTTGACAGTATTGGCTGGGTGACATTGGGGACGACACTAGGCATCATGTTGGTTAATGCGCCTGCGGTATTTATTGGCAACAAACTAGCAGAAAAACTACCGATTTCACTGATTCATAAAATTGGCGCCTTGGTATTCTTGGTGATTGGTTTGGCTGCGTTGGCACAACACTATTTATTTTAAATACCAATCTCACCATATTAAAAAACACATGAAATCCTGAGTTAAAAACTCAGGATTATTTGCCAATAAATGAGACCCAATTTACTGATATTTCAGATAATATTGACTGAATATTTATTGTAAGTTTCCCTAAATAAATAT
Source organism: Acinetobacter sp. YH1901134 (assembly GCF_013416965.1). NCBI lineage: Bacteria > Pseudomonadati > Pseudomonadota > Gammaproteobacteria > Moraxellales > Moraxellaceae > Acinetobacter > Acinetobacter sp. YH1901134. Next base: position 63,151 of record NZ_VPEW01000012.1, on the reverse strand, counting down.
ATGTTATTCACCTATAGAATATATATTTTTTGATAAAAAATTTGGGGAATGGGAATGGCTTTCGAACGCACAACATCACAGGTACTTTATGATGATGGAAAGCATAAATGTATTAGCTTTACCAGTTTGGTAAAAGGCGAGGGCGTACAGGCGAACCAGTTCCTGATTTTGGATAATGAGCGCGCAGCAGTGCTTGATCCAGGTGGTGACTTGACCTATGTCCCACTGACTATGGAACTGAATAAATATACCCGTTTGACCAATCTTGACTATGTGATGGCCTCGCATCAGGACCCTGACATTATTACTTCGATGCCACGTTGGTTGGTTTATACCGACGCCAAAGTAGTGGCATCTAAACTGTGGGCGCGTTTCTTACCGCATTTAAACTCTGCATTTATGAGTGACCGTATGAAAGGCAACTGGCTAGATCGTCTGATCGAACTGCCAGATCATGGTCAGGTGATTCCATTAGGCAACAGCCATTTGGTGGCTGTTCCTGCACACTTCCTACATTCGGTTGGTAACTTCCAATTTTATGACCCGATTGCCAAAATTTTATTCTCAGGGGATATGGGCGCATCTATGGTGGATGATGCCTCTAAACCTTTAGAAAATTTTGCCGCTCATATTCCTAAAATGAAAGGCTTCCATCAGCGCTATATGTGTTCAAACAAAGTGATCCGTCTGTGGGTCAACATGGTACGGACGATGGATGTGGAAATGATCGTACCGCAGCACGGCACGCCATTTATTGGTAAAGAACAGATCAATCAATTCTTAGATTGGATCGAAACCTTGCAGTGTGGTGTCGATTTAATGGATGAAACAGTCTTTACTTGCCCAGTATAATGACTTGAAAATTCAGAAAAAATAATTGAGTTTGCAGATAACATTTTTTAATATTTTTCGTCCATAAAATAAGCTTTTAGATGACGAGAATAGATAAAAATGTTGTCTCAAATACCGACTCAGGATGCATGTTTAACCTGTGGAGCATGTTGTGCTCACTATCGCGTTTCTTTTTATTGGGCAGAAGGGCTAAATATGCCTGAACATTATACGGAACCTGTGACATCGGTGTATTCATGTATGGTGGGTACAAATCAGGCAAATCCACGTTGTATTGCTTTAGGTGGAGAAGTAGGCAAACAGGTGAGTTGTAACATGTATGAGGCACGTAGTTCATCTTGTAAAGAAGTTCAAATCGCCGATGAGCAATGTAATAAAGCACGCATCGCGCATCAAATGATTCCATTGCATGACGCTGAAAATGACGAAGATTTCGATCAAGTCAGTTAAGGCTTTAGTTCCAGAATAAATTTATTGAAATTAAGCGGTAGAGTCTTCGGATTCTGCCTGTATTGAACAAGTTGCTGACTAACCCTCAGTGTATTCTTGCTGAAAACAGCATATTCGATGGTTAATATTGAAAACTCCGTAAAGAATTGCCGCAATTAAAATGAAAATTGAACGGAAATTTGTATATAATGGCTCACGGAAATTACCAGCGAGACTGTTATGTTGACCATCGTTCAAGAAGCCCTAACCTTTGATGATGTCTTATTACTCCCTGCCTATTCTACTGTTCTCCCAAAAGATGTCTCTCTTAAGACACGTTTCACACGTGGCATCAATTTGAATATTCCACTTGTTTCTGCTGCAATGGATACTGTGACTGAATCACGTATGGCGATTGCAATGGCGCAAAACGGTGGTATCGGTATCCTGCATAAAAACATGGATATTGCTGCACAAGCTGCAGAAGTTCGCCGCGTGAAAAAATTTGAAGCAGGTATGGTGAAAGACCCAATTACCGTTACACCAGAAACGACTGTACGTGAGCTGATTGCTTTAACTCAAGCAAATAACATCAGCGGTGTACCAGTGGTGAAAGACGGTCAAGTGGTGGGTATTGTTACTGGTCGTGACACTCGTTTTGAAACCAATCTTGAGCAACCTGTTAGTAACATCATGACAGGTCATGATCGTTTGGTGACTGTTCGTGAAAACGAATCAAAAGAAAACATCCAAGCATTACTTCAAAAGCACCGTATTGAAAAAGTCCTTGTTGTAAATGACAACAACGAACTGAAAGGTTTAATCACGGTTACTGATTTCCGTAAAGCTGAAAACTATCCAAACAGTTGCAAAGATGACTTAGGTCGTTTACGCGTTGGTGCTGCAGTTGGTACAGGTGCAGAAACACCAAGCCGTGTAGAAGCATTGGTGGAAGCGGGTGTTGATGCGATTGTTGTTGATACAGCACATGGTCACTCTGCAGGTGTAATTGAACGTGTACGTTGGGTAAAAGCCAACTATCCACAAGTTCAAGTGATTGGCGGTAACATCGCGACTGGTGATGCAGCTCTTGCATTATTAGATGCTGGCGCAGATGCAGTGAAAGTGGGTATTGGCCCGGGTTCAATCTGTACTACACGTATTGTGGCTGGTATTGGTATGCCGCAAATCTCTGCGATTGACAGCGTTGCCAATGCACTAAAAGATCAAATTCCATTGATCGCAGACGGTGGTATCCGTTTCTCTGGTGATATGGCAAAAGCGATTGGTGCAGGCGCGAGTACCATCATGGTAGGTTCATTGATGGCGGGTACAGAAGAAGCACCGGGCGAAGTTGAATTCTTCCAAGGTCGTTACTACAAAGCCTATCGTGGTATGGGTTCATTGGGTGCGATGGCAGGTGCAACAGGTTCTGCTGACCGTTATTTCCAAGACTCAAAAGCAGGCGCTGAAAAACTTGTACCAGAAGGTATTGAAGGTCGCGTACCGTACAAAGGCCCAATGGGTAACATCGTTCATCAAATGATGGGTGGTTTACGTTCATCTATGGGTTATACCGGTTCTGCGGTGATCGATGACTTACGTAAAAATGCACAGTTTGTCAAAATTACTGCGGCAGGTATGTCTGAATCTCACGTACATGACGTGACTATTACTAAAGAAGCACCAAACTACCGTGTTGGTTGATATTTAGTAGCTTTTAGCCGAAAAGGCCGTCATTAATATGACGGCCTTTTTGTTTTTGGTGTAAAGTATTTGCAGTAAAAAGTGATGATTAAGATCACCATTAAGAAGTGAGTACAACATGAGTTATTTTGGTACAGATGGCATTCGTGGCAAATTCGGTGAATTGCCTATTACCCCTGAATTTGCATTAAAACTAGGATTTGCCGCAGGTAAAGTATTAAAACAATACAGTAAAAAAGCAAAGCCCATCGTTGTACTAGGTAAAGATACCCGATTATCGGGCTATATTTTAGAGTCAGCATTACAAGCCGGTTTAAACGCAGCAGGTGTTTATGTTCACTTGTTGGGTCCATTACCTACACCCGCAATTGCCCATTTAACCCGTGCATTACATGCCAGCTTAGGCATCGTGATCTCGGCGTCGCATAATCCGTATTTTGACAATGGTATTAAGTTTTTCTCGAGCGAAGGTAAAAAATTGCCGGATGAAATTCAAGAAGCCATTAACAAAGAACTTGAAAATGACTTGGTGATCGAAGACCCTGCAAACTTAGGTAAAAGTGTGCGTGTAAAAGATGCCAATGGTCGTTATATCGAGTTTTGTAAATCAACCTTCCCGTACCATTTTGACCTGACAGGCTTAAAAATTGTGGTGGACTGTGCCAATGGTGCAGCCTATAGCGTCGGCCCTTCGGTGTATCGTGAACTCGGTGCAAAAGTGATTGCGCTGTTTAACGAACCGGATGGTTTAAACATCAATAAAGACTGTGGTTCGACACATCCTGAGTTTTTACAAAAAGCAGTGGTTGAACATCAGGCAGATTTAGGGATCGCTTTTGATGGTGATGCCGACCGCGTGATTATGGTCGATAAAAACGGTCAGCAAATTACTGGTGACCATATTCTTTATATTTTAGCCACTCAAGCGAGTCAAAAACCTGCGGGTATCGTGGGTACCGTAATGAGCAATATGGCGCTTGAAATTGCTTTAGATCAAGCCAAAGTGCCGTTGCTTCGTGCCAAAGTTGGTGACCGCTATGTTCTACAAGGCCTAGAAGAAAAGGGCTGGGTAACGGGCGGTGAACCATCAGGTCATATCTTGACTTTGGACAAGAGCACCACAGGTGATGCGATCATTGCTTCACTTCAGGTGTTAACGGTGATGGTTGAGCAAGGTAAAGCTTTGCATGAATTGGTGGAAGGGTTTGAGTTATTACCAAATGTCTTGGTGAATGTTCGCTTGGCTGCGATGTTTGATCCCTACGCCGTACCTGCACTGGTGAGCGAGTTTGAAAAAGCTGAAGCTCAGCTTAAAGGGCGTGGTCGCATCTTGATTCGTAAATCAGGCACAGAGCCGGTCATTCGTGTCATGGTTGAAGGTAATGACCTTGAAGAAGTCACCGCATTGGCAAATCATTTGGCTGATGCTGTTCGTGCCAATGCAGCTTAAATCAAGAGGGGAAATTGCATGAATGATGTGATTAAGGACTTAAGTGAACTGCGTTTAACTTATCAAAAAGGTGAGTTGCATGAAGATCAGGTGAACCGTGATCCACATGAGCAGTTTTTATTATGGTTTAACCATGCCTTAGAAGCACAATTGCATGAACCCTATGCTATGTCTTTGGCGACGGCAAATGCCCAAGGTCGTCCGCACGTGCGGACGGTCTTGTTGCGCGGTGCGACCCATGCAGGTTATGACTTCTACACCAACTATGACAGTCAAAAAGGTAACGATCTGCTCAATAATCCTTATGCAGAGTTATTGTTTTATTGGCAAGAGCAGGAACGTCAAATTCGGGTCAGTGGTCGTGTGGAAAAGATATCTCTCGAAGAATCGACGGATTATTACCATAAACGACCGCGTGACAGCCAAATCGCAGCACACATTAGCACTCCACAAAGTGGTGTTATCGCCAGTCGTGAAGAATTACAACAGCGATTCCAAAATTTGCATGATCAAGTGGAAAGCAAAGACGTATTGGCGAAACCTGAGTTTTGGGGTGGCTATCGTTTAGTTCCGGATTATTATGAATTTTGGCAAGGCCGTCCGAATCGTTTACATGACCGCTTGAGTTATAAACTACAGGATGGTCAATGGGTTTTACAGCGACTGATGCCATAAATGTCTAAACTTTTAATTCAACAAAGACCCCATTTGACGCGCCCTGAAGATATTCAGGGCGTTGCCCCGTTTATTGCTGATTTATTGGCACGTCGCGGGGTTTCTTCCGCACAAGAGCTGGAATTGAAGCTTAAGCACTTACATGCGCCAAACTTAAAGGGTTTAGAGCAAGCGATTGAAATAATCGATCAAGCAATTGATACTCAAAAGAAAATCGTCATTGTTGGTGATTATGATGCCGACGGTGCGACCAGTACTGCATTGATGGTCTTGGCACTACGTGATATGGGCGCGGATGTTGAATATCTGGTTCCAGATCGTTTCAAATATGGTTATGGCCTGACACCCGCCATTGCTGATTTGGCCTTCGTGAGCTTTACACCAGATGTGCTGATTACGGTCGATAATGGTATTTCGAGCCATGCTGGTGTAGCACAGGCACAGGCGCATGGTATGCAGGTGATCATTACCGACCATCACCTGACCACAAAGGAAACACCACAAGCAGAAGCGGTGGTAAATCCCAATCAATTGGGATGTGAATTTCCAAGTAAAGCCTTGGCTGGCGTAGGTGTTGCATTTTATGTGTTGGCAAATTTGGCCAGTATGCGCAAAAAAAATGCTAAATCCACAGCCAACCTCAGCCAATATTTGGACTTGGTGGCTTTAGGCACTTATGCCGATGTTGCAAGTCTAGATCTGAATAATCGGATTTTGATCGATGCTGGTTTGAAGCGGATACAGCAAGGATTATGTCGTCCAGGGATCAGTGCATTATTGGATATCGCCGGTCGTGATCCTGCACAGTTAAAAGCACAGGACTTGGGCTTTGTAGTTGGCCCACGACTCAATGCAGCTGGGCGTATGGAGACTATGGATATTGGGATTGAGTGTCTGATTGCGGCAGATTTAAGTACGGCTTATCCGATTGCGCAGCAGTTGAATCAACTCAATATTGAAAGACGCCAAGTCGAAGGGCAGATTAAACAGGAAGCTCTGGCTGAGTTAGAACATATTCAGCTTGATCAGGATAACTTACCTGCAGCCTTGATCATGTTTGAACAGCATTGGCATCAAGGGGTGATTGGGATTGTTGCAGGGCGTTTGAAAGAACAATTCCATAGACCTGCAATCGTCTTTGCCGCAGATGAGGATGGCGTACATATTAAAGGCTCTGCGCGTTCTATCGAAGGTATTCATATTCGAGACAGTATTGAGCGTATTGCTGAATTACATCCGCATTTAGTGAGTCATTTTGGTGGACATGCTGCCGCAGCAGGACTAACCATTCAAAAGCAGCATTTTTCTGAATTTAAAACCGCTTTTGAAGCACTCATCGCTGAGCAAGATGAAAGTTTATTTCAGGCGACTATTTGGACAGATGGTGAATTGCCTGATTCGGCCATTAATGTCGAAACCGTGGATCTTCTGCAAAATTTAAGTCCATGGGGACAAAAATTTCCTGCACCGGTCTATGAAGGTCTATTTAAAGTCTTAGATTATCGTTGGTTGAAAGATGTGCATCTGAAATTAAAACTTGCTTTAGATAATGGCTTAATAGTGGACGCAATTGCATTTAATGCGGCAGAAAAGTATGAATTTAATCCTATGCAAGATCAAATTCGCTTGGTCTATGAACTCGATAAAAATGAATTTAGAGGAAATGTCAGTGTTCAATTGAGAGTTTTACACTTGGCTTAATAAATTCTATTTTTACAGACAAATAAAAAAACCGCTCAGAAGAGCGGTTTTTTTATGGTTTTGACTTCAATGGATTAGAAGCGGTATTTCGCTGCTACACCAAATGAATTGTAGTCATTGTTGCCAACTTCACCGAAACCAACACGACCTTCAAGGCTCACTTGTTGGTTAAAGAATTTACGTGCATTGATCCCAACTTCGTTACGATCAGTGACATCGTTGTTGTAGTAGTCAGCACCAACACTGAATGTTTTGTCAATGAAGTAATCCGCTGCTAGATTGAATTCATCTAGATCACCGAATGCTGCACCCGCTTCAAGGTTGATGTCTTTACCATTGCTTAAAGTTGTTACGTATTTAGCACGTAAAGTTGGATCTACACCATCATCATCATCGTTATCCCAACCTTTCACACCAACTGCAACTAAGAAGCCTGGTGCTGGAAGATAACCGACTTCAGCGCCGTAGTAGGTTGTATCGTTGTCTACTGTGCCAAATGGAGTGTCAACTTCGACATTATTACGGCTTACATCACCAGATACATAGAAATCTGAGTTTGGTACGAAGTATTCGATACCAACGCCATAAGTATTGTCGTCAACATCGCCACGGTCAGCGAAAGTTGCATGTGCATTTACGTTACTTGCACGGTTTAAGAATGCAGCTTCTGCAAGAGGAGCGTTACGAGTTTGAACAGGGTTGAAGTAATAAGTACCGTTTACACCAAATTCACTGCCAGAGCTTCCATTATCTGGGTCGATGTAACCAGCTGAAGCGCCCACTTCTGCTTGATAAGCATGAGCTGTACCTGTAATAGCAAGTGCAGAAAGAAGTGCTGAAGCAATTGCGAGTTTTTTCATGGAAACTACCCCTCTAAATTGTTTGGCTAAATTTAATACATTTTTTGTTACAAGTTTTAGTCTAGAGAAATTTTAAAGATGGTCAATCGCTGCAAAGTTGCAGAACTGTGTATTTGGTAATTTTATGTAATTTTAATAATTTAAGATGTTGAAAAATATACAATTATTATTAATGTTTTGTTTTATTAAAACTGTGTAGATAATATGAATTTGTAGATTATTTGGTCAATAACTGGACTTTTTTTAAAGTAAATATTACATCCAAAAGAAAAAAGCACCTCAAATTTGAGGTGCTTTTTTTAATGTAAATTCTAATTCAAACGAAATTAGAAACGGAAAGTTGCATTGATGTTGAACGCTTGAACGTCATCACCAAAACCAACTTGACCACCGATTGCTAGGTTCGGGTTAAGGAAGTATTTTGAACGAATAGCGAAGTAATCCGTGTCTTCATTACCATCATCAACGATGTTATAAGCTGCACCCACGCTAAAAGCTTGGTCGAAGTAATAGTCTGCACCAATTGTTGCAGAATCAACGTCGCCAAAAGCACCATCTGCTTCAAGGTTGATGTATTGACCATTGTTCAAAGGCGCAACATATTTTGCTTTTACAGCAAAACGGTTATCGTCATCACCATCTTCAATTTTAGCGCCGTCAACACCAGCAGCTAAAAGTAAATTAGAAACAGGTAAGAAACCAACCAATGCACGGTAAGTTGTTATATCATAGTCGTCTTTATAAGAACCTGACCAACTAGGGAATTTATAATTTTCTTGGTATTTAACTCGAGAAGTACCAATTTCACCATTTACATAAAATTGTTGATAGTAGTATTCGATACCAGCCGAAATCGAATGTGTATCTTGTTCATCTTTGCCTGAACCAAATTCTGAAATAGACTCATCAAATGCAATATAATCAACGCTTTCTTTACGATTAAAAGCATATTGCGCATAGACGTTGCTGTTATGTCCAAGGAATGCGGCTTCATTTAACGGACCATTACCAGTTTTTACTGACTCAAAGTACAATGTACCTTTTACATCAACAGAATGATCTGAATCTGTATAGTCATCATCCCAATCAGTATATGTATAGCCACCATCAATTTGCGCATCATAAGCAAAAGTTGATGAAGTGATAACAGCTAACCCTAGTGCAAGTAATGTCTTTTTCATAAAACCCTCGAAACATTATTGTTGTAAATAAAATGTAATAAATAGTAACGCGAGCGTATTGTTCATATTATGTGCATTGAAGTCAATGATTTGGATGATCAATCTGGCTGAATCTGTGCAAATTCTCTGTGATATAATAGGCGGCTATTTAAGCCAAATTTTTTGATTGAGAGTAATTCACGTGGAAATTAATCCGTATCTATTACAGCTAAAAGACTTAAACGACCGTGGTCAAACATTACGGGGGTATCTTTGACTACGATCTGAAAAAAGAGCGTTTAGAAGAGGTTCTACGTGAGCTGGAAGACCCAGCAATTTGGAATGATCAAAGCCGTGCACAAGCAATGGCAAAAGAAAAAGGTGAACTCGAAAACGTCATTAACGTGCTCGAAGGGCTTTCAACTCAACTAGAAGATGCCCAAGCGATGTTGGATCTTGCGGTTGAAGCAGAAGAAGAAAGCTTACTTGCGGATGTGCAAGCAGAGTTAACTTCAGCGGAAGCAGAACTTGCGAAATTAGAATTCCGTCGTATGTTCAGTAATCCGATGGACCCGAACCCATGCTATGTCGAAATCCAAGCAGGTTCTGGTGGTACTGAAGCACAGGATTGGGCATCCATGTTACTGCGTATGTATCTACGTTGGATTGAACGTCATGGCTTTAAAGCAGAAGTCATGGAAGAGTCTGATGGTGATGTGGCAGGGATCAAGTCTGCAACGATCCGTGTAGAAGGTGAGTATGCATATGGTTGGTTACGTACAGAATCTGGCGTACATCGTTTAGTCCGTAAGTCACCTTTTGACTCAGGTAATCGTCGCCATACTTCTTTCTCAGCGGTTTTTGTATCGCCTGAAATTGATGACAATATTGAAATTGAAATCAATCCTGCTGATGTTCGTACTGATACCTATCGTGCATCTGGTGCGGGTGGTCAGCACATTAACAAAACAGACTCTGCGGTACGTTTAACTCACGCTCCAACAGGGATTGTGGTGGCATGTCAGAACCAACGTTCACAGCACGCCAACCGTGACCATGCATGGAAACAGTTACGTGCAAAATTGTACGAACTTGAAATGCAAAAACGTAATGATGCGGCACAAGCGTTGGAAGACACCAAGTCAGATATCGGTTGGGGCAGTCAAATTCGCTCATACGTTTTAGATGACTCGCGTATTAAAGACTTACGTACCAGTGTGGAAAGTTCAAACACCGGCGCAGTACTTGATGGTGATTTAGATAAGTTTATTGAAGCCAGCCTCAAACAAGGTTTGTAATTTAAATTTATATAGAAAACAAAGTTCTATCTGTTCTTGATCAATATATCTAAAAAAATCGATATAAAAATCGAAAAAATACGATATAGTGTATTCAAGATGCTGAATAGAACTTTGTTGTCCAAATTTTTATTTAATTAAACCCGTTTAAATTATGGATATTGATTTAATTTTTAAAGCACTTGCCAATCCGACTCGACGTCAAATCTTGGAATGGTTAAAAACACCTGAACAATTTTTGTCAGAAGAACAATGTGGCGGCTTTAATCGTGGTGTATGCGCTGGCAATATCGAAAAACTCGGTAATGTTTCGCAGTCTACGATGTCTAATCATTTGTCTGTGTTACAACAGGCGGGCTTAATTCAAGCCGAGAAATATGGTCAATGGTCGTATTTTTCACGCAATGAAGAACTCATTCAGCAATATATTGATTATCTGCAGAACTCACTTTAAATCATTTTTCGCATTTGAAGTGTCAGGCGAGACATATATGGCTGAACTTAATACTCCTCTCATTTTGGGTGATTTACACCTCAAAAATCGCGTTGTAATGGCGCCACTAACCCGTAGTCGTGCAACCATTGACCGTGTTCCAACGCCGATGATGGCTGAATATTATGCACAGCGCGCAAGTGCTGGATTAATCATTTCAGAAGCAACAGTCATTTCAGAAGCAGCTAATGGCTATTTGCAGACGCCGGGTTTATTTACCGATGCTCAAGTTCAGGGCTGGAAATTGGTGACCCAAGCCGTACATGAACAGCAAGGTTTAATTGTGGCACAATTGTGGCATGTCGGACGTGTCTCACATCCCGATCTTTTGAATGGTGATACACCAGTTTCTGCCAGTGCGGTACAACAGGCGGGTTATGTCAGTCTGCTTCGCCCAAAACGCGAATATGTCGTGCCACGTCCATTAGAGATTGCAGAAATCAAAAGCATTGTAGAACAATACAAACAGTCTTCGATCAAAGCCAAAGAAGCCGGCTTTGATGGTGTGGAATTGCATGCGGCCAATGGTTATTTGATCGATCAATTCCTACAAAGCAAAACCAATTTACGTGAAGATGAGTATGGTGGTTCTGTCGAAAACCGCGCACGTTTATTGCTTGAAGTGGTGGATGCGCTGATTGAAGTGTGGGGGGCAGGTCGTGTAGGTGTGCATCTTGCGCCGCGTGGTGATGAACACGACATGGGCGATCATGATCCACGTGAAACCTTTGGCTATGCTTTAGAGCAGTTGGGGCAGAGGAAGATTGCATTTTTCTTTACCCGTGAATATCTAGCGGATGACAGTATCAGTGATTATCTGAAACAGCGCTCAAATGGTGTGCCATATATTGCCAATATGCGTTTAAGCCGTGAAGATGCTGTAGATTTATTGGCCTCAGGTAAAGCCGATGCAGTGTCTTTTGGTAAAGCCTATATTGCCAATCCAGATTTGTTTGAACGTTTAATGGCGAATGCTGCACTGAATGAATTGCAGTTGGAAAATATGATTGGAACAGATGTTGCCGAAGGCTATATTGATTATCCAAGCATGAAAAATAAATTTGGTTCAGGTCGTTCAACCTATTAATCGACACTTGAATACGCATTATCCATTAACATGTGGATAATGCTCTGATATATTCTGCCGATTCAAACCGTTTTTGAGCGTAATAATTTGACTACTCCTTTTTGGTATAACGCAGCTTTGGCACTGATTAAGCCGCTATATCAATGGCGCCTCAAAAAACGTGCTGAAGATCTCCAACTATATCAGCAAGAGTGTCTTGAGCGCTTTGGGCCATTTCAGCCGGTTAAAAACCGCAATGCAATTTGGTTTCATGTGGTTTCCGTAGGAGAAACCAACGCTGCACAGCCGCTGATTGAACATTATCTCAAAGCAGGTCATCCGGTCTTAGTCACCAATACCACCAAAACCGGACAAGCGCGTGCGAAACAATTATTTTTAAAAGCACCGTATGAATCACTGTTTCAGGCCGTGTATTTGCCGGCAGATCAAAAAAAATTAGTCCGTCGTTTTATCGAAAAATATCAACCGAAAATGTTGGCTCTGGTCGAAACTGAACTCTGGCCAAATTTGATGATTGAAGCCGATCAGGCCAACGTTCCGTGTTTATTGATTAATGCCAGATTATCTGAAAAATCTGCGAAGGGTTATGGCAAAGTCCCGAGTTTGACGCAGCCGATGCTAAAGAGTTTGAAACAATTATTGGCGCAAGATCAGGCAACTTTAGCGCGATTTATTGAGTTGGGTGCAAACCCGCATACCAGTCAGGTCGTGGGAAGTATCAAATTTGATATTCATGCGCCCGATAGCTTTGTGCAACAAGCAGCGCAGTTACGAAAAGATTGGGCTTTGCAAGGGCGTAAAATCATCACCATTGCCAGTACGCATGCACCCGAAGAACAAAAACTGCTCGCGGCACTGCAGCCGATTTTGCAACAACAGCCTGAGGTGTTATGTATCGTCGTACCACGTCATCCTGAACGCTTTGATGACGTTTTTGTAGAAGCGCAAAAACTAAATTTAAATACCCAGCGCCGCAGCCTTAATCAGACCATTTTGCCTGATACACAAGTGTATTTAGCAGATAGTATGGGTGAATTATGGCTTTGGCTGGCACTGAGTCAGGCGTGCTTTGTCGGCGGGTCTTTAAATGAACCTGGTGGTGGGCATAATATTTTGGAGCCCATTACGTTACATGTCCCGACAGTATTAGGTCAGCATTATTTTAATTTTCAAACCATTGTGGATGAATTTGTAGCGGCCCATGCGGTTGTGGTTGTGCGGGATTTCGAGCAGGCGGCCAGTGCATTGGTTGACATCATTCAAAATACTGCGAAAGCTCAGGCTTTAAATGATGCAGCTCAGCTGATTATGCAAAAGAATACTGGGTCGCTGCAAAAGCATATTCAGGTGATTGATCAGTACCTTTAAGTTTTAATTTTGCGATACATTAATTTTTATTAAGCAAGTTTTATCACGGCCTTATTTTATGGTGATCGTTGAACATCCTATTCGTAGGCATAATCTACTTTTAAAGGATTAAAAGTAGCAAAAATCCTCTGTACGCTGAAGGTACTTCCTGTACCTCAGCGCACAGGCGACATCCATGTCGCCTGTCCTCAATGACATATGCTTTGCGTGAATTGATATGGTTATTTATGAACATCGTCTTGCTTGATCCTCGTCAAACTGAATCTGAACTTTGGAGTATTAGCGCCAAACGTCAAATTGAGCATTTAAAAAACCATGTGAATATACAGGTGGGCGATACACTCAAAGTCGGGATTCGGGAAGGAAAACGCTATTTAACCCAAATCGTCAGTATCAGTGATGAGCGCATTCAACTTAAACCCTTACAAGAAGAAGAAGTACCTGCAAAGCATCCGGTGACTTTAATTGTGGCAATGCCTCGTCCGAAAGTGTTGCGCCGTCTGATCATGGATGCAGTCACTTTAGGTGTAGAAAAAATCATTCTGCTGCACAGTTATCGCGTGGATAAAAGCTATTGGCAGACACCATTTTTACAGCAGCTCGATCACTATGTGACGTTGGGTTTGGAGCAGGCAGGTGACACCATTGCGCCCAAAATTGAATTGTATAAACGCTTTAAACCCTTTGTGGAGGATGTTTTGCCGAGCATGATCTCCTCGGCCTATCCGGCTTATGTGGCGCACCCTTATGTCGAAGATGTGATGCCTGCAGGGATTCAACATGGATGTACGATCATTATTGGGCCTGAAGGTGGATTTATCCCTTATGAGGTCGATTTGCTCATAAAAAACGGTTGCCAAGCAGTCAGCTTAGGCAACCGAATTATCCGGACAGAAACTGTGATTCCGTACGTTTTAGGGCGATTATTTAGCTGTTGACGCTTCTGTCTCAGCTTGATCACCACGGTAAACTTTCACTTCCTGTACAGGGTACGGAATTGAAATACCATTTTGATTAAATGCTTGGATAACGTGTTCTTGCACTTCACTAATTGAGTTCGCAGTGGTGGTTTCTGTGGTATCTACCCACCAACGGACATTCAGATTGACTGAGAAATCAGCCAAAGCATTTACGTTTACGGTAAACGCAGGTTGGCTCAAGATGGTTGGGTCTTTGTCCAAAATAGCCAAAACAATATTTTTAGCTTTCTGAATGTCATCTTCATAACCAATACCAACAACAAATTCACAACGACGACGTTGATAAGCGGTATTCACCGTTACCGCACTGGTGTAAACCGTCGCGTTTGGAATCACGATACGACGACCATCTGGAGAACGTAGGAAGGTTGCACGGATCTGAATATCTTCAACCGTACCTTCCATGCCTGACACAATAATGTCATCACCGATTTTGAACGGTTCACCGAGGAGAATCAAAATACCTGACAGTAAGTTCTGGAAAATATCTTTAAACGCGAAACCGATTGCGACCGAACCAATCCCTAATGCACTCATGAGCTGACCCGGTGTGAAACCTGGGATCGCAATGACCATTGCAATTAGGAAACCGAAGAACATAATGGCTGAGCTACCCACACGGTTCAGGACCAAAACTAGATTTTGTTTTGAGTAAGAACGGTCAGTGAGCGCTTTACGAACAAAGAATCTAAAGAGTTTAGACAGTAGATAGAAGATCGTAAAAACAATTAATGCGATACAAATATATGGCAGGCGTTCCCAAAATCCATCGACAAATTTATCGATCGTTGAGTATGCGTCATTATATTTAGAGGTATGTTCCAGCACGGTTTGTGCCGTTTTTTCTGTTGCCTCTTGCAAAAGTTGAGTCGTGCCTTGAGTGACATCACTCAAGGCATTTTCTTTTTCAGCCACGAGTTTTCCAAATGTTCCGGTTTTTCGCTATTTTGCCTGAAATTAGTGGCGAAAATAACCCTCATTTACAGGCTTGCGAACAGATGTATCAAAATTCAGACAGGCTCAGATTCGGTCAGTGGCTTAGAAATATTCAGTACCTTGTTGAATGATTTCTGTCGGCGATTCAATTTCACCGCTACCCATCATATACGAGGTGATGCTACCTGTAGCCAAGAGCGACAAGACACTGATTAAAATCATCAACCATGCCAGAATTTTTTCCCAAACGGCAGCAGGGCGTGGCGCGCCGTATTGATTTACGGTCGGTGTGCCTGAGGCCAATAATAAATACAGGATAAAGAATAGATTGATCACGGGGATAAATAAAAGCAGTAGCAACCAACCGGCTTTATTGAGGTCATGCAGTCGACGGACGACAAAGACACAATAGAAATAGATATAGAGAATAATAATTGCCAAATAGGCGAGGCCAGATACCCCGGTGAATATGCCAACAAATTGCTCATTTAACGCCATGGTATTGATGTTAAAAATACCCACGGCAAGGCTTAAAGCGATTATGGCAAAAAAGCTGATGATATTGAGAAAGCCATACCAACCAATCATGCTCAGTCGACCAAAACGTCCATCAGGTTTCAGGGGATTATCCGATGTAGTGGTCGTCTGACGGGAAAAGAAAGAAGAGTCATTGGTGTTCATGATCGGATCAACTCAACGTATATGAAAGAATGAAAAAGCGGAGTGCTGAGTAAAATTACCTTTGCAGTATAGGTTTAATTGAACTGGTCAGATACTGAATTAAAACATGTTTTTGTTGAAATTTTGCTTATAGATGTGCTTTAAATGGGAAAGAATAATACGACCAAAGCATGATTGCTGCGATTAAAAATTAATCGTCATACTGCTGTGATGCAGGAATTATAAAAGTAGAAATGTGGCATGGCATCTCGTGATGAGATGAATCAGATCAAGGAAAATACAATATGAAAGAGATCTATCCAGTACCTGAAAGTTTCAAAAAAACCGCACGCATCAACGAGTCGGAGTACTTTGAGCGTTATCAAAAATCGATTGAACAACCAGATGAGTTTTGGGCGGAGCAAGCGCAAAAGATCGATTGGATCAAACCGTTTACCCAAGTTAAAAATACAAATTTTAAGCAAGATGATTTTAAGATCGAGTGGTTTGCTGACGGTGAATTGAATGTCAGTGCTAACTGTCTCGATCGACATTTAAAAGAACATCCACATAAACCGGCCATTATTTGGGAAGGTGATCATCCTTCACGGCATAAAATTATTTCTTTTGAAGAACTGCATGATGAAACTTGCCGTTTTGCCAATGTGTTAAAAAAACATGGCGTGGGCAAAGGCGACCGTGTGGTGTTGTATATGCCAATGGTGCCCGAAGCGGCAATTGCGATGTTGGCCTGTACCCGAATTGGTGCAGTACATTGCGTGGTTTTTGGCGGTTTCTCACCAGACTCATTGGCAAGTCGTATCGATGACAGTCAGGCGAAAGTCGTGATTACTGCGGATTGTGGGATGCGTGGTGGTAAGCCGATTCCACTCAAAGAAAATGTCGATCTTGCACTCGACATCGAAGGCACATCTTCGGTTCAAAATGTCATTGTGGTGCACCGTACAGGTAACCCGATCGAAATGAAAGCGGATCGTGATTTGTGGTATCACATGGAAATCATGTCAGTTAATGATATTTGTCCACCTGAACCCATGAATGCCGAAGACCCGCTATTTATTTTGTATACATCAGGTTCAACAGGAAAACCGAAAGGTGTATTGCATACCACAGGCGGCTATTTAACCTATGTGAATTGTACTTTCCGTGAAGTTTTTGACTTAAAACAAGATGATGTGTTTTGGTGTACTGCCGATGTTGGTTGGATTACGGGACATTCTTATGTGTTGTATGGGCCATTGTCGAATGGAACCACGACCGTGATGTTTGAAGGGGTGCCGCAATATCCAAGTTGGGCACGTACGGGACATATTGTCGATAAGCACAATGTCACTATTTTATATACGGCACCGACTGCAATTCGCGCCATGATGCGAGAAGGGGATGCCTTTGTCCGAGAAAGTGATCGCAGTAGTCTGCGTTTACTAGGTTCGGTGGGTGAACCGATTAACCCAGAGGCATGGAATTGGTACTACACCGTGGTAGGTGAAAGTCGCTGTCCAGTGGTGGATACATGGTGGCAAACAGAGACGGGTGGTTTCATGATTACGCCATTGCCGGGAGCAACCGATTTAAAACCGGGTTCGGCGACGCGCCCATTCTTTGGTGTTCAACCTGCGATTGTCGATGCTGAAGGCAATGAGCTTGAAGGTGCCGTAGAAGGCAATTTGGTGATTAAGGATTCTTGGCCGGGACAAATGCGAACCATTTGGGGTGATCCTGAGCGCTTTATTGAAGCCTATTTCTCCACTTATCCGGGGACGTATTTTACAGGTGATGGCGCACGTCGTGATGAGTCTGGCTACTATTGGATTACGGGCCGTGTGGATGACGTCTTGAACGTTTCAGGGCATCGATTGGGAACGGCTGAAATTGAAAGTGCATTGGTTGCACATGATGCTGTGGCAGAGTCTGCAGTGGTGGGTATGCCGCATGATATTAAAGGGCAAGGGATTTGCGCCTTTGTGACCTTACAAGCAGGGACAGCTGAGTCGGATGAGTTACGTCAGGAACTGGTGGCTTGGGTACGCAAAGTCCTTGGACCAGTGGCAACGCCAGATGCATTACATTGGGCGCCGGCCTTACCGAAAACCCGTTCTGGTAAAATCATGCGCCGTATTTTAAGAAAAATTGCGGCCAATGAATTGGACTCTTTAGGTGATACTTCGACCTTGGCAGAACCTCAAGTGGTTGAACATTTGATTGCTACGGTTTATCCGAAGTCATAAGAACAATTTGAGCGTCAGTGATCACGTTCTGATGAAAGTTCACTATGGCTTATATGAAGGATTATTAAAGCAATAATGAACGTCCTTTCTCCTATATAAAGTTGATTAGGATGAAGGGACGTTCATGATGCATTTTATCCATCCTAAATACGACGTATAAAATGATCAAATTATAAGTCGCCTGAATCTTGGTGACTTAGATTTCATGAGATATAGATTTTACAGATATAGACTGCAGGCATTGAGATAAGCTGAATGCCTCTACTTTGTTAAGCTAAAACTGTAACAGAATAATCAGACAGACATATGAATGCTTCAACTCCATTGACTCAAGATCCGATCGATATTGCCCAAAAACTGGCGGCAGAATTTGCCACGACGGCTGCTCAGCGTGATAAGCAGGGGGGAAATCCCAAAGCTGAACGTGATTTGATTCGTCAAAGTGGTTTACTTGCATTGTCCATTGGAAAACAATACGGTGGACAGGGTGCAGATTGGCAGACGATTTTTAAAACCATTCAAACCATTGCTCAAGTGGATAGCTCATTGGCGCATGTTTATGGTTTTCATCATTTATTGATTGCAACCGTGCAGTTGTTCGCGCAGCCCGAGCAATATGGCCCGTGGTTTGAACAGACTGCACGTGAGCATATATTTTGGGGCAACACCCTAAACCCTTTAGACCGCCGTACTACAGCGACGCAACTGTCTGAACATGAATATGTGTTTCATGGCGATAAAAGTTTTTGTTCGGGTTCCATGGATTCAGACATTTTGCTGTGTTCTGGCTTCAATGAAGATGGAAAATTATTGATCGGGGTGATTCCTACAGCACGTGAAGGCGTCAGTTTTCTCGGCGATTGGGACAATATGGGACAACGTCAAACCGACAGTGGAAGTAGCCATTTTGAACAGGTAAAAATTTCCAAAGATGAATTACTACTGAACCCAGGCCCATTAAGTACACCTTATTCGAGTTTACGCCCTTTGATTGCACAGTTGATCTTTGTACATATGTTCTTGGGGGTAGCCGAAGGGGCTTTTGAAACAGCAAAACAGACGGTTCAAAACCAAAAAGCATGGTCAAAATCATTGGTTGAAAATGCAGTGAATGACCCATTTATTCAAAAGCATTTTGCTGAGTTTTATGTGCAATTAGAAAGTGTACGTTTATTGGCAGATAAAGCGGTTCAGCGTTTGCAATGGGCTTGGGAGATTGGTGAAGCTTTAACGGCGGAACAACGTGGAGAAGTTTCTATTGCGATTGCAACAGCCAAAATCGCAGCCACCAATAGCTCGCTATACATTACGCAAAATATTTTCCAAGTGATGGGCGCACGTGCCACAACTGCCAAACTAAATTTAGATCGCTTCTGGCGCAATGTACGTACCCAAACCTTACACGATCCGATTGATTATAAATATCAGGAGGTCGGTGAATGGGTGCTCACAGCGAAAGTGCCAGATCCAAGTTTTTATTCTTAAACGTATATTGCACATGAGCCAATAAAAAGCCTCCGTTTTGGAGGCTTTTTTGCAATGTGCTGTCAGTCGATTTAACGCTGATGAATATTTTCTAAGGTATCAACTAAGGTTCGCGTTGTTTGATCAATCTCATAATTCACGGCATCACCGACTTGGACATCTTTCCATGTAGTGAGGCGCAGTGTTTCAGGAATAAGATCGATTGAAATTTCACTGCTGGCACGATCAACACGGTTCACAGTCAAACTACAACCATTGAGCCCAATAAAACCTTTGAGAAAGAAATATTTAATATTGCCTGCCGGAATGTGAATATCGAGATGAAAGGTTTCCCCGCGATGCTCTAAGTTTTTGATCGTGGCTGTGCCTTCGATATGACCATACAGATTATGACCACCATTTTCTGCCCCAACTTTGGCTGAGCGTTCGACATTGACCTCATCACCGGCCTTGAGTGCTTTTAATGTGGTGAGTTGATTGGTCAAATCAGAGACATCAAAATGCACTTGGTTGGCTGCCAAATCAATATGTGTAGCCGTTAAACACACGCCATTAATCGCCACACTTGCCCCGATAAAGACATCATGAAAAAAATTCTGATGATTTGAAATCACCAAGGTTGTGAAGCCATTACCTTGACGAATCTCTAAGACTTTTTCTAAACCTTGCACGATGCCTGTATACATGGGAGCGTCTCTAAAATGATTTGCGTTTTCTGTATTGTAGGGACAAAACGAACGCTCGGCTATGCCTTAGAGTGACCATTTCAGTACAGCATTTTGATCTGTCGCAGTTCGATTTTGGCAATGGCCTACAATGCTCGGAATGTTTCAATTGCCGCTAGGCGAGACTGTTTTAAGTCAACGATCGGCTGAGGGTAGTTCAATTCCAATTGAGGATTTTTGGCAAAGGGTTGGTGAATTTGCTTTGCATCCAAATCTGCCAGCTCAGGTAGCCATTGACGTAGATAATCTCCGTTCGGATCAAATTTCTGAGATTGGCTGATCGGGTTAAAAATCCGAAAATAAGGTACAGCATCTGTACCCGTCGAGGCGCACCATTGCCAACCGCCATTATTGGCCGCTAAGTCGCCATCGACAAGGTGCTGCATAAACCATTGCTCCCCCAACCGCCAATCGATCAGTAGGTTCTTACTAAGGAACATGGCACAAATCATCCGCACCCGATTATGCATCCAACCCGTAGCCAGTAGTTGACGCATCCCTGCATCGACGATCGGAATGCCCGTTTGGCCGTATTGCCACGCAGCAAAGTCTTGTGGTGCATGGCGCCATTTTATTTTTAAGGTTTTGGTTTGAAACGGCTGGTGCTGAGAAACTTGCGGGTAGTCAAATAAAATGTGCTGGTAAAATTCACGCCAAAGCAGCTCATCGAGCCAAGTTTGTTGTCCTCTGTGGTCGATCTGGAAATAGCCGCCTTGTTCACGAAACAGGGCTTGCAGACATTGGCGAATAGACAAGATGCCCAAGTTTAAATACATGCCAATTCGACTGGTTCCATTGAGCGCAGGAAAGTCCCGATCATCAGCATAACGATGCAGATGTTGTTCAATAAATTCATCTAAGCACTGTATTGCGTGATCTTCTCCAATCGGCCAAAGCTCGATTTGAGTAGCTAACAGCGATGTGGGATAAAAAGGACGTAAATCAAATTGATTTTGCCACAGCGGATGCGGTTCGAGAGCCGCTTGGGCTTCAATAGTGGGATAACAAGTAGGCAGACTGATACTCAATTTTTCGTAGCAATTTTTCTTAAATGCACTGAAAACTTGATAAGGATGTCCAGATTGATTGCGAATACTGCCAACAGGAAACAGGGTGCGGTCATGGTACAGCTCAACAGAGATCTGCTGCTGTTCTAATAACTGTTGTACTTCGCGATCTCGTTTAAGTTCATTCACACCATGTTCAATATGTGCATGAACAGTGTGTATATTGAGCTGAGTACATAAGGTTAATAGCTCAGTGGCGATGTCTGACCAATGGGGAATATGCTGAATAATCAGTGGAATATTTAGTTCAGCCAATTGCTGTCGCAAAAGTTCCAGTTGGGCAAGATAGCGATGGATTTTAATGGGGGCATCATCATGCCTTGCCCATTGTTCAGGAGAAAGCGCAATAAAGGCAATCGTTGGACCAGACTGTGTCGCCTGCCACAGTGCGCTATGGTCATGTCGTCTTAAATCTTGTCGAAACCAAACCAGTTGCATGTTTATTGCCTCTTGTTTTGTTGGAAATATCACAGGAATTACGGGGTGTCTATTGGTGATAAAATCATCTAAAAAATATCGATTTTTATAAAAAACCATATAATATCTATGGTTTAAGTTAACCGATTGCGCACAATCCTGTCAGCTTAAGCGTACAAGCAACGAAGTTTTTAGACGCTATGCGTGCTTTTAAATTTTACCTAAGATGAACTTATACAGGAACAGGACGTTCCGGAACATAAAACAATAACAAAGTGTTCACCATCAGGACTGTGAAGCAAGACAGGAGTCATGCTTAAGTATCCATATAGAAAAAGCCCGACAGGATGTCGGGCTTTTTCTTTGTCTACAGGTCAGCTCATTTTCTAGAATCAGAGCATGTCTTTAAATGGTACTCGAGATAAAAAATCCCCTAAGCCGAGCCTTAGGGGAGGAAAGTGAAGTGAGCCGATTGTGATTATTATGCTGATTACATGAGCTGTGACTCCATCAACAATTATGCTGATTTAGCCTGCACAACTTGCTGCTGTTGAGCTTCCAGTTCACGAACCAGTGGCAACACTTTTTCGCCAAAGTATTCCACTTCTTCAATGAAGTGGAGAAAACCTGAGAGAACCAAATCGACACCTACACTTTTGAGTTCCACAATGCGTTCGGCAATTTGTTGTGGCGTGCCAATCAGATTGGTTTTAAAGCCGTCGTTATATTGAACCAAATCTTCAAAAGTAGATTTTGCCCAGTTACCTTCGCCTTCTTTTGTGGATGCACCTGCTTCACGAGTTGCATCGCCAAAGGCATTGACCGCTTCAGTATTGGCATTGTCGATAATAGCTTGAAGCACCGCTTGGGCTTCTTCCTCAGTATCTCGGGCAATGATGAAGGCATTCACCCCGATTTTGACCTGATGGTTATTGGCCTTGGCTTTTTCACGAATATCATCGATCTGCTTTTTCAACTCAGCAGGGGTATTGCCGTTGGTGAAGTACCAATCGGAAACACGTGATGCCATGTCACGTGCTGCACGTGAACTGCCACCTTGGAAGATTTCAATATGCGGTTTTTGCACCGGTTTCGGAGATAGAGTGTAGTCTTTAAATTGATAGTATTTACCATCAAAACTAAAGTTATCCTGCGTCCAAACACCTTTTAGGCTACGAATGAACTCTTCAGAGCGCGCATAGCGTTGATCATGCTCGGGCCATTCTTCACCAATCGCATCAAACTCACCACGGAACCAGCCACTCACGACATTAATCGCAATACGGCCATTGGTAAGATGATCGATGGTCGACAATTGTTTCGCAGCCAGAGCCGGTTTCCAAGGGCCGGGTAAAATCGCTGCAATGACTTTGAGCTTTTCAGTTTTGGCCAAAATACCATGACTGAAGCTAACTGATTCGTGTTGATTTTCCGCGTTATAGCCTGCGGTAAAACGAATTTGAGTCAGCGCATAATCAAAGCCACTTTTTTCTGCAGCTTGTGCCAAACGCACGTTATAGTCATAGCTCCAATCGGTACGCTGTTCAATATTACTGACCACCAAACCACCACTGACGTTTGGTACCCAATACGCAAATGTAATGTTTTTTTCTTGTACTGACATTTTGCAAACCCTCGGGATCGAATTGTTATGCTGTGGTGTTTAGGCCACTTGCGTTTTTGGCTTTTTACTATGCAGTCGAGCTTCAGCAGCATCCAAACTTGGAACGGCTGCAGAAGGAAGGACTTCTTCTTGCTCGATTTGCTTATTAATGCCCAAGTTTTGGTTGGCTTGTTGAGACTTGGCTTTCACCACTTCAGCACGCTGACCTTTGGCTGGAGCCCATTCCAAAATCGGCAGCGCACGTGCTACAGCTAAAGTAATGCGGTCACGGAGTAATTCACTATGAATGGTGTATTCAGGGGTGAAATCACGATCTGTTGCATAGACCCCAATCGGTAATGTTTGCGCTTGAAAGAAACTGAACAATGGACGCAGTTGATGTTCAAGCACTAAGGCATGGCGTTCAGAACCACCCGAAGCTGCAAGCAAGACAGGAACATCGACCAATGCAGTTTGTTCGACAAAGTCAAAGAAGTGTTTAAACAGACCTGTAAATGAAGCACGGTAAACTGGCGTTCCAACAATCAGTGCATCAGCAGCTTCAACGGCAGCAAGGTCATCTTGTACACGTTGTGGCAATTGGTTACGGTAAATCGCACCACCTAATAAATTGCCAATTTCGCTAAACTTAATAAAATGCACATTGATTGGAGTCGCATCACCGAGCTCATCAACAATAGCTTGTACCAAAGCTTCAGTTTTAGATGGATTGTTTAGACCACCTGACACAGCAACAATATTCAGGGGTTTTTGTAGATTAACTTGAGACATTTTTTAAACCTAAAAGTGTGGTTTCTCGGAATGCCTTTTATTAATCCCGATGGGGTGGATCACTGTAAAATAACGAAAATCAGAAAAGTTATCTGATTTTTAGATATGTTGGAAAAATCACAAGATTCGTGAAATTTCAAATTTTAAACTGTTGATATTTCAACATATAATGCTTAGATATAAGCATTTTTACTGTGTTGATAAAATTTATATGAAAATATGATTAGATTTAAAGATTTATAGAAAATGCGAAAAAAGACGCATTTTAGGTGAAAATCTACATTTTAAATGCAAAAAAATAAGTTCTTGCATATCCTTCACATAGCATGTGTGGTTAGAATAGGGTCATTGTGCACAAGATCTCTCACGTTGCTTATGAATATTTTAATCGTTGATGATCACCCGCTGTTTCGTCATGCTTTAATTCAGGCGGTTCGTTATAGTTTGCCTCAGGCGCAAATTCATGAGACTGCAGCAGTCAATGAATGCTATGAACGTCTTGAAAATGGCCCTGAGCCTGATCTTGTGTTATTGGATTTAAACTTGCCGGGTGCTTCAGGCTTTTCTGCTTTGGTGCATATTCGCGCACAATATCCATCGATTCCAATCATTGTGGTCTCTGCGCATGAAGAAGCGTCGATTATCCAACGTGCAATTGCACATGGTGCGATGGGTTATATTCCAAAATCTGCGCATCCAAGTCACATTGGTGAAGCGATTCGTCAAGTCTTAGAAGGAGAGATTTGGTTGCCACCAAATTTACCTGCCAATATGAACTTTGATCCACGTGCTGCAGATGAAACGGCATTGGCAGAACGTATTCAGTCTTTAACACCGCAACAATTCCGCGTGTTAATGATGGTGGCAGAAGGTTTGCTGAACAAACAAATTGCCTATGAGTTGGATGTGTCTGAAGCAACTATTAAAGCGCATGTAACGGCAATTTTCCGTAAGTTGGGCGTACAAAACCGAACCCAAGCTGTATTGGCAATTAATGCATTGAATATTGAAGAAAAGAAAATCTAAGGATTTTTTCAAAAAAAAGACCTCCACGATGGAGGTCTTTTTTTTTGTTTAAGCACTAATGCTGGCGCTGGATCATTTCGCTTTAAATGCCGTGCGGTTATTAAAAGCGACAAATCAATCCAACAATAACTTAAGCAATATAGTCTTGCTTAGGCGTCAAATCCGTACAGTACAAAGGGTTGAGCGCACATTGCAATTCATCAATTTGTTCATCGGTCACATAGCCGCGCGCTTTGAGATAATCCGCGACACGGTCATCACGTAAACTCAAAAAGGCAGCGTCATAAACGCCCAAATCCACAAATAGAGCTGCAGTTTCTAAACTGTTAAAACGGTCCAGATAGACATCATTGTCATACATCAGGAAGATATGGTCTTGCTTGGAGTTGGCATCGACATTTAAACGTTGAGCCAATTCAAATGGCGCCGTTTTAATAAACAGTAAATCGGATAATTCATCAAACTGTGTTTTATCCAGCTGGTTTTTGTCGGTTTTGACTTTACCGAGCCACGCTTTAAATACCAAGACCGCACCACCACGCAGTAGCATGCTCCAAATCTGATGACGGGTGTCCAAACCTAAGCTATTGGATTCTGCTTCTAAATTTTGCAGCAGTAGATCTTCTTGTTCTGCCAGTCGATCGAATAAGCCAAGACCTTGGGGTTTGTAAGCATTCGGTGCAAAGACATCAAAATTCAGTTCGTCAAATACCTGTAACGCAAGAGGAACGGCACTGCGATAGAGCGTTTCCAACGCTTCGACTTGCACATCACTTAATTTGCTGTACTTAAATAATTGACGCCAATCGATCTCTGGCAAAATGGCATTGGCACCATACTGACGATGAAACTGTAGATTTTGATCAAAACCATGCGGCATTGTTTCTGAAATATTCACAAGATCACTCCTAATATGCGGGGGATCAGCTTCTCAAGTGTTGAGTTATGACGCTTCTTGAATTGGCTTGAAACTGATCAACTTCTTATGAATATTTTTAAAACGAACGGCGGCAGCTAAATATAAGACTAAAGTTTTAGTTTATATTTTTGCTTGTAAAAATCTGATTTAAATCAAATATATTTTTAATTGTAACTAAGTGTACAAGTGTTCACTCATGCATTCGATATCTTTTGCCATAGGCAATCAAAATTTGATATTTATGGCTAATAAATAGACGAAATATCGGGGCTATTTTGAATGATCTTGCCGCTGAGACAAATTTTTTTGCCAGTTAGGTAAGTTTAAGTAAAAGTAAGGTAAACAAAAGCCCATTTCATGTGAATGAAATGGGCTACTTTTCACAGAGCGATGTCCTGTAACAGCGCTACTGATTTGAAATCTTCAAACCAGATAACCATGAACGCAGTGAAGCTGGTTTCAATGGTTTTTTCAGTAAGACGATGTTTAACTCTTTTAGACGTTGCGGTAGTTCAGGATCAGAATCTGCAGTAATCAGCGCCACAGGGACATTTTCCTGACGGTTATCTAAAATAAAGTCGAGACCGATCTTATTATTATTTAAGTGTTGGTCAACCAACCAAACTTGAATATTTTCTTGTTGAATTAACTTCATGGCCTGTTCAGGTTCAGTGGCCTTAAAGACTTGATAGCCCCATTTGGTCAGTAAGGTCGACATCCCTTCCAAAATGGTTTCATCATTGTCTAAGCACAGAATTTTATAGGCTTTGGTTTTCAGCGGAACGGCTTGAGTCGGTGCAGCGACCACTTTTGGCGCAGCGACTACAGGGACTTCAATCATAAAGCATGAACCATGACCAAGTTCTGAGAACACATGTACTGGGTAGTCGAGTAAGCTGGTCATGCGTTGCACGATGGCTAAACCTAAGCCCAAACCCTGTTCACCCCATGGAGAGGTATGTCCACAGCGTTCGAACTCTTGGAACAACTTAATGCGCTGTTCTTCCGCGATCCCAGGACCTGTATCCCAAACGCCAATACGAATATGCCCCGGACGTGCTGAACGTAGCACACCCACCACAACACGACCACGCGCCGTATAGCGTAGGGCATTGCTGACGAAGTTTTGAATAATACGACGAATCCACTGTGGGTCGGTGTCAATCCAGAACTGAGCATCGTGTACGGTCAGTTTGATATTACGCTGTGCTGCAATCGATTTAAATTGCAGTTCAAGATCGCTGAGTAAGTCATGTAGCGGATAAGGCTGACGTTTCGGTTGAATGGTTCCACCTTCGAGTCGTGCAATGTCCAAGAGGGCAGAGAGCATACTTTCCGCACCATGCAGCGCACGATCAAGTTGCTGAAGCGTTTTACGATCATCGTCATTTTGTACGCTTTGCTCGAGGGCGGTACTAAACAGACGCGCAGCATGCATCGGTTGCAATAAGTCATGGCTTGCAGCAGCAATAAAGCGGCTTTTCGACATATTGGCTTTATCGGCTTGCTCACGTGCCAGTTGTTGTTCTGACAGGGCATCTGCCAACTGTTGGGTACGATCTTGCACACGCCCTTCAAGCAAGGCTTCATTTTCACGGAATGCGGTAATATCGGCAAAGGTCGTGACGAAACCACCGCCTTCGATTGGGTTCCCGCGCATCTGAATTACACGACCATCTTTACGAATTCGTTCAAATTCGTGTGCGCTGCCGACTTGCATCCAATGCATGCGTTTACGCACATGTTCTTCGACTGAACCGGGACCACATTCGCCGCGTTCAGCGTTATAACGAATCAAGTCTGAAATTGGGCAACCGACGTAGACAATGTCTTTTGGATAATCAAACAGTTTGAGGTATTGATTGTTCCATGCCACCAAACACATATTTTCATCAACCACGGACACACCTTGAGTCATATGGTCGATCATGGTCATGATCAGGTTTTGGTTAAAGCGCTGCCACTGTGAGGCTTGGTCAAGAATATTGGCGACCTGACCGAGTGCTAAACCATTATTAACCATGGCTGTGGTGAGTAAGGTACGGGCAGATGCCGCACCGATGGTGCCTGCAAGATACTGTTCGGTAAAACGCCACCACATGCCGTTGGCGCTGCTATTTTCATTCAAAACGACATTGTTTTGTGCGCAGAACTGGTTGAAGGCACGCATGGTTGGACCTTCACCGGTAATGCGTTTTGCCAAAGTAATCAGATCACCTACTTTTAAGCGCGCCACATCATGGTGAATATAACTGATGTCATTCGATGTACTTTGAGCAGGAAGGGGCTTGGTTTCATAATAAAAGAAACTTTCGGCCTGAATTTGCTCGGCAACACTTGGACGGAAGACGCGGGAAATCCAAATATAGAGGGTGATATTTAAACCGAGTGCCCAAACTACGCCATGGGTAAGTGGATCGAAAGATTCAAACCCTAACAGTGCTTCAGGACGTAACCAACTCAAGCCTAGCGGACCCTGACTTAAAAGATTTTCGGTAAATGTTTTAAATTGTTCAGGTAAGCTACGCAATACGGTTGGTAATAACAGGGTATAAGCCCACATGCCAAAACCGACCAACAGACCCGCATATACACCTTGCTTACTTCCGCCACGCCAATACAAACCACCAATTAGCGCCGGTGCAAACTGTGCCACAGCACTGAAGGCTAATAATCCAAATACCGATAATTGGTCAATGTCATTGAAGAAATGGAAGAACAAGAAGCCCAATAACATGACCGCTAAAATACATACACGACGTGTGAATTTCAGTACGAGTGGTAGGCGCTTATCATGGCGTGATAATAAACGTGTACGCCATAGTGCAGGCATGATCAAGTCATTACTGAGCATAATCGACAAGGCCACTGACGACACCAACAGCATACCTGTCGAAGCTGAAAAACCACCGAGAAATGCAAGTAAGGTCAACCAGTCTTGGTTATAACTTAAAGGCAGTGAGAGCACGGCAACATCGGGTATTGCCAAGTAAGCCGGTGCTGCATGCAGCGCCCAACTGGCAATCGGGATGATCGCGATAATGGTTAAAATCAGATAAATGGCAAACCAACGACGAGCACCACGAATATGCTTTTCATCTCGCAGTTCAACCACCGCGACATGGAACTGACGTGGTAGACAAATAATCGCTAAAGCAGCCAATAATGTTTGAATCCAAAAGCTTTCTGGCACACCTTTGAGCTGGACATCTTTAAATGTACTGCTAATGTCATGGCTGATTTGCGCCATGTTTTCAGGTGATTCAAAAACAAAGAAAAATGCGACTGCAAGTAGTGCAAACAGCTTGACGAAAGACTCAAATGCCACAGCCAACATTAAGCCGCCGTGCTGTTCAGTATTGGCAATCTGTCTTGTCCCAAACATCATCGCCAAAATCGCCAATATACCGGTCAAAAACAGCACACTATTGGTGGTACCTGTCAGACCAGCGGTCGGTTCTAAAATGACTGTTGCACTTAAGGCAATCGCACGTAGCTGCAAGGCTAAATAGGGAATAATGGCAATTACGGCAAGGATCGTGACCAGTGATGCTAAGGGGCCACTTTTACCATATCGTGCTGCTACAAAGTCGGCAATCGATGAAATGGCATGATGCTGACGGACACGCCCTAAACGTCGCCAAATATCATAGCCGAGCGCAACAAATAGCAGCGGTCCCAGATAAATTGGCAGGAAAATAATGCCCTCACGAACGGCGGCACCTGTTGCGCCATAAAATGTCCAAGATGAACAGTAAACCCCTAAAGTTAGGCTAAAGAGAAGCATTCTGCCGCGAGTACTGAGCCTGCTGGCATGCTTTTCACCAAAGAATGCACATACAAAGAGTAATGCGATGTAAAGGGCCAATACCCCGACGATAAGCCAACTATTCATAAAGCCTGCAGCATATTAATTCTCGCTTAATGATAACGCATCCATAGGCTTAGGGAGGTTATTGCTCAAAATTTAACGACCAAAGTCTAAATTACAAGAGATAAGGAACATTGGTAAGTTTAGCTTCGAAATAATTCGAATTAGAAAATTGCGCGCCAAGGTTCGGCGTAAGGAGAATATTATGGATGAGAGACAGGTAGAACAAATTCTACAGAATCCAAAATTTAAGGAAATGGTCAGCCGTAAAAGTAAGTTGAGCTGGACTTTGACGATCATCATGTTGGTGGTCTATGTCGGCTTTATGCTCCTTGTGGGCTATAACAAAGAGTTCTTGATGCAATCCGTGAGTGGTGGTGTGACCACGATTGGTATGCCATTAGGTCTAAGCATTATCGTATTGTCATTCTTACTGTGTGGTGTTTATTCGTATATTGCAAACAACAAGTTGGATGCATTAAACGCAGAAGCAATGCGTGAAGTAGAAGCAATTACTCAAGAAAAAGGACCGCACTAAGATGAAATGGAATTCATTGAAAGCAATAGTATTAGCGGCTCCTGCTCTGCTCATGTCAAGCATGGCAATGGCTGGACCAGATTTAGGTGAAGCACAGCAACAAGCAACCAACTGGCATGCGATTATCATGTTCGCAATTTTTGTTGGCTTGACTTTGTTTATTACCAAATGGGCAGCGAAGCAAACCACCAACACTGCAGACTTCTATACTGCCGGTGGTGGTATTTCGGGTTTCCAAAATGGTTTAGCGATTGCCGGTGACTACATGTCAGCAGCATCGTTTCTCGGTATTTCCGCAATGGTATTCAGTTCAGGCTTTGACGGCTTGCTGTATTCATTGGGCTTTATGGTGGGTTGGCCCATCGTATTGTTCTTGGTGGCTGAGCGTCTGCGTAACTTAGGTAAGTTTAACTTATCTGACGTGGTGTCATTCCGTCTAGCTGAGAAACCTGTCCGTACCCTTGCAGCAGTAAGCTCACTTGTGGTTGTAGCGTTCTACCTGATTGCACAGATGGTGGGTGCAGGTCAGTTGATTAAACTGCTATTCGGTTTGAACTACAACATTGCGGTTGTGATCGTTGGTCTACTGATGATGGCTTATGTAATCTTCGGTGGTATGTTGGCAACAACTTGGGTACAGATCATTAAAGCAGTGATGCTACTTTCTGGCGCAAGCTTCATGGCATTCATGGTCATGAAAGGCGTGGGCTTCAGCTTCTCTGAAATGTTCACTCAATCGATCCAAGTTTTCTCTAAAGTACATGATGTATCTTTAGCTGAAGCTGCAAACATTATGGGTCCAGGTAAACTTGCAGCCAACCCAATTGATGCGATCTCTCTAGGTCTTGCATTGATGTTCGGTACAGCAGGTCTTCCACACATTTTGATGCGTTTCTTTACTGTAAAAGATGCAAAAGAAGCACGTAAATCAGTAGTTGTTGCTACAGGTTTTATTGGTTACTTCTACCTATTAACTTTCATCATCGGTTTTGGTGCGATCCTTTATGTATCGAACAACCCACAATTTCTTGATGTAGCGAAAATGGCGGTAACTGGCAAGTTAGAACTTGTTGGTGGTAACAACATGGCAGCGGTTCACTTGTCTGATGCATTGGGCGGTGACTTGTTCATGGGCTTCATTTCAGCGGTAGCATTCGCAACCATTCTTGCAGTAGTTGCAGGTCTAACGTTGTCTGGTGCTTCAGCAATTTCACATGACTTGTATGCAAACGTATTCAAGAAAGGTCAAACTACACCTGAATCTGAACTTCGTATGTCTAAAATCGCGACTTTAGGTCTTGCGATCTTCGCAATGATTTTAGGTATCTTGTTCGAGAAACAAAACGTTGCATTCATGGTCGGTCTTGCATTCTCTGTAGCTGCATGTGCAAACTTCCCAGTGCTTGTATTGTCGATGTTCTGGAAAGGATTAACGACGCGTGGTGCAGTGATTGGTGGTGTGGTTGGTCTAGCAACTGCCGTGATTCTAATTGTATTGTCTAAAGCAGTTTGGGTAGATACATTCGCAATCTCTGAAACACCAATTAACCCATTCAATGGTCCTGCTATCTTTGCAATGCCATTGGCATTCATCTGCTGCTGGTTGTTCTCTGTGACTGATAATTCAGCACAAGCACAAGCTGAGCGTAAAGCATTCGATGCACAGTATGTACGTTCACAAACTGGTATTGGTATCTCTGGTGCTTCAGATCACTAATCTGAATCGCCTAAAAAGCCCCCTAATAAGGGGCTTTTTTTATATTTAGTGAATGATATGACGTAGAGGTTTGTAGACAAATCTCTGTCCTATTTGCGTGTATAATTTTCTCCATTGATCGACATTTTCCAATGGCCTTGATCATCTTGATAAGGCGAGCGCTGAATGGTGAATTGTTGAGAGAAATTATCCTGACCGATGCTAAAGCTCTGATCACCAAAACTGCTCAAATGGGCTTTTATTCGCGACTGTTCAGCACCAATGAAGGTTTGGTTGGCAATACTTTTTTCAGTATGTGCTTGATGATGATACGTCACTTCGCCCGACGATTTGATCACTAATTCACTGTGGTTGTTTTGCCAAGTCCCCACATAATTTTCATGGCCTTTGAGGAGCGGACTGTTTTGTGTACAGGCAGAGAGCATGAGCAGACAGAGGGGTGCAAATACGAGATGTTTTTTCATAATGAAATCTACCACGTAGGAGATTCCTTTGAATATGTGCCTGAAAACTGAAACTTACAGTAGGTTTTTTGAACCTCTTTGGTAATAAGAAACCCAGCTAGAACAGTGCTCATATGGATGCTTTTTTAGATTAAGATCAACAAATTTTTGCATTAAAAAAAACTCACTTCGTGCTAATTTAAAATCAATCAGTTGATGATGCTTCAGATCGATCATTTCAGCGCATGAAAAAAATATAGAGATTGAAAATAATGCAAGGTTTTGTAGATTTTTGGAAAAGCTTTAGACTTTTACCCTCAGCATGGCTGTTACTGGTGCAGTTTCTGATCTTGGTTTTAACCGCGATTACCCGAGAAAGTCTGTCTTTTCGTGCGCTAATTTGGGTACTTGGGGTGTCGGTACTATTGATCATTGCCAAAGTGATTCGCCAAACTCCAATGTTTACGATTCTAGGACTGAGTTTTGTTGGCTGCGCCGTATTGTTTTCTACTTTGATTATGCTCGGTGTAAATCATCCCAATATTCAAATTATTGCGCATGGTTTTGAAGCATGCGCATATTTTAGTGCAGCCTATGGCTTATTACGCTATATGTTTGCCGATCGCTATTTAACCAAAGACGAACTTTTTGCAGCAGGGGCAGTATTTACCCTCATCGCATGGGGTTTTGCCTTTCTCTATAGTATTTGTCAGCTGATTTATCCGGATAGTTTTGTGAATCCTGCAGAGCCGGGTATGCAGTCGTGGTTAGATTTATTATTTTTAAGTTTTAGTTTGCAGTCTGCCACGGGCTTGTCAGATCTCATGCCAGTGAGCGCGCCTGCACGGGTGTTGGCGATGCTTCAAATGTTCTGTGGGGTGATGTATTTGGCTCTCATCGTTTCACGTTTAATAGCATTGCAATATATTGCCCATTTACCGGAACGCCATGAGCCCAAAGACAAATAATGACAGAATAAAAAAAGGACGCAAATGCGTCCTTTTTGGTATTCAATATCTAATATGAATTAGAAACGGAATTTAGCGTTTACGCCAACAGTTTGAGTGTCAAGCGCAACTTCTTCAGCATTAGCATTTACATAGCTAGCACCAACTGCAACAGCAGGAGTGATGAAGTAGTTTACGTTCGCGCCCCAAGCTGAGTCTGGAGTACCAGCAAAGCTAGATTCAGCGTAAGAAGCACCAACGCTTAATTTAGGAGTTACGAAAAGATCAGTTTTGAATTGGTAAGCAGTGTCATCACCGTAGATGATGCCTGATTCGAAACCAATTGCCATGTTAGTGTCGTCGATTGCGCCAACATATTTAGCACGTGCAGTGATAGCGTCTTGGTCTTGGCCAATAGTTGTAGCTTCAGCAACAGCTTTAGCAACACCGTTACCCATAACGTTGAACGCGTCAACAGCAGCTTGGTCAGCAACGCTAGTGTAACCAACAGCAACTAAGAAGTTTTGAGTTGGAAGCGCACCAACTTCTAATGCATAACGGTCGCCGTTGTCTTCTAATACTTTAGATGCTTGGTTTTTAGAATCTAAAATAGTGTGGCTGTAAGACGCGCTTGCATATACAGGAACAACTTTAGTTGGAACATAAGCTTCAGCTTTAGCACCAAAGTTATGAGCAACTACGTCAACACCTTGTGAACCAACTTCACCGTAGTTGTAAGCAACAGATACGTTAGAAGCTTGGTTTAAGAATGCAGCTTCTGCTAAAGGACCTTTTGTAGAGTCAACATTTTTGAAGTAGTAAGTACCTTGAACACCACCAATGAAATCTTTGTCATTTGCAGTTGTGTCGATGTATTCTGCTTGGCCTTGAACTTCAAATTGGTAAGCTTGAGCACCGGTCATGGCTAATAATAAAGCAGTGGCTAAACCGAGTTTTTTCATGATTTTCTACCAGTTGTTACAAATGGATTAAACATTGAGCATTGTATTGTAACAATATATTAAGTCAATGATCCTAAAGGTTATTATTCAGTCTCTGACTCAGATCTTTATTTCATAATAAGAAATTCAGTTTTTACTCTAACTAATAAGTCACTGAAAAAAAATCATTGAGAACAATTAAGTAAGTTTGATTAAATTCTTAATTAAAAAAATACACTTGAAAAAATACACAACTTTTCAATCTAAAATAACAATTATTATTTTTATTTTAATTCAAAATAACATTTATTGTAGTGGGTAAATTCTAACGCTTTTCACGCATTTGAGGTAATAAATCGGGACTTTGACTGCTGAATTGTTGGGCTAAAACCACTTATTTGTATATTAAATAGACATTTTTGTTTTAAGTTTGAGGGATATGTCACTTAAATATGTGTCTTTGTGATATTTTTAATATCCTAGTGAAATACTTGGCTTTACATCAGGTTTTATTTGATCCATAATTTGCCAATCGAGTCGTCACACTGTTTAAAAGTGTGACTTTGACCCTGATTCTCCATTATTGTTTTTTATTCGCCCAGCTTTCCCCAAGGTTGGGCTTTTTTTTATTCAAAAATGCAACTTTATATTAAAGATAAAATATAGAGCAAATATCTCGTAGAAATAAATGCACTTTTATGGTGCGTTAATAATTCTATTTATCTTTCAATTAAAGTGATATAGACAAAAAAAATCCTGATTTTCAAGGAAAATCAGGATTTTTTAGCCAAAATTTTCGGGAAACTAAAATATTCTGCTGAGGAAGAAATCTAGTGTGCCCTAATACGGTGCATTCTGCACCAATTTATTGCAATTGTAAATATTTATTTAAACAAGTTAATAAAAAATATTTCGCTTTGAAATATGCTGCTGTTTTTTAGCAAATTATCTCGTTCTAAAGCGATAAAAATGTGACAGATTAAGCACATTTATATAGAATTTAGAGCTATAAATGTTCACTTTACAAATTAATAAATTATTGGTCATTAATTTAAATATTCCCGCGTTTAGTTGAGAAGTGGGTTGGGGTATGCAACAAGTGTGGGGCATAAAATAGATGCAAACATTACGAACAGAGCATATTAGTAAGCGCTTGCAACTTGCGATGCTAGTAATCGTCTTGTCTATCGTATTTATCAGTGTTCCATTGATTGTGAGCAGCAATCAACATTACCTCAAAAGTGCCGAAGCGCTGAAAGAAATTCAGATGCTGAAAATGGTGGCAGATTTAACCAACCAAATTTCCCGTGAACGTGCGCCAGCTAACAGTGCAATGTCGAGTCAAGGTGAACAGCGCGAGCAAAAAATTATTGAGTTGGCTGAATATCGTCAAGGCGTTGATCGGCAATATCAAGATACACTGAAAGTTTTAAAAGAAACGGGCTTTGCACCGATCGCCCAGCAGTTAGAGTCCAATTTATATCCATATTTGTTGCAGGGTCGCAAAACGGTCGATCAATATATTGCGCTGCCGACACAACAGCGTGAAGCTAAAAAATTGGATCATGCCATTTTGGCGATGTTCCAAGCTTGGGATCAAAGCTATATTGCCATGCAGAAATTGGTCAATCATTCACATGGTAAAGATACCCGTGTATCGAATTATTACACGCTGATTTTATTATTGGCAGAATTACGTGATCAGGCGGGAAGAGTCGCATCAAATATTATGGCTGCGGTATCATTTCAACAGGAAATTCCAGAACAAAATTTAGCGCGGAGTTTACAAACCCAGCGTCAAACACGCTATCTATGGGAATTGATCAATGTCGTGCAGTCCGAACATGACAAAACTCCCGAGTTTAAACAGTTACATCATGCGGTAAGGACGGAATTTTTAGATAAAGGTTTGCCAATTATTGATGGTTTGACTCAAAAAAGTCTTCAACATCAGCGTTATCACATGGATGGCACCCAGCTCACTGATGCAATGGTCAACAAATTTGTCACAGTGGTGGAATTGCAAAGTTATATTTTAGATTACAGTCTCAAAGTAGCTGCGGATGAACAACGTGAAGCGCGAAATAAATTGATTTTCACGCTTTTTGTCTCGCTCGTGTCATTACTGACTGCATTATTAACGATGTTCTATGCCAAGAAATGGGTGTTTGAACCTTTAATTCGTGCTCGTAATCAGTTATTTAAACTGGCTCGTCACCGACAAATGGATCAAGGCGTGATTGAACCTGCCAAAGTAGGTTATCTCAGTTTATTTGATGCCATTCAGCATATTGAAAACATGTTGGAACAGCGTGATGCCTTTGAATTTCAGCTTAAACATATTGCCAATACTGACTCACTCACCAATGTCGCCAATCGTTTTGCCTTAGATGAATATATTAAATTTCGCGACAGCCAAAATTCAGGCTTTTTACATACAGCACTGATCGTGATTGATATTGATCACTTTAAACAGGTGAATGATCGCTATGGGCATATTGTCGGCGATTTGGTGATTCAACATGTTGCCAATCAATTACGAAAACATATTCGTTCATCCGACTTGGTGGTGCGATATGGAGGAGATGAGTTTTTAGTCCTGATCGAGGGGATTAATATGCTCAAAGCCCAACACATTGCCGAAACTATACGGCACGATATTCAGAATGTGAATTTTAATTTGGCAAAGGACGAAGCCGATCTCATTGTGACGGTGAGTATTGGTGTGGCAGTGGGGGCTGAAAACTGGATCGATTTATTAGAGCGAGCAGACCAAGCATTGTTTAAAGCCAAAGCTGCGGGGCGTGATCGTGTTTCAGTCTAAACGCAGCTTGGCAGATTCATAAAGTTAGCCAGACAAATGAATTAATCTTCATCTTTATATAATTTATTGCAGGCTTGTTGGTTCATTTGACTGCCGTCTTCATTCCAACACTGGGCTTGGGTAATTTTGCCTAAATCGTACTGAAGCACCGCTTCAGGTTGCCCATCGTCATACCAAATTTTATAACTGTTATGACGAACGCCATTACGATAATAACCTTGGCGTTCTAGTTTGCCGTTTTCAAACCACATTTTCAGCTCGCCAATCAGTTTATTGTTTTGAAAATTGGCATAGGTCCATGGTTTACCATTACTGTACCAGCGTTGGCGCAGGCCATTTTCGAGACCATTTTTATAATTTTGAGAAAAAGCCAGTTGCCCATTTGGATGCCAAATTTTGTAATCCCCCTGCGACTCACCATTGATGATGCTACTTTCTTGCTCTTTTATCCCATTGGCAAACCAAAACTCAAGTTTGCCCTCGTACTCCCCATTTTTATAGGCAATGCGGCTACGGGGTTTGCCGTTGGGGAAGAAACTTTCAAATACGCCTGAGCCTTGAATACCATCTGGAAAGTGAATGAGATGTTCACATTCACCGTTTTTAATTTTGCTGTTGCTCAGAAAGATGGTGGTTAGGGCATTGCCATTGGCATAGACATATTGATTTTCAAAGATCCCTTTGTGTGGTGTCGGGGTGCTGAGGGCTTTACACTGCGGCTTATCTTTCCATGGGCTAAGATCGGGGTCTTCTTGTGAGACAAACAGCACCATGTATTCGTTTAGATAGCCATCGGCAAAGCTATATATCGGACATAATAAGAGGCTGAAACTTAAGATAAATTTATTCATTGTTAGTATGCTTTTATATTTTAAAAAATTAAAAATTATTCGTTGTTGAGTTCACGATAGGCGTCATCATAAGGATGTTTTGTTTAAAAATAAATAGTCGATATGCTAAGTTTGCAACAGATACAAGACTGTTGAAAAGTACACAATTCAGGTCTGAACTTCATCTTATACTGTGGACTTTAAACGCCATAAAAATAGTGCAATGAAAAAAATATATCTATCGTTGATGACTGTCCTGGGTTTGTCAGCATGTACAACAAATGAAGGCATGTTGGATTCATCTCAACACTTAAAACAAACCACTCAAGCCAATTTAGAAAATTCACGGGTGAGTGAGATTCCGTCTTTATTTAATCAAGCACAAACACAGGCAGTATTTGTCACATTTGATGGTCAGCGTTTAAGTCATTATGGCAATGACTTACAGCGCGCCCACACTGAATACATTCCTGCATCTACCTTTAAAATGTTAAATGCTTTAATTGGTTTGCAGCATCAGAAGGCGACAGCCAATGAAGTTTTTAAATGGAAAGGTGAAAAACGTGCTTTCCCCTCATGGGAAAAAGACCTGACTTTGGGTGAAGCCATGCAAGCATCTGCAGTTCCTGTATATCAGGAACTGGCAAGGCGAATAGGTTTGGCGTTAATGCAACAAGAAGTCAAACGGGTCGGTTTTGGCAATGCCAATATTGGCAAACAGGTGGATAATTTTTGGTTGGTTGGGCCGTTAAAGATTACGCCTGAGCAAGAAGTCCAATTTGCTTATCAACTTGCCACACAAACCTTGCCTTTTGATGTTGCTATACAGAAGCAAGTCAAAGACATGCTTTATATTGAAAGCCGTGGAGATGCGAAGTTATATGCCAAGAGCGGTTGGGGCATGGATGTTGAACCCCAAGTCGGTTGGTATACCGGTTGGGTAGATGATGGTCATGGCAAGATCACGGCGTTTAGTTTGAATTTGCAGATGGCTGCAGGGGATGATGTGGCGGAGCGTAAGCAGTTGACGTTGGATGTGTTGGATAAGTTGGGTGTGTTTCATTATTTACGTTAATTTTTTGAATTTTGAATTTTGAGTTGGCACGTCCTCGCTTTGCATTAGGTTTTAGCTTCCATTGCGTAGGATTTATCTTACTTTTGAAAGCACAAAAGTAAGCAAAATGCTTTTGTTTGGTTGAAGGTACGTCCGAACGGTTCGAGTAGAATGTATAAAATGATGGCACGAATTTTGTGGATGGATTTAGTTCAGGTTATTTTCAAAAAAATATGCTTTCTAAACGTCCTCGCTTTGCATTGGGTTTGAGTTTCCATTGCGTAGGAGATTCCTACTTTTGAAAGCACAAAAGTAGGCAAAATGCTTTTGTTTGACTGAGGGCACATCCGTGCTGCCCCAGTCAAACAGGCGACATCCATGTCGCCTTCATGTGATTGAATGTTGTGAAGAACAAGAATTTATTTAGAAATGGCTTTGTTTAAGCTCGTATAAAGTGATTTTCTAGCTTCTAAAATTTCAACTCTATATTGAGCAGTTGTTTCAACATTGATAGCTCCATTTTTACAAAGTGTATAAGCGTTAAATTTTCCGAGTAATTCGCCATAAATTCTTAGCTTTTCTTGTTGTTCAATATATCCATGTAAAAGAAGTAAACCTTCATTTTTGCTAAGTAAATTAAAGTCATTAAAAAGTGCGTGTCTTAGAGGTTTAAGTCTGTCTGAAATCTCATTAAGAGCTGGTTGAGATTGTTTTGTTTCAAATTCAAAAATTGCCCAAATTTTTAAAACGAGATGATTTATTTCCTCGAGATCTTTGGAAATATTGGTCAATAAATTACGATTATATAGAAGGTTATCTTTTGCTACTGATGCTGAAATATTTGCCTTTTGATTTAAGTAGGTAATTACGCCAGTTATCAGTGCTCCTAAACCAATTTTTATGGCTGTATCAATTATCTCTAATAAAGTCATATAAATAAAAAACGGTGAATGAATCACCGTTTTATCATGCACTTAAAGGAAAGTGAATCTCATTTCAACATCGGCTTTAAAAACTTTGCTGTATGCGACACTTTATTCTTAGCCACCTGCTCAGGTGTACCTTCAGCAATAATCATACCGCCACCTGCACCACCTTCAGGGCCTAAGTCCACAATCCAATCGGCAGTTTTAATCACATCCAAGTTATGCTCAATTACCACGATGGTATTGCCCTTATTACGTAGCTCATGCAGGATGTCGAGCAATTTGGCAATATCATGGAAGTGTAGACCTGTCGTCGGTTCATCAAGCACGTACAAGGTTTTGCCTGTATCACGTTTCGCCAACTCACGTGCCAATTTCACACGCTGCGCTTCACCAC
This sequence comes from Acinetobacter sp. YH1901134, assembly GCF_013416965.1. Taxonomy (NCBI): domain Bacteria; kingdom Pseudomonadati; phylum Pseudomonadota; class Gammaproteobacteria; order Moraxellales; family Moraxellaceae; genus Acinetobacter; species Acinetobacter sp. YH1901134. Next base: position 22,724 of record NZ_VPEW01000012.1, on the reverse strand, counting down.
CTGAAAGTGTGGTTGCAGACTGACCCAAACGGATATAGCCCAAGCCTACTTGGTTCAAGGTTTCCAAACGACGGTGAATCACAGGAATGGCATCGAAGAAATGCATTGCATCTTCAACTGTCATTTCTAACACATCAGAAATGTTACGACCTTTATAGCCAACTTCTAAAGTTTCACGGTTATAGCGCTTGCCGTGGCAGGCATCACAAGGTACGTACATATCAGGTAAGAAATGCATTGCGACTTTAATCATGCCGTCACCTTCGCAGGCTTCACAGCGACCACCTTTCACATTAAATGAGAAACGACCTGCGGCATAACCACGAGCCTTAGCTTCAGGTGTTTGCGCAAACAGTTCACGAATTGGGGTAAACAAACCGGTGTAAGTTGCAGGGTTTGAACGTGGTGTACGACCAATTGGGCTTTGGTCAATATCGACGACTTTATCGAGGAACTGTAAGCCATCAATCGAGTCAAATTTTTCCGCAGTCAGTGTGGTTGCACCGTTCAATTGAGTTGCTGCAAGTGGCAATAATGTCCGGTTAATCAGGGTCGATTTACCTGAACCCGACACACCCGTTACACAGGTCATTACCCCTAAAGGAATGGTCAGGTCGACATTTTTTAGGTTATGACCCGCAGCGCCCATTAACTTGATTTGTTCTTCAGGTTTGGGTGGCTGTACACGTTGTTTTGGAACTTCGATTTTTAACTTGCCTGATAAATACTGACCTGTCAGTGAGTCAGGGTTTGCCAAAATTTCATCATAAGTTCCTTCGGCAATGACATGACCGCCATGCACACCTGCACCCGGGCCAATATCAATAATATGGTCGGCCGCTCGAATAGCATCTTCATCATGCTCAACGACGAGCACGGTATTACCAAGGTCACGTAGGCGAACTAAGGTTTCAAGCAAGCGGTCATTATCACGCTGATGTAGACCAATTGACGGTTCATCGAGGACATACATCACGCCCATCAGACCCGCGCCAATTTGCGAAGCCAAACGAATACGCTGAGCTTCACCACCCGACAGTGTTTCTGCCGAACGCGATAAACTTAAATAGTTCAAACCGACAGAGACTAGGAAGTGCAAACGTTCACGGATTTCTTTGAAAATCTTGTCGGCAATTTCGCCTTTGGCACCGCTTAAGTTGAGGTCTTGATAATAGCTTTCAGCATCGCCAATCGACATCTTGGTGATTTGCGCGATGGTTTTATCTTTAACTCGGACATGGCGTGAAATTTCATTGAGACGTGAGCCACCGCAAGCATCACATGCGGCATTTGACAAATACTGTGCTAAATCTTCACGTACATAGTTCGACTCCGTTTCACGGTAGCGACGTTCTAAGTGCGGCAAAATCCCTTCAAACGCTTGTACACGTTTGTGCGAACGACCACGCTCATCAATATAGCTGAGGTCAACTTTTTCCTTGCCTGTACCATAAAGGAATTTCTTTTTGGTGTCGGCATCGAGTTCATTCCACGGTGTGTCTAAAGAATAACCAAAATGATCTGCCACTTTTTGGATCATGCTATAGTAATACGGACGTTGACGGTCCCAACCGCGAATCGCCCCTTGGCTAATCGAAACTTCATTATTGGGAATCAATTTGTCAGCACTAAAATGGCTGCGTGTGCCTAAACCATCACAAACAGGGCAGGCACCGAATGGATTGTTGAAGGAAAATAGACGCGGTTCGAGTTCACCTACGGCACGTTCACATTCAGGGCAGGAGTGTTTCGCAGAGAAGACACGGTCTTCTTGTTCGCCTTTCATCCAAGACAAAATGGCAATATCACCGCCCATGCGTAAAGCCGTTTCAAAACTTTCTGCAATCCGGTTGCCAAGATCATCACGTACTTTAAAACGGTCGACCACCACTTCAATGGTGTGCTTTTTCTTTTTGTCTAATTCGGGTGGTGTATCGATATCAATAACTTCACCATCGACACGCGCACGGACAAAACCCTGACCTTGTAATTGTTCAAATAAGTTGGTGTATTCACCCTTACGGTCACGGACCACAGGGGCAAGCAACATAAGCGCCGTGCCTTCTTCTAGACCTTTGACGGTATCGACCATTTCAGACACAGTCTGAGCCACCATCGGGAGGTCATGTTCAGGACAATACGGCGTGCCGACACGGGCATAGAGTAGACGTAAATAGTCGTAAATTTCGGTGATTGTTCCCACTGTTGAGCGTGGGTTGTGGCTCGTTGATTTTTGTTCGATGGCAATCGCAGGACTCAAGCCTTCAATCGAGTCAACTTCGGGCTTTTCCATTTGCGAAAGGAATTGGCGTGCATAGGCAGATAAGGACTCAACATAGCGACGTTGACCTTCAGCATACAAGGTATCAAAAGCCAAAGAGGACTTCCCTGAACCAGAAAGACCCGTAATGACCACAAACTTGTCGCGTGGAATATCGAGTGACACATTTTTTAAGTTATGGGTACGTGCGCCTCGAATACGGATATGGCTTTGGCTCATGCAAGGGGTCCTAAAATATTCATCGAAAAACCTATATATGATAGCGCATGAAAAATGTTCAAGTGTAATTTAAACCTAGATTTATGCGTGACTTTGTGAGAAAAATGGCCGAATCAAAATATAGCTGTCTGTGCCGATGCCCTAAAACATCTGCAAATCAGCAATCTAGGACTTTTAACATGAAATGGCAACTTCATCTCAATCCAACATTAGGTGTGATGGGTTTATTGATGTGTAGTATGTTTTTGAGTGCATGTACCCCGAACCACACACCGAAAGCGCAAAAATATGACAGCTTAGAACAAGCAACTTTGGCGCTGAATACCGAAAGTGAAAAAATTGATCTGTATATTGCGAAATTAGGTCAAGCCAAAACAGAAGCTGAAAAAAAGCAGCTGGCTTGCGAAAAAATTCCTCAACAGTTTGATTTGGTTTTGGCGATTGTCGAAAACAATCAACATTTGATGAGCGCTGAAGATTTAAAAGTTCAAGCGCAGTTTAAGCAAATGGCTGAGCAACAAAAGGCGCGCTTTACATCTAGCCTATGGTGTAAAGGTGCATAAATATAAAAGCGCTGTGACTGTTTTGAGTTCATCGTTTAAATCTCCTGTGTCATGCGCATAACAATCCATTGGAAAACCTCAGCACTATCGCAGAAAAGGCGTAAAATGCAGTTTTCTCGAAACTTTAGAATGCCATGTTGTCCTTATTTCTCAAAAGCTTAATGGGTGCCTTTGTTGTGGTATTAATTGCTTTGCTGTCTAAAAGTAAGGCGTTTTATATTGCAGGTTTGGTTCCATTGTTTCCGACTTTTGCGTTGATTGCTCATGTCATTGTTGCAAATGATCAGGGTGCAGCCGCATTACAAAAAACAGCACTGTTTGGACTCTGGTCTCTCATCCCATATTTCATTTATTTGTTGATGGTGTACCTGCTCGCAACACGTATGAGTTTAACGGCATGTTTGAGTGTAGCAACGTTGAGTTGGGTACTTGCTGCGGCTGTTTTAATTTATGCATGGCAGAGTTTTCAGTAAGCAGCAAAGCCAATATCGGTACTGATTCAGATCATTTATAAAACTATAGATTTGGCTAAAATTATGATGAATTTCCAATCGTTAAATGTGTGATTTTAAATGTAAGTATTTGAATATTTAATTATAATTCTGACAGAACAGCAAATAATCATGATAAGAGCAAATAATGTTAAAACAATTTTGGGTGATCATCTGCCTCATGTTTTCAAGCCAAATCCTGTGGGCTGAAGACAGTCAAATCCTCGCGTTTGAACAGTTTATTGACCCGGTAGCCGAGCAGCGTTATAGCGTGAGCGTGCCTGCGGTCGCGCAAAATGAACAGCTATGGTCTGTGGTATATATGGTGCTACAAACCAACCAAGTCCCTGACAATACCGTATTGGACTTTAAAGTCGTTCCCCAAGGCTTATTATTGAAAAATAATCCTGCACAAAAAATACAAGAGTATGCTTTTGACGGCGTGCAGTTGGCACAGAAAAAAGACTATGTACTGTCCCAATTTTCCGATTTGAGTGAGCAACTGGAAGATCAAACGGGCAAGAAAGTGCAGGATGCATCAATCTTTGATACCAGTCGTGCCCATGTATATGCCCGCGTCGAAGATTGGGTGCCTGACTATAATGCACAAGCAACTCAACTGAATATTGAACTGGGTAAACTCAATGAAATGCAGGTGAAAGGGCTGTATCTGATTTTAGGTAAAGGTGAAAAGCCCAAAGATTTATTGGCCATTGCTCAACTTGATCCGATGATCAAATCACAATTTCATTCAGAAGAAATGCAGGAACGCAAAGCAGCGCGCAGTGAATTGCGTGAAGCACGTTTTGCGATTTTTTTGGTGATTATCGCGATGGGGATTTTCCTCGGATGGTATCGTTTTAAACGCTAATACACTGAATGATCTTGCAAGGTCATTCTAAACACCAAATCCAACCGTATTAAAAAAAGGATCTAAAAGTAATTTTAGATCCTTAAATTTTTATACAATTTAATCAAAGGTTTATTCAACGGGCCATGTCCGCTGTTGATACGCGCTGTCCCAGAACATCCATTCTAATTTTGCGCCGTTCGTATAAGCCGCATGCATTTTTTCAAGTGTATCTGCATCGCAGCGGGCTGCCACTCGATCAATGGTTTGAATCACGTTTTGTACAGCAGTATTGAAGTCTTCACCTGAGTAGGTGTCGATCCATGCTTGGTAAGGGTTATTTGGCACAGATTGGCTTACAATGGCTTTGCCGACTTCCGCATAGATCCAAAAGCAAGGCAGGAGTGAGGCAAGGACCACAGGGTAACTTTCTGACCATGCTGTCGCTGTTAGAAATGAAGTGTAATGATGGCAGGCAAGGGTCAGTGGGGTATTTTCAAACTGTTCTTTGCTGATGTTGAAACCTTGCATAAAGTCATTGTGCAGACTGCGTTCCACCACGATGGCAATTTTTGCCGCTTCAGAAAACTGAATCACATCGTCGGCATCAAATGCCTTGGCTGCACACACTGCAAGTGCACGACCATAGGCCAATAAATAATGGGCATCCTGAATGACATAGTGACAAAAGGCGTCGCGGCTTAAGCTGCCCTGAGCCAATTCCTGATTAAACGGTAGATGGAGTATCTGCTGATATAACGCGGTATTACGTTGCCAAACTTCTTCAGAAAAACGCATTGAACATTCCTGTCGTTAAAAATGAAAGACGGGTCTACACCATGATGCGATGTAATTGAGAGACTCCATCTTAGAGTGTTTATTCAAAATGTAACGAATAATTTTTGGTTTCAATCCTGAAAAGCGGCATAATTGCGCCATAAACTTAGCTTCAAACTGGGTATTCCCTCATTTTGAAATCTTATTGAATGAATAGGTCGATCTATCATGATGAAACATTTTGGTTTCTCAATCGTCTTTACGATCGTGTGTCTTGCTATTTCTGCATATTGGGGGCTGAATCATGGCCCAAATGCAGGCGTGCAAGCCATGCTGACAGCACTGACCATCACTGCCATTTTAGCGGTGATGGAAGTGTCTTTGTCTTTTGACAATGCCGTTGTCAATGCATCTGTACTCCGTGGTTGGGATCATTTTTGGAAAATGATTTTCTTAACCGTCGGGATCGTGATTGCTGTCTTTGGTATGCGTCTGATTTTCCCAATTGTGATCGTGGCTGTTACTGCAGACATGGGTGCAATGGAAGTGGTGCAATTGGCGTTGAATGATCCAATTCAGTATTCAGCTAAATTGATGGCCCATCATGCAGAAATTGCGGCCTTTGGTGGTGCTTTCTTATTATTGGTGTTCCTGAACTTCTTCTTAGATGAAGGGAAAGATACCCATTGGTTCCGTTGGTTAGAGCGCCGTTTAGCTAATCTTGCAAACGTTCCTGCGATGTCCGTGTTTATTGCCCTAATTGCGTTATTGGTAATGGCAGCAAACGTGGCTGAAGCTTCTCGTTTAGCGGTAGTGATGGCGGGTATTTGGGGGATCGTGGTATATATCGGTGTCCAAGTACTGAGTCATTTATTGGGTGGCGAACCTGAAGTCGATGAAAACGGTAATGCGGTTGGACATGACGCAAATGGCGTACCGACGGGCGTGATCAAAGCAGGTTTTGGTGGTTTCCTTTACCTTGAAGTACTCGATGCCTCATTCAGTTTTGATGGTGTGATTGGTGCATTTGCGATTACCTCTGATGTGGTAATCATTATGCTCGGTCTTGCTATTGGTGCTATGTTCGTGCGTTCAATGACCATTTACTTAGTGGATAAAGGCACCTTAGATGCTTATATCTTCCTTGAACATGGTGCGCATTATGCGATTGGTGCTTTGGCCTTCATTATGTTGGCGAGTGGCACAGGTCTTCATGTCCCTGAAGTGGTAACGGGTCTAATTGGTGTGGCATTTATTGTTTGGGCTGTGATTGCCTCAATTCAATATAAAAAGCGTCAAGAAAATCTAGGCTAATTTAAATTTGCCTAAAATCTCCCAAAAAGCGCAGCGTCAGCTGCGCTTTTTATTTGTCCAATCATCAGGATATTTAAAATCAATAAAAATCCTGCTTCGCTTTAAGCTGAATGTCCTATAATCCCATTCCAAGATTAATGAATTTTTAACCAGCTATGATGAATGCTCTTGAACGACGCTCAACTTTTGCTTTGAGTAGTATTTTCGCCTTACGTATGCTGGGGCTGTTCATGATTATTCCTGTTTTCTCTGTGGCAGGTCAGCAATATGCAGGGGCAACACCGGCACTCATTGGTTTAGCGGTGGGTGTCTATGGCTTGACCCAAGCAATTTTACAGATTCCGTTTAGTTTGATTGCAGACCGTTATAGCCGTAAACCGTTGGTGGTGATCGGGCTGCTGTTGTTTGCTTTAGGCGGTGCAATTGCTGCAATGTCCGATAGTATCTATGGCGTAATTATCGGGCGTGCGATAGCCGGTGGTGGCGCTGTGTCAGCGGTGGTGATGGCCTTGTTAGCCGATGTCACACGTGAAGAACAGCGTACAAAAGCTATGGCGATGATGGGGATGAGTATCGGTTTGTCCTTTGTGGTCGCGTTCAGCCTTGGGCCTTGGCTCACAGGTTTAGTCGGCATCTCGGGTTTATTTTGGGTGACCACCATCATGGGACTTGCCGCGATTGCGATGTTGCTATTGGTACCGAAAGTAACGCGTCATCATAAAAATTTTCAACAAGGTTATCTGACGCAGTTAAAGCAAGTACTGAAAATGCCTGATCTAAATCGTTTACATGTTTCAGTCTTTTCATTGCATTTACTGCTCACAGCGATGTTTATCTATGTGCCGTCTCAGTTGATTGACTTTGCCAATATTCCATTACATTCACATGGTCTGGTGTATTTGCCGCTTTTGGTCGTGAGCCTGTTTTTTGCATTTCCAAGTATTATTTTGGCGGAAAAATATCGCAAAATGCGTGGCATTTTCTTGACCGCCATTGGTGGCATTATTTTAGGATTGGGCATCTTAATTTTTGGTTTCGAATCAAAATATATTTTGCTGACAGGCTTAGGTTTATTCTTTATTGCATTTAATGTGATGGAAGCATTATTACCGTCATGGTTATCGAAAGCAGCTCCAATTCAATCCAAAGCGACTGCCATGGGGGTGAACGCCAGCAGTCAGTTTCTGGGGGCATTTTTTGGTGGTATGATTGGTGGGCAACTTCTGTTGCTAAATGATACGGCAATGGGATGGGGCATCCTGACAGGGCTAGCCATTTTATGGTTGATCATTAGTTTTGGGTTGGCTCAGCCGCGTTATTTATCGTCTATGGTTTTCAGTTTGCCTGAAGATAAAGAAACGGATGAATGGACTTCTCAGCTTTTAGCAATTCGTGGTATTGAAGAAGTTGTGGTGATGTCTGACCAACAAGTGGCTTATGTAAAAGTGGATAAGCAGCAGATGGATGAATCTGCGCGACAACATTTAACGCACTTGTTAGGGAAAGAGGTAGCCATTTAACCATAACTCTTATAAAGTAAATAATAGAAACAAATAGGAAGAATACGTCTGATGCGTGGTGTAAATAAGGTCATTATTACTCATTAATCTTTTACTCTAACATTTTACTATAAGAATGCTATGTATTCATTTATACTATTTCCTATAGAACATACTCTAGCAAAGTAGTTCGATAGGAGAAGAGAAGGTGTATATATGGCATATATTGATAAGTTAGCTGAAGTAACACTTGGTAAGACTACTTATAAGAAATTTCCTGTAATTTTAAATATACATCATATTCTCAATCGTCTTGTTCTAAAATATTTTCTTTCACATAGGATAGTGTGGAGTGAAAATACACTTCATACGTATAGTAAACACTTATGTGATTTTTTCTCTCAACTCGAAGTTGAAAATCCAGAAGCATCCTTTGATCATATTAATGATGTTTGGTTAGAAGCATATGCATATCAAATACTAGAGAGAAATCAGAATTCCCCTGTTTATATTTCACAAATTTTAACTACTGTTATTCATTTTTTAGTTTGGTGTGAAGATAACGGGTACTGTAAAAATTTAATTGGTCCTACTTCTTCTTTCAAAATCCAAATAATTTCAGATGAAGATTCTGTTACTCACCCATTGATTAAGCATTTTGCTAAGAAAAAGTCTCCACTTAAGCTTGCACCTAAAGAAGAATGGATTTGTAAAGTATTAGCAGTAAATCATTTCAAATCTAATAGGCTCGAAACTCGTTTTAGTTTAATGGTGGATTGGGCGCTAAAGGCTGGACTACGTGCTCATGAGATTTGTTCCTTAAACATTGATCAAATCCCTACTAGAGAGAGAATAGAAAGAAGTAGGATAGATGAGGAAAATCTTTATATTTATTTAATTGTGACGAAGGGGGGGAAGCGAAATTCAATTCCTGTTAATTCTGATTTATTGAAAAGAACCCGAGACTATATAGATTTTGAAAGACAGGAGATTATCAAAAAATTTAGACAAAAAGCATCTTTAGAAAAAGAAATATACGATCCAGCTAAAGAAATATTTCTTTCCTTAAAAACTGGTCAAGCGCTTCATCCACGAACGCTTTCAAATCAAATTAAGTCAGCTTGGCATCAGGTCGTGAAGAGTGGAGAGCTCGCAGAAGACCAACATGTATGGACACATGGATTAAGACATCGTTTTGCTACCAACCAATCAAAAGGTTTTTCAAAAGCGGATCATATTAGTAATCCTCAGCAAGTCGTGAAATTACTTACGAGACATAAGCATGAATCTACTCTCGATATTTACACAGCTCGTCTTCATTTAGAGGGAGAGGGTATCGATGAGTAAGTTACAACGTAGCCCTATTTTTCTAAAAAAATCTAAAAGTGACCCAATTGTAGATTTTCCAAAAGCAGAAATAAAAGTTGGAAATAAATACTATGATCTTAGTGGCTTGAGTACATTAGATAATTTTTATGAAATAGTTTCGGGAATTAAGTCTTATCTTCAGGGCAGGCGTGCACCTAGCAAGCAGTTCCTAATATTAAAATATTTTTTGATGATTGTTTCTAAATTTTCAACAAAAATTGATAAGAAAACAATGACCTTTTATAAGAATCAATTGGATGCTAATCCTGATATTACTTTATCTACTAAGTGGCAAAAATATTCAATAGCATGTAATTTTATTAACTATTTAATTTCAAAAGAAATTATTGATGATTTTATTGTTCCCCCAAATTTTGAGAACATAGAAAAAAAGCCAATACCTTCATTTGCTGATATAGCGCGGAATTATATAGAGAATGATGATAATTTCGATAAATTAGATATTGAAGAGATTAGTAGTTTTTTTTCGTTAGCTTCTTTAGAAGCTAAGACTTTAAGTTATTGCTTAACTTCAATTGATTTAATACATGCTAAAGCTATCGAGGATATACATAAATGGGAGAAAGATTGGGATAAAGTACAAGAAATTATTGATAATATAAATAAATTTAACTTGGATAAAATAAGTAAGGTGCATGATTTTAATAGGGATTTTCAGATTCCTGAGCGAACATTAAGTGAGGCTCTTCAAATATTATATTCCAAATTTGGGAACAATATTCCAGCAGTCAAATGCTGGCCTAAAGGTATGGAAGACTTCTTTCGTTCTATAAATTGGAAAACTAGCAGAGTTAAAAATTTATTTAAGGGTGCTGAAAAATATACTGGAGATTTGGAGCTTTTAAATAAAGCAATTAGTAATCTGTCTTTAGTTGAACAGAATAAATTTAAGGAACTTAAAGATTATTATTTTAATTCTGAAGAGAGAGACCCACGAAGTATCGAGTTAGCTCTATCGGTTCTTTTTGTACATTATGGACGTATTCTACCTGATTCAACTCAATGGCCAAAAGGTATAGTAGATTACCTTAAATATAGAGAATGGACACCTAATCGAGTTAGAGCTGCATTTTTCCCTCATCCTGATACTTTAGCTCCTTTTATAGTAGGGTTGCTGTCTCATCCAGAATTAGCTCCAAATGTTGATTCTGTAGCATTTTATTGTTATCTAAATAGTTTTAAATTAAGTACAAACAAAGAGAAGGTTAACGTTTATCTAGGAAAATTTAGAGGAAACGCTTTATATAGAGATGTAAATGAATCTGATCCACTAATTTCTTGTTGTAGGAGTCATGCTCAAAGAATGTTGGATGTTCTAAAGACTTTGGATGATAGAGAGGAGATTAAAGTTATTTTGACTGAAAAAAATATCCCTCTATTCTTACAATTTACTCCTAATAATAATAAATATATTCGAACATTAGACCCATCAACTGTGACTAATGTTATTAAGAGATTTTTAGCAGATTTAGCAACTGAAGCACCTTCAATTTTTCCTTTAGTACAAGGGAATTGCACGGGGAAAAACTTTAGACCAACTATAGCTTTGATTGAAAGATTAAGTGGAACTAGTCTACTTTCAATTCAAAAATTATTGAATCATGCTCATTCTACTACTACGGCAATTTATACTGAACGTGTCCATACCAATTCAATCCTATTAAATAAATCAAAAGAGTTCCAGCGTTACTTAGTTGATAACGCTTTAAATGGAGATAGGGAGCATAAGAATAAAACAAAGAATAAAGAATTTGATGAGCCTGCTGATCAGTGGCTCAACTGTGAAGCAAAAAGAATATGGTTTAAAGATCATGAAGTAATTGCAGAATGGATTGCGTGGGAACAGGCAATTCTAGAAGCTGAAGATGAGTTAAAATTTGACAATCTTCTAAGATGGGAAAATTATTGGATACCAAGATTAGTAAAGTTTCAAAGCTTAATAGCCATGGTGCTAGAGGTAGATAAAAAACATGCTTTGGAATTAGCTAAGCAAATTAAACTTCCACCACTATCTTAAAGAAAATTTATAATGGAACAGTCTAGAGATCACATTTTTTCTATAAAAAATAATAATGCTGTTGAAAGGGATGAAGAACTAGTCCAAAGACATACACCCTGGTTATTAAATAACTATGAAGATGATGTTTGGAAGTTAAAACCTCATATTCATTCGGATGATAATTCAAAATATACGGTTAATTGGAACATTTTTGATACTAATCAATACATTGGGATTTTTAATAGGTGGGATTATTGGAAAAGTGCTGCTAAGGAATTAGCTTATTGGATAATGAATGCCCCTACCAATAAATGTAAGACCACTACTTCCTTAGCTAATTTTAGTCGTTCTATTCGAGAATTATATGAGTGGTTATGTTTTGAAAGAAAATGTTTTTCTTTATCTGAAGTAAAACAAGAAGATATAACATCTTTTATAGAGTATATTGCCTCAAAAAATCTGACTGAAGGTACAGTCTTGAATAAATTAATTGTAATTTCACATGCTTATACTCATCGAGAATATTTGAGTGAATCTTTTACATTTAATCCATTTAAATCAAAAAAAGTAACAGCTTTAGCTAAAGCTTATTCAATTGAAAATGGTCATACGCCGACATTGTATCCTCAAGAAATATTTGGATTACTAAACCATGCTTTAAAATTAGTAAAAGAGTCTAAAAATATATTACATCTTTTTGATAAATATATGGAAATGCATTCTGATACTTCTGTAGCTCATACATCATTGAATGTACGGTTTCATAAGTTAATGGGGGTTAAAACTAGTGAAGTACAAATGCAGGTGCGTGCCTTATATGGAGCAGCAATAACAATAATACTAATCTTACTTGCTGAAAGAAAACATGAATTGTCTCTTACAAGAGAGGATGATGTTATCAATATGCTGAATAATGATCTTGATATTCTTGTTGGTTTAGAAATGAAAACAGCAAAAACAATCACAGGGAAAAAAACAGAAAGAGCAGTCATTCAAGAAGTTAAAGATGCTTTAAACGTGATCTTAGAATTAACTAAATACACAAGAGTAAAGTCTGGATTAGAAACTATTTTATTAAAATTGCCTTTTGGTCATTCTGCAAATGGACAAGGAAAAAAGAGTTTCTATCTCTCGACAAATGGTTTGTATGTGGTTTTAAGATATTTTGCAGATTCTGCGAAATTTAATAGAGTTGAGATAAGACCACATATGTTTAGGCGAGCATATTCGATGCTGTGGACTTGGAGGTATGAAATTGGTGACCTTGAAGAATTAAGATTAATGTTAAAACATAATAGTTTAAATTTTACTCAGAAATATACTGATGATGAAGAAGTCTGGGAATTTATGGGGAAAAATGAGCAAGATTTAGCTTTTGATTTGTTGAATAGAGCTTTTCAAAAGAAAATTGTTGTAGCAGGAAAAATGGGTAAGACTTTAGAAAGATACAGTCGCATTATTCAAGCGAAATCTACCTTGCTTGATGTTATGAGTATTGCGGATCATATAGATGAAATCATAATAGATACTGGTTTACGTGTGGTAGCTCATGCTGATGGATTTTGTTTTATAAATCATACAAGTTTGCAAAATGCTTTATGTCGAACTGAAGGGATAGGTTTAGATCCTGTTAAAAGAAAAGACTCAATATGTATGAATTGCCCGAACTTTGCTACAGATAATTCTCGTAAACCATATTGGGAAAAAAGAATTGAATTACATCAAGAAGTTGTTGAATTAAGCAAAAATGTACAGCTTGTTGAGAGTTCAAAAAATTTTTTAAAAAAAGCCGAAAAAATATTAGAGACCATATCTTAGCTAATAACTGGCATGCAGCAACTTAATGCTATAATAGGCATATATTTTCAGTTAATAAAAAGTATAGTTGCATACTATAAAAGATAACTTGAAGTAACTGATAGGTCTTAGAGAGAGATAACTTTTGGTGAATAGTAAGGATAGATTCCAAAAAGCAGTAAGAGAATCATTGAACCAATTAGTTGCTAATGGTGAAAAAAAAATTACTCACGCTAAAATTATTGCCAATGCTAAATATGAAGATGGGTCTCCAGTAGGAAAAACTACGTTATATGCAAAAAATGCTGTTACTAAAGAACCTATCCATGGAACTTTGATAGATGAGATAAATACAAAGATTGCTAATCTGCCGAAAAATGACTTCAGTAAAAAAAAGACATCAATTGAAACAAATAAAGAGCTCAAATTGAGGATCACAGAGCTTGAAGAGAAAAATAATCAACTTTTGATTCAAATGGTTGAAATAGAAAATAGTTTTGAAAATACAGCTCATCGGAATGATGAAAATCAAATACAAGATTTAGAGTTAAATTTGTATATATTAGCTTTCTTATTGAATTCACCACTTTTAGGGAGAGGGCATCCAGAGTTGTATAAAACAATAAAGAGTTTTGAAGCAAAGCATCATGGAAAACCGAAAATGGAGTTTGCAAAAGAACAAATTCAAAAAATGAAAAATGAGATAGAATGTTCTAAAGTCATTTCCATGAAAGGAAGTTTTAAGGAAGACTGATAGCCTTATGCTTCACGATAAATATGGTGTGTTCAGTTAAGTGTTAAATGTATTGAAATTAAGAGGTTATCATGGCTAGAGGTTCGGTTAACAAGGTCATTCTGATTGGCAGTTTAGGAAAAGACCCTGAGACCAAAAGTTTCCCAAATGGTGGTTCACTTACACAGTTTTCAATAGCTACTAGTGATTCTTGGGTAGATAAAAATACTGGTGAGCGTAAAGAGCAAACGGAATGGCATCGTATTGTGTTGCACAACCGTTTAGGCGAAATCGCTCAGCAATTTTTACGTAAAGGTTCTAAAGTTTACATTGAGGGATCATTGCGTACCCGTCAATGGACGGATCAAAATGGTCAAGAGCGTTACACTACAGAAATTCGTGGCGAACAAATGCAAATGCTAGATTCAGCTCGTCAACAAGGTGAGCAAGGTCAAGGTGGTGGTGAATTTAATCAACCACGTTTTAACAACAATCAAGGTGGTTATAATAATAACCAAAACCAAGGCGGCTACGGCAACCAAGGTGGTTATGGTAATAATCAACCGGCTCAAGGCAATAGCTACGGCAACAATAACCCGGGTGGTTTTGCGCCGAAACAACAGCCTGCACCGACACCAGCACCAGCACCAGCAGACTTAGATGACGATCTACCGTTCTGAGACACACTAGAGATATATTTTTGTAAAGTTTATAAAATTTATCTTTATATTTAGTAGGTTACAGAGAAAGTTTACAGATACTAAAATAGTTCTGTAAACTTTTTTTTATTATGATTTAATATATTTAATACTTAGACTTTTTGTAAAATTTATGCTTTCAGTTAAAAGATTTGTCATGAATAGTGGGGAAAGATTTGCTGTCTTAATTGATAGTAATGGTCTCCCTCTAACATACCCAAATCTTTATACGATGATTTATTTGAGAAACAGAGGGCATTCGGTTAACACAATTGTTGCGGTACTTGAAGATATTGAACTGCTTTACCATATTTTTCATAAATGGCTTTGTTGCACAAACCTATCTGTAAAGGGTTTTTCAGCGATATAATTTTCAAATGAAGAAGCCTGCACACAAAATCTACCGCACAACCAATTGGCCCGCATATAACCGAGCACTCATGAATCGCGGAAATATTGCCATTTGGTTTGATCCTGCTACGCAATGGTATGCGCCATCAAAAGGCAAACAAGGGCGAAATCAAACCTACTCCGACGCAGCCATCCAATGCTGCTTAATGATTAAATCTTTATTCCGTCTGTCTTTACGTAAGGTCACTGGCTTTGTGCAAAGTCTGATTAAACTTTGCGGATTAAATTGGATAGCTCCAGATTACACCACGCTTTGTAGAAGACAAAAGCATATTGATATTGTAATCAGCTACCAAAAAAGTAGTGATGGGCTGCATCTACTCATGGACTCTACAGGCATGAAGTTTCTAGGTGAGGGCGAATGGAAACGCAAGAAACATGGATCTGAATATCGTCGCCAATGGCGTAAACTTCATATTGGTATAGATGCTAAAACCCTACAAATACGAGCAGTTCAGCTTAAAACCAATAATGTCAGTGATTCACAGGTGCTTGGTGATTTACTTAATCAGATTCCACAAGATGAGCAGATTAACTCTGTTTATACCGATGGAGCTTATGACACCAAGCAATGCCGTCAGGTCATTGCAGATCGGCAAGCGCATGCGGTGATTCCACCTAGAAAAAATGCGAAACCATGGAAAGATACAAAGAGTAGCTCGCTAGAGCGAAATGAATTACTTCGAACAATTAAACGTTTAGGCAGGACACTATGGAAAAAATGGTCAGGCTATCATCGGCGAAGTTTGGTTGAAACTAAGATGCATTGCATCAAATTATTAGGAGATAAACTCAGTGCAAGGAGTTTTGATAGCCAAGTGAATGAGATCCATGCACGTGTAGCAGTCCTTAACAGATTTACGGAATTAGGTCGCCCACTTACCCAAGTTACGCCTTAAATTTAGCTCAATTAGGGGCGCTTTGCATTTCAAATCTTTGTGCAAAAAGCCTATCGCTGAAAAACCCTTTACAGATAGGTTTGTGCAACAAAGCCTAAAAATACTATAGAATAGATGAAAAATTTAACAATATTTTTATGGGGTTGAGGGTAGTTTAGTGGCTAAAATTTTTATTAGTTATGCACATAAAGATGAAGATCATAAGAATGCATTAACAGAGCATTTATCTCCCTTAGTAAGAACTGGTTTGATTGAAGAATGGAACGATAGAAAATTAGTACCAGGCACAAATTGGGAAAATGAAATATCAGAAAATTTACAAAATTCCACAATTATTCTTTTTTTAATTAGTTCTAGTTTTCTAGATTCAGACTATTGTATAGAAGTAGAAGCACAAACCGCATTAAAAATGCACAAGGAAGGTAAAGCACAACTTATACCAGTAATTCTTAGACCTAGTATGTGGAATAAGAACTCTGATTTATCAGAGCTTCAAGCATTACCAACAGATGCAAAGCCTATTACTAAATGGGATGATGCAGATGAGGCTTGGTTGGATGTAGTGCAAGGTCTTAATACTGTAATTACTACTTTTCAGCCAGTCGAGATTATGAAAACTAATAAAATTATAGATTCTGAAGAGAATATCGGTATAACTACAGATATTGAAAATTGGTTAAATGATACTGAAATAACTCTAACCCATAGAAATGTTACAAAAATAGGATTAGATCAAATCTTTATTACCCCTGATGTAGAGATAAAAAATGAAAATATAGGGGATGAATTAAAATTTTATCATGACTCAGGAGATGTATTAAGAAAATGGGATGAAATATTAATTGTAGCGGAAGAGCAACAGGGTAAATCATCACTTCTAAAATATCATTACAGAGATCAACTTATTAAGGGTTTTTTACCTTTATATATAAGTGCAGCGGAAATTAAAAAATCTAATACGGAAGAAATAATTAAGAAACAGTTAAAAAAACAATATAACAATTTAAGTTTTGATGATTATATTAATTCTAATAAAGCAATTTTATTATTAGATAATGTTGATCAAATCGGTTTAAATCCTAAATATCGCAATATACTTTTAAGTGAATTTAATAAAATTTTTATAAAGAAAATTTATACATCTCAAATTTCATATTTATTAATGATTAATGATATACCACCTCTTTTAAATTTTACAAAGGCAGAGATATTAGGCTTAGGGCATAAGAAAAGAGAAAAACTAATTCAAAAATGGGTTTCGTTAGGTATTGAAGAAACTATTCAAGAAAAAGATTTATATGAAAGATGTGATGATTTAAAAGAACGACTTAATACTATTGTTAAAAGAAATATTGTTCCATCAAAGCCAATATATATATTAATGATGCTTCAAATGTTTGAAGCTCATAAAAACTTAAATTTAGAGCTATCTTCCCATGGTCATTGTTATCAACAATTAATTTACCAGTCATTTGAGAATGCAAAAATAAATGAAAGAGAATATGATAAGTATTTAAATGTATTAACAGAATTAGCATGGAGAATATTTGTTAAAGAATCAGATTTAAATGCTTATGAACTTGAAGAATTTTTTTCTTATTATCAAAAAGAATTTCTAAATATAGATAAAGAAATAATTCTTAAGAAATTAGTAGGACATTCAATATTAATGAAAAATGGTATTTATACAGGATTTAAATATCCATATATATTCTATTTTTTTGTAGGTAAGAAAATTGCTGAATCATTTTCAGAGGATGAAGAAGCTAAAGTAAAAGTGGATTACTTAATAGATAATATGCATCGTGAAGACTTTGCAAACATTCTTATTTTTATAACACATCATACTAAAGATGCATGGGTTCTTGACAAAATAAATAATATAATGCAGTCACTATTTGATTTTAATGAGGAGGCTTCTTTAGAAAAATCCCAGCTTAAATTTATGGATGAGTTTATGAAACAAATTCCTGAAATAATAATTGAACAAAGAGTTGTTCAAAGTGAGCGTGATAAACATAATGAAAATTTGGATCTAGCTGAAAGATCAGGTAATCATGAAATTAATAAACTTGAAGCAAATTATGTAGATGTTTCTAAAGATATATTAGCGAATATTAATAAGGCTTTTAAAGGGATGGAAATTTCTGGCCAAATTATCAGAAATAGACACGCTTCATTAAAAAGAAGAGCATTAAATGATTTAGCAATAAAAAGTATTAAATCAGGGTTAAGGTTTTTACAATATTTTATTCAGGTTACTGATATTGCTAAAAAAGAAATAGTTCAGTTAATTTCACAACAATTAGCTGAAAACCCTAGTCTTTCAAATAAAGAAATAGAAAAGTATGCTGAAAATGCTTATACACATTTAACATATAATGTTATGCAAGCAGTAATAAGAAAAATAGCAGCTTCGATCGGATCGAAAGAAGCTTTAGAAGTTTATGATAATATTAAAGAAGAAAATGAAACACCGGCTTTAATTTTATTAAACCAGTGCATTCATCTACATTTTAATAAAAAGCTAGATATGTCAAAAATTTCTAATACAGCGGATCAATTAAGAAGTAATCCAGTTTGCTTTAGAATTCTTAAAGAACTAATAGTACAACATATATATATGTTTCCAACTGACTATAAGGAAAAACAACAGCTTTCTCAATTACTGCGCCTTCCTATTCAACAACAAAATATAATAGGAAAAAAGCAAAAAAGCTTAGCTTAGTAAGTATTTAGTATATGTCTTTTCTTGCTACCCATTGAGTGTGTTCGCGAGAAAAGGCATTTTCTGCATCACCAACAAATACAGAAAATTCGTCTTCGTTCATTTCATCTAATGCTTGAGACTTGATAATATTAATTTCATGTGCAGCTAAAGTATATGAAGCAGCCAGTTCTGAAAATCTTTTAGCTTGTATCCATGTTAAAATGCTTGCTGCTGCTGCAATAAAAATATCGGTAGGCCACGGTGTAATATCAGCAAAAGCTATTTTTGTAGCTGCTAATATGACTGCGATACTATTCATTATAATCAATATTATGAAGAAAAAATTTGATTTATCTTGATTATATTTTGCTTTTGCTGAATACCAATCGTTCTGGTCTTTAATTCTATATAGGTGATAATTTTGTTGTCTTGTCTTTAGATCTTTTGAACGCATTTCGATCATTTTTTTAGTGATTTGTTCATCACCAAGATGATTTGAATAGTTTTGACAGACTTCTCGATTTTGCTGGACTGCTTGATTTAAAGTTTTAATAAACTCACTTTTAGATTCTTTATCTTCATTATTAAATGGTTCTGCTTTACTAATATATCTCCAAGTTAATGTCTTAATTGATTCAGCAAGAGCTCTGCCAGAATACCAAATTTTTTCCGGTTTTTGAGTGGCTAAGTATATTGAACACAATAAAGTGGTTAATAGTACAAGTAATTGTAGTAAAGGAATTATCCAATGTGATATAGGAATGAAGGATAAAATTGCAGCTATTACTAAAGTAATTAAATTTGTTTTTAAAACAAGTTTAAATTTATCTTGATAATTTTTCGCTACTTTATCTGCGGCTAGAAATAAACCTGGAAAGTCTTCCTCTTTCATACTCACTCTCAATATCCAAGTTGTTGATAAATAGAATCTGGGTAATACCAGTTTCCACTTGGCTGCTTAACCCAATACTGTAGAGCATAGGCTACGATCTCTGCTGAAAAAGGAACAAATACTGCACCAATATCTTGTAAAAAAGTTGGACAAGTAGAGAAATTTAATTGGCGTGATCCATCTAAATTTACAGCAATGATTCGGCAGTTTTTTTCTAAGGCAACTTCAACTTCCCACTTAACAAATGTATTTTTCAAATAAGTATCTTTTCCTACTAGTACAATTAATGTACCAGCCATATTGATACGTTCTCTGCATAATCTTTTTATATAAGCTTCATTTACCGATTGTATAGCAGTATGTAATTGGCAATCAGTAAAATTAAAATTTATGTGCTTATTGGCTTTCCATGCCTGCATTAATCTGTAGTAATGAATATCAGTACTACTGAAGCTAACAAAAGTTCGAGGTAACCCCATAATTTTATGAGCCTTGATGATTAGAAAATGATTAAAATCTTAACAAAATTTTCATACAAATAGTTTAAGAGTTTTAAAAGTGAATTAAGACGACAAAAAAATTAACATTATTGTATTAAGTGCATAAAAGAGTTAGAAAAAGTGGGGCTCAGCGGACGCTTCCGTTCTAGATCATATACCCAAGTAATTTGTTAAGTTGTTTAAAGGTTTATTGTTTTAAATTCATTTAAATTCAGTTTCTTAAACAGTAAAATAGCTCCTTTTATTTTGTAAATAAGAGGAGCTATTTTTTTAAACTTTAAAAATGTTAAGTTAAAAGTGCATATATAATTTATTTTGTGTAAGCGTCCGCTGAGCCCCACTTTTTCTAACTTCTACAAATCTGATTGTTGTTCACTTCCAGTGTGTTTTTTAGATTGGAAATATCTAGATTTATCTAAAAATATCTGAAATTTATCACTTGTGTGGTAATCCTCCCATAAATAACCGAAGTTAAAAGTAGAGGTTAAGCAGCCATTAGAGGTGGCTTTCCTTTGTTAGCTTGATGTGGTCTTTCATGGTTGTAATGCCACAACCAGTTTGTTGCATAATCTTGTACTTCATCCAAAGTATCAAATAAATGCTTGCTCAGCCAACTATAACGTATGGTCCGATTATAGCGTTCAATATACGCATTCTGCTGTGGCTTACCCGGTTGAATATATTCAATACGAATACCGTGCTCAGTAGCCCAGCGCACAAATTCGTGACTGATAAATTCGGGACCATTATCGCATCGGATCACTTACGGTTTTTCTCTCCACTCCAGCAATTGATTCAACGTACGAATAACCCTGATTGTGGGCAATGAGAACCCTGCTTCAATGGCTAGGCCTTCGCGGCGGTAATCATCAATCACATTCAATAATCGAAACTTGCGACCATCGGAAAGCTGATCATGCATAAAATCTAATGACAAAACCTGATTTTCTCGGATTGGTTCTTTCAATGGTTCAGGCGCATGCCGTTTTAGTCTTCTTCTCGGTTTAATACGCAGATTCAGTGCCAACTCACAGTAAATGCGGTAAACCCGCTTGTGATTCCAGCAGCAACTCTCAACATGCCGTAAATACGAGAAGCACAAACCAAAGCCCCAATCGGAATTTTCCTCAGTGAGTTCAATGAGCTGTTCAGCAATGAGTGCATTGTCATCGCTGAGTTTGGCTTGATAGCGGTAGCAGGTTTCACTAATGCCAAATGCTTTACAAGCCAAACGAATACTAATGGCATGCTGGGCAACTGCCTGTTGTGCCATCTTACGCCGGCAAGATGGCTTTACCACTTTTTTGCCATCGCTTCCTGGATGATTTCGGCCTTTAATCGCTCTTCCGCATACATCTTTTTAAGTCTGGTATTTTCGGCTTCTAGCTCTTTCAGTCGAGCCATTAATGATGTATCCATACCACCATATTTGGCACGCCATTTATAAAAGGTAGCATTACTCATGCCGTGTTCACGGCAAAGGGTCGCTACAGGTGTGCCAGATTCTGCCTGTTTCAAGATGGACATGATCTGACTGTCAGTAAATTTAGATGTTTTCATGCAGAATCTCCTGCTCGTATCTTAAGAGAAAATTCTACTTTTAGATCCTATTATTTTTAGGGGGGATTACCCTTTAAAAAAGCTTTCTTGCAATATATAAGCAGCTGCTTTAGCGATATCACGCTCAGATGTTGGTTTTTTAGTTGGCATATCAAAAACTCTCATAAGTGATAATTTTAAGCATGTTTTTAACCACTGCATAAAAATAGACCAAAAATTAAGCTTTTTTAGTTTTACAGATTCGAAAATAAATAGTAATAATTCATGAATAGTAGCCGAAGCTACCATTCATGAATCCAAATCATACTATTTTAAAAAACTAATTCGATGCCTGCACCATATTTCCATCCCTTTTCAGACTCTGTTGCCTCTTGCATAGAAGTGGCTTTCTGTCCTTTTTCAAATTGGTAAGCAACATCAATGAAAGGTTTAATTCGCTTAGTAATCTCATATCGGGTTTTGATACCAGTTTTTAGTTCTGATAAACCTGATTTTGCAGCATAGTTAGAATCATCGCTAAATATTACATCTGCTTCGATATAAGGTTGAGTAATAAGTTTCTGAGTTAAAAGCAAATCACGTTCTAATTCAAAACTTGCTCCCCAAAAATTATTCTCACCGCCATAAAGATATGCTTGTGTTTCAAAGAAATAAGGAGCTAGACCTAATATACCAATAACCCCATCAACTCGATCACTGTTGCTGCTATTTTTATCTTCGCTATATCTTACACCAGCTTGTATATCCCAAAATGGGGCTACGTTACGGCTATAAAGTGCTGATACAGCATATTTTGGATCATTACTTTCTGACTTTTCCGAATTGGCTTCAATAAATAGACGATTTTCATCTGTTCCAATCAAAGTTTCAAGCTTTGTTCCTAGGTTGCCCTTACCGTCTTCATCAACCATCCATGCATTTTCAAGTCTTGTTACTTGATAAATTTGTCCGCCATGTTCTTTAAGATGATCATCGTGAGATCCGTCTGATCTCTTTCTTGCAGTCAAAATAATATGGCACTGTTGCAAATAGGCTGACATGATAAGCTAAATATCTTATTTATTTCGAGATACAGCAGATGAATCCCTTCCACGGTCGGCACTTTCAAGGTGAAATCATTCTTTGGGCTGTTCGTTGGTATT
>NZ_VPEW01000019.1:0-51951 GCF_013416965.1 Acinetobacter sp. YH1901134 | reverse complement strand
AGTGGATGCGGACGGTAACCTGATCGTAGCGTTGGATAAAAATCTTGCGGCAGATTCACTGACACTGAATGGTAAAGATGGTAAAGATGGCATTAGCTTAACGGGTGCGGCAGGTAAAGCTGGCGTAGACGGTAAAGACGGTGTTACGCGTATTATTTACACAGATCCAACAACTGGTGAAGAACAACAAGTTGCAACACTAAATGACGGTATGAAGTTTGGTGGTAATACAGGTGACGTGATTGCGAAGAAACTCAATGAGCAATTAGATATCACTGGTGATTTAGCAGCAGACGCAGAAGCTACAGGTGCAAATCTTCGAGTTGATTCGAAAGATGGCAAGTTGAATCTAGTTATGTCGAAAGATCTTACAGATCTAAATAGTGTGACTGTAGGTGATACTGTAATCAATGGAGACAGCGTAACAACGACAAATCTCACTGTAACAGGCGAAACCAAGTTGGGTGATAGCTTCACAGTGAATAATGGCGGTGCAACGTATACCGGTCCGATCACTAATGGCGATCACATTACCAATAAAACCTATGTTGATGGCAAAACAGCTTCGGCAAAAACAGAGGTAACTGAAGGCAAAAATATTTCTGTTAGCTCAGTGACAGGTGCCGACGGTCAAACGATCTATACGGTTGCAACTGAAGATGAAGTTGATTTCACTAAGGTTACTGTAGGTGATACATCAATCACAACGGATGGCCTTGAGATTGCTGGCGGTCCGAGCATTACTAAAGATGGTATTAATGCAGGCGGTAAAAAAGTTACTGATGTTGCCGATGGTGAAATTAGTGAAAATTCTAAAGACGCTGTAAATGGTAGCCAGCTATATGCACTTGGAAATAATGTTACAGAGTTGTTTGGTGGTAATGCGACATATGTAAACAACCAAATTAGCTGGAATAACATTGGCGGTACTGGTCAATCAAATATTGATGACGCGATTAAGTATGTTAATGATCAAGCAGCTAATGCGAATCAAGGTTGGATAGTTGCTACAGATTCAGGTGCATCTGCAGCAAGTACTGTGAAACCAGGGGACACCGTTAATGTTAAAGGTGATTCCGCTAGTGGTGTGACTGTTAGCAATAATGGTAATGACATTACAGTTGGTTTGAGTGATCAAATTAAAGTGGGTTCCGGTAATAACGCTGTATCTATTGATGGTAATGCAGGAACGATTGAAGTTGGCGATGTGAAAATTGATGGATCAACAGGAACCATTACTGCAGGTCAAGTTACTGTAAATGGTGATGCTGGTACCGTAAATGGTTTAACCAATACAACATGGAATCCAGACAATATTACTTCAGGTCAAGCCGCTACAGAAGATCAGCTTAAACAAGTTGCACAGAATGCTGCACAGGCTGCAGCTGCTGCAAAATCTACTGTAACAGCAGGCGATAATATTACCGTTACATCAACTCAAAATGATGATGGCAGTACAAACTATCAAGTTGCGACTAATAAAGATGTGACATTTGATTCTGTAACTGCAGGTGATGTTAATGCCAGCAAAGTATCAGTAGGTAATGTAACGATTGATCAAGCTGGTATTAATGCAGGCGGTAATAAAGTAACTAATGTAGCGGATGGTGCAATTAACTCAACATCTCAAGACGCTATCAATGGTTCGCAGTTACATGCAAGTAATACCAATATCTATAACTATTTAGGTGGTGGAGCAAATTATGAGACCAATACCGGCCCTACTTATAACGTTGGGGGTGGGACTCAACATAATGTTGGTGATGCTCTTGATGCGTTAGATCAAAGAGATAATCAATTGGATCAGAAGATTACGAACTTAGGTGATCAATTACAACAATC
Source organism: Acinetobacter sp. YH1901134 (assembly GCF_013416965.1). NCBI lineage: Bacteria > Pseudomonadati > Pseudomonadota > Gammaproteobacteria > Moraxellales > Moraxellaceae > Acinetobacter > Acinetobacter sp. YH1901134. The sequence goes on along the minus strand of NZ_VPEW01000019.1, from coordinate 50,109 downwards.
ATTCTATACAACTAATAAACGTATTGATGATGTGGAAAAACGTGCGATGGCTGGTATTGCTGCAGCAATGTCTTTAGAAACAGCTCCATACGTTGCTGGTAAATGGACATACGCAGCAGCAGCTGCACATCATGGCGGCGAAAATGCAGTTGGTGTGACATTACGAAAAACTGCTGACAATGGTCGATGGTCATTAACTAGTGGTATAGCTGCAGCGTCGCAAGGTGATCCAAGTTTCCGTATAGGTATTAGTGGCGTGATTGACTAATTAAATGTCTATCAAAAAGCAGAGGATATGCAGGGCATATTCTCTGCAACTTATGATCAAAAATATATAGAGATTGTTATTATGAAATTGTCATTTAAGTTTTTAATTTTAAGTTCTTTAGTTTTTTTTGCTAGTCAGGGGAAAGCAATCGAAAAAATTGAAGTTACTGATGAAGTGGATTTTCCTGAAATAAAGGAAAGCTATTTAAAACAAGTTAAACGTTATGAATATGATGATGTAAGTCGTTTAGATATTAGTTTAACAAAAGATCAATTTCGCCATTTATTAGGTAATCCTCAATTTAATGAAAGTGTATTTTTTGTTAAAAAATGGAATTATGTTTTAGATATCAGAATTCCAAATACACAAAATTATAAGCGCTGTCAGCTAAGGATTGATTTTGATAAAGATTATTTAGCTGAACGTTTATCTTGGAGAGGTGAAGATTGTAATAATTTTATGTATCCATCGAATACAAATACAATTATTCAACAAATTAAAGAGCCACAAACTGAAATTTTTAATTTAAGTGCAGATGCATTATTTAAATTTGATGGTTCAACACAAAAAGATTTATTACCAAAAGGACGTATTGAGCTAAATAATTTAGCTTCAAAAATTAATACTGTTTATTCAAATGTTAGTAAAATTCATCTTGTTGGTCATACCGATAGACTAGGAAGTGAATCTTACAATGCTAAGCTTGGTTTGGCACGAGCTAGCACTGTTCGAGAATATCTAAGCCAGCATGGGATATCTAACAAAATAATTAGTTATTCAAGTATGGGCGAAAAATCACCATTAACTGACGGGTGTTTTTCAATTAAAGCAAAGGATGAATTGCATTCGTGTTTACAACCAGATAGACGAGTGACTGTAGAAATTATTGGTATTCAAAAATAATCCATTTGATTAGGGTCAAGCATATTTAGTGCTTGCCCCTAGATGTAGCTGTATGAAAAACAAAATTTCAAAATTCTCTAAATTAAATTGTTTAATTTTTAAAGATTCTAAATTTCAATTAAATTATTGTGATCTTACTATGAAAGATTCTATTACACTTTTAAGTGTTTTTTTATTGCTTGTACTTATGGCTAATCAGCATAAGAGAAGTATAAAAATGTCGTTAAAGGAAATTGAATTTGAGTTGAAAATATCTGAGTCTAAGATTGTTAATGCAATAGAATGGCTTTTAATCAATAAGATTATATTTAAATATGAATCAATAGGTACCTAGCAGATCTATTTTATAAATGATTACTATTTTCCTGAAGTTAATAAAAATAAATTTTCTGAAAAGAATATTTTTATTAATGATGAAATTTTAGTTGAATTAAAAAAATGTGAAAAGATAAATATCCTACTTTAAAGTGGCTTGAAAAATTATTACATATGAATTGTTGATAATAGTATTATGAATACTCCTTGGTCCAAGATGTGATTTTTTATCTTGGACTTTTTTTATTTTTATAAATAGCTTAGTTGGAAAAAAGTTTGGAAGGTAAAACTATCATAATTTTTGCAGTTTTAACCGGCTTTGTTTCACAAAGCTGTTCTTGATGGCTTCTTCATTTGAAAATTATATCGCTGAAAAAAGCCTTTACAGATAGGTTTGTGCAACAAAGCCCTTTTGAGTAGTTCATGCAACAAGGATAACCGAATACAGCTTATAGATCGGTACGAAATATAATCACCGAGTTGGTCGTTTTTTGATTTATGCAAGATGTCTATTAAAAACTTTATAGGAGTTTTTTTGTTATATCAGGACATTTTATTGGGAGAAATAATTTCCAAAAAAATCAGGTGTGGTTCAGTTAGTCATTGCTGATCATAGGTATATCTACCTATACAAATAAGTATTCTTATAGATTCTGTCAGTTTTTTTCTTATCACATTACACGATTTTGACTATTACTCCTTAGCTTTTGCCTGATAAAAGCACAGATTCATCCTTATATTTCCCTGCCATGTTTCAGGTCTAGATTAAGTCATGAGCTTAAAGTCCGATAAACAAAGACTTTAGAAATTAGGGGAATGCTGTAAATGGTAAGAAAATATCTGAAAACAGTGGCATTGACCACATGTCTTTTCAGTAGTGCAAGTTTAGCGCTTGCCGCTGAAAATGGCGGAAGTGCTTATCCTGATGGAACAGAGAGTTTTTTTGGTGGAGCAATGCCACCACCTGGGATGTATCTCGTCAGTTATAACCAATACTACAACGCAGATAAATTTAAAAATGATCATCCAGTATTTGATGATTTTAAAATTGATACTTTTGCCACAGTTGCTCGTGGTGTCTATGTCAGTGACAAAACATTTTTAGGCGCGACATGGGGCATGCATGCATTCCTTGTATATGCCCATGCAGATCTTACATTAGGTGGTCGTCAAGATGATCACATGGCAATGGGTGATCTCATTATCGATCCATTCTTATTGGGTTGGCATAAAGGAGATTGGCATGTAGCGACAGGTATCGACTTTTATATTCCAGTTGGCTCTTACAACAAAAATAGACTCGCGAATATTGGACGTAACTATTACACCATTCAACCAATTATCTCGACCACATACTTAAATAAACAAGGTATCGAAGTCAGTACAAAGTGGATGTACGACATCAATTTCGAGAATAAGGATAGCAAATATGAATCGGGCAACGCTTTGCATGTCGATTACTTAGTCGCTAAACACATGGGACCTTTGGCGGTTGGTGTTGGTGGTTATGTACATCGTCAGATTGAAGGTGACTCAGGTGAAGGTGCTGTTTTAGGTGACTTTAAAGCTAAAGCAGCCAGCATAGGTCCGCAAGTTCGCTATCAATTCCCTAAAGGGTATGCGATCGCAGCGAAATATCAAAAAGAATTTGATGTTGAAAACCGACCAGAAGGTCAGAAGTTCGCAATTGATATCACCATCCCATTTTAAAACATTGTTACCTAAACATTAGAGCAAGCATATAGAGGTAAGGCCATGAAAATTAAGAATCAAGAATATGCAGCAGGCAGTGCTGGAGCTGTCGATTATTTAGTGGTGAATGAGTTTTCAGGCGGTATTGTGGGACCAAGCCAACGTATGCTGGGACCTTTAAAAAATGGTGGAACGTTAAAAACAGGCACACCGCCTGGCTGTTGGGGTCCAATGATTACACCTGCATTCCAAGGTGGTCATGAAGTGACACTCCCTGTCTTTATTGAAGGTGCAGAGGTAGGTGATGCTGTCGCTTTAAAGATTAAGGATATGCATGTCACTTCTACGGCGACCTCATCTGGTGTAATGCAATTTGTTGAGGGACGTTATAAAGGAGATCCATTTGTCGCGAAATATTGTGAGGCATGTGGTACTGAACAGCCTGCAAGTTATGTAGATGGGATTGGCGACGATGCGATTCACTGTAAAAACTGTGGGGCAGAAGTCAGTGCTTTTCGCTTTTCACATGGTTATGTGATTGTGTTGGATGAAGAAAACAAAGTGAGCTTGACGGTCAACCAAGAAATTGCCAACAAGTTAGCTGGTAATGCCAATGAGCTTTCTGCATTACCTGAACATGCTGCACAGCATTCTATTCTATCACTAGCGCGTGCTGACATGCCAGGGGTTGCTGCGCATATGCGTCCATTCCTCGGCAATATTGGTACGACACCTTCACGTGACTTACCAGACTCTCATAACTGTCACGACTTCGGTCAGTACTTGATTAATGCACCGCATAAATTCGGAATGACTGAAGAAGAGCTTATCGCAGCCAAAACTGACGGTCACATGGATACCAATTCGATTCGTCCAGGCTGTATTTTGATTTGCCCTGTGAAAGTACCAGGTGCAGGTGTCTACATGGGAGATATGCATGCGCAACAAGGCAATGGTGAAATTGCAGGGCATGCCACGGACGTTTCAGGCGAAACAGAATTACAAGTGGAAGTGATTAAAGGTTTAACAATTGACGGCCCAATTTTACTTCAAGCACCAGATGACTTACCACCAATGGCACGTCCATTTACCAAGGAAGAGCGTGAAAAAGTGAAAGCTTTAGGTGCGCGTTGGGGACAAACTGAAATTGAGGAAAGTGGTCCAATCACATTTATGGGAACAGGTAAGAACCTCAATGATGCAACGGACAATGCTTTAAATCGAGCGGCAAAAGTCACAGGTTTAAGTGTGGATGAGGTCATGAACCGTTGCACCATTACAGGCTCTATCGAAATCAGCCGTTTACCAGGAATGGTACGTGCAACCTTCTTATGCCCAATGCCAATTTTAGAAAAACTGGGGATCGCAAACTTAGTTCGCAAACATTACCAACTTTAATTCATCACGTGAATGGTGGTTGATTAGCGTGTTTCAAACGCTGTTCACAAATAAGCATGAAATTTACTGAACTTAAAACTTAGAAAAGAGAACTTGAACAGGAGTGTCCTATGAACAGTAATGCAAAACTTCGTTGGGGCGATTTATATCCAGAACTTGGTATTGAGCCGATTCCAACCGAACCATGTATTTCACCAGAGATCTATCAAGAGGAAATTGAAAAGGTTTTCTCAAAAGTCTGGTTGAAAGTGGGGCGTGTAGAAGAAATACCAAATAAAGGTGACTACAAAGTTAAACGCTTAGATTTTGCTAAAACCTCAGTTATTTTAATGCATGGCAAAGATGGTGAAATCCGTGGATTTCATAACATTTGTTCACACCGTGGCAATAAAGTTGTGGTGGAGACTGGCAATGAAACCTTTGGTTCAAATAAAGCTGCAGTCGTGACTTGCCGTTTCCATGGCTGGGTTTACGATGCTAAAGGTGATTTGGTCAGCGTGCCGGAAGAAGAAAAATTCACTTCTTGTTTTGATAAAGGTCATAACGGTTTGGCGCCTATTCGTACTCAAGTTTGGGAAGGCTTTATCTTCATCAATTTGGATAATGACGGCACTCAATCTGTTGAAGAATTCCTCGGTGATATGGGTAAACATTTAGGGGGTTACCCTTTTCATGAAATGGAAGAGTGCTTTGCCTATAACACCTTATTAAATTGTAACTGGAAAGTCGCTCATGACGCATTTGCTGAAGCCTATCACGTTACAACCATTCATGCTGGCTCTTTCCCGAATGTCTTTGCTTCAGGCCTACAGGAAGTACAGTTGTTTGGTGATCACCGTACCTGTGCAGTGTGTCTGACCAAGAATGCCAATCCAAAACCTGCTGCAGCATTGTCGGGCGAGATTACAGGTGCCTCTTTAGTCAATCACTATGAACGTGTTCAGTTACCAAAAACAGTCAATCCAAATGACCGTGATGACTTCTCTTTCGAACTGTCTGTCATTTTCCCAAACATTTTGGTGCACGTGACTGAAGGGGTGTGGTTTACGCATCAATTCTGGCCAGTTGGGCACAATCAAACACGTTGGGAAGGTCGTTATTACATTCCTAAAGCGAAAACTTATTCGGAGCGTTGGGCACAAGAATTTGCACAAATCTTACAACGTAACGCTTGGTTAGAAGACACCGCAACCATGGAAGACACTCAAGCAGCCCTTGAATCTAAAGCGAAAAAAGTGATGCACCTTCAAGATGAAGAGATCTTGATTCGTCACGGTTACCACGTACTTGAACAATATTTAAATCGCGCATAAGGAGAATGCACATGTCAAACATCATTTCACAGTTGCCAGCTGACTTTGCAAGCTTAGAACCTTTTGTTGCGAAATGGGCTTTAGGAACGGGTAAGCAACGCCATGAAGCGCGTTTGAACTCAACCAAAGAAGAATTGCAAGCATTTTACGATGCTATTTTGCCCGAAATGCGCAAGCTACTTGCCGCACTCGATCAATATGCCCTAGGGACCTTACCTGAAGAGCTTCATAAGTTGTATTGGTTAAGTCTCAGCTTTGCTGAAGTTGCACCACACATCGAGCTTTATAAGGGTTCAGTTGGCGTACCGTATGCATTTGCGGAGAACCGTTTCATTTATGAAACTGGTGACGTGGTCAACGTTTAAGAGGAATACAGGATGAGCCAGCACAATCTAGAACAGCGTTTGCATTATCTGGAGGCCTGCGAGGCGATTCGTGGCCTGATCGGTCGCTATGCAACAGCGGCTGATCAGCGCAACAATTCAGCCATTTTACAGCATGTATTTCACCAAAATGCCGTTTGGTGTGCTAAGGGTTTTGGGGAGTATCAAGGACGTCAAAATATTTTAGAGGCATTGTCCAATATTGCAGAGGCTCAAGTGTTATGGAGCTTACATATTATGGCCATGCCCGATATACAGCTCCTAGATCAAGACCATGCAAAGGCAACTTGGATGTTATGGGAAGTCTGTAATTTAGCCGAGGAATCAACAACAGCAGCAACAGATCAAGTTAAATCTGCAACGACCTGTTGCTTAGGTGGATTTTATAAAACAGAAGTAAGTCGGAATGAGCAGGGTGAATGGAAATTTGAACGCGTCGAATTGAATTTGACCTTCAATCAACCCTATCCGAACACAGTTAAATAGGCACTGAATCAATACGGCCTAAGGGGAATTTAAGATGAGAAAAATTGCAATTATCGGTGGTGGACAAGCAGGTTTATTACTGGCGTTCTCACTACTCGAAAACAAATATGATGTCACTTTATATGTAGATCGCCCTGCGGATGAGTTGTTACATGGTCGTATGGTCAGTACCACAATGTTTTTTGAAGGAACTTTAGAGTTAGAGCGCAGATTGGGCTTAAATTTTTGGGATGGGAAAGCGCATCGTGGTCAAGCATTGCATGTCGATTTTCGTGCACCAAACGGCGATATCATGTTACCTGTGACAGGTTTTTTACATGATAATGACGGTATTGCCATGGACCAACGAACCAAATATCACCGTTGGTTAGAGGAATATCCGCGCCGTGGTGGCAAGCTCATCATTCAAAATGTCAGTCCAGAAGATTTGGAAGTAATCACTGTTGAAAATGATCTGACGATTTTGGCAGCAGGTAAGGGCAATATCACCAGTTTATTCAAACGCAACGAATCACGCTCAGTACATCACACTCCTCCTCGCAAATTGGCTGCAGCACTCGTCGTAGGTGATGATTTATGCGGTCCAAACAGTTGGCAAGGTCAACCATCTCAGACTTTGCATTTTAATTTTGTTGCAGGTGCAGGCGAATACTTCAGTATGCCGTTCTATAGTCACACGCATGGTCCATGTCGTAGTTTCTTATTTGAATGTGTACCGAATGGTCCAATGGATATCTTCGATGATGTGACATCTGGCGAAGAAATGGTCCAACGCATGAAAGAAGCGGTTGCCAAAGTAACACCAGATCAAAGCTTCCGTATGGTCGATAATATGGAATTAAGTGATCCAAACGCATGGCTCAAAGGTGCATTCCGCCCTGAAGTTCGAGATCCTGTTGCAACCTTAGATAACGGTGCAAAAATTTGGGGGATTGGAGACACTGTCATTGTAAATGATCCAATCGCAGGACAAGGCGCAAACAATGCAACCCGTATGGTGGAGCATTATTTAGCTGCGATTTTAGCACGAGGTGATGAAGACTTTAGTGCAGATTGGATGACAGAAGTATTCGAGCAATTCTGGGAAAAGTCAGGTCGCTATACGACTGAATTCACGAATCTATTGTTAAATCCACCAAGTGAGAGCTTATTACAAGTATTAGCTGCAGCCTCACAGAACCAAGCGATTGCGGATGACTTTATGGGGCATTTCAACAACCCATGCGGTTTCTGGCCAGCCGTAGATGGTGCAGAAGGGGCTAAAGAATATCTGTCACGTGAGGAGTTTCAACATGCAGCTGCCTGAAGTTTTGTGGCAGGACGTTGACCTAGCTGAAGCGAAAGCGCTTCGGCAGGCCTTCGGCGGTTTTGCCACTGGTGTCGCGATTGTCACTTGTCTAGATGAACAGCAACAACCTGTTGGTCTTACGATTAATTCTTTTAGCTCGGTATCTCTTGATCCTGCGCTGGTGCTCTGGAGTCTAGTCAATCATTCACCAAGCCGTACAGTTTTTGAAAATTCAGAATACTTTGCCATCAATATTCTGGGAGCCGATCAGCAAGAAATCGGACTCAATTTTGCTAAGCCCATTCCAGACAAATTCCAGCATGGGAGCTGGAATCTTGAAACTACTAAAGCACCGCTACTGGAAGGTTGCGTAGTGCAGTTTATCTGCCGCCGGGAACAGCAGATTGAAGCAGGCGATCACCAGATTTTCTTGGGGAAAATTGAACAGTGCCGACATAGCAATCAACGCCCATTACTGTTCTGCAAAGGGCAATTTACCGAATGGCCACAATACAAGGAGGTTTCATGACCAATTTGAATAATAAAGTGGTTCTGGTCACTGGGGGCGCAACTCACATTGGCCAGGCAGTAGTCAAAGAATTAAAAAGTTTGGGGGCGGACGTCATTATTGCTGACATTAACGAAACTCAAGGCAGGCAGGTGGCAGCTGAAACCCAAAGTCGTTATGAATATCTAGATCTCGCTAATGATGAAAGTATTCAAGCTTTGGTTAGTAAGCTGAATAGATTAGATATTTTAGTGAATTTGGCCTGTCTGTATGAAGATCATGGCTCACAATCTACACGTAACGATTGGCAAAATACATTTAATGTGACCGTGTTTGGTCATGCAGCTTTGGTACAGGTATGTAGACCATTGCTGCAGGCCAGCAATGATGGGGCTGTCATTAATATTAGCAGTGTTAGCGCCCGCATTGCCCAAAAAGAGCGTTGGGTTTATCCAGCCTCTAAAGCAACCTTAGAACAACTGACCAAAAGCATGGCATTGGATTTGGCTGCTGATGGTATTCGTGTTCATGCTTTATCCCTCGGATGGACCTGGTCGGTGCCGATGCAGATGATTTCAGGTAATGACCGTCCTAAAACTGATCGAGTCGCAGGCCGTTTCCATGTGCTAGGCCGTATTGCCGATGCTGAAGAAGTGGCTGAAGCCTTAAGCCTATTATGTAGCCCGAAAGCGAAACTGTTGACCGGCAGTGTGATTCATGCTGATGGCGGTTATCACACTTTGGGGCCTGAAGCGACAGATTCACCGATTGAGGAGTTAAGCAAATGAATATCAAAATGGCCAATATTGCAGAAAAATTTCTTTGCCTGACTTCCGATATTGAACAGGGTGAAGGTTTACAGGTGATTATTGAGGGATATCCGCCATTGGCGGTGTTCCACCTAGAAGATGGTGAATTCTATGTCACTGATGATACCTGTACCCATGGTGATGCTTCACTGGCTGATGGTGAAATTGATGGCTGTGAAGTGGAATGTCCGTTTCATGCCGGTGCTTTCGATATTAAAACCGGTGAGCCTTGTGGAGCACCTTGTACCATCCCGCTAAAAACCTATCAGTCTATCGTCCGCGAAGATCGGATTTATCTTGTGGAGTGATACCGATGTATAAAATCCAAATTGAAGGGCAAGGGGAATTTCATTGTGCAGCAGACGACGTGCTGCTGCGCGGCGGCCTTCGTCAAGGTCTTGGTTTACCTTACGAATGCAATGCTGGTGGCTGTGGGACTTGTAAAATAGAAGTGCTATCTGGTGAAGTAGATAATCTATGGGCTGAAGCACCTGGATTGAGCGATCGTGATAAACGTAAAGGTCGGTTACTGGCGTGTCAATGTCGTCCTAAATCGGATTGTGTTATTAAAGTCCGTTTAGATGAACAATGCACGCCTAAAATTCTGCCAAAACAACAGGCCGTCAAGCTCAAATATGTACAGCCGATTACACACGATATTTTAGAAATCCATTTGCAATCAGAGAAACCAGCGCAGTTTATTCCAGGTCAATATGCTTTGCTTTCAGTAAACCAGCAATTATTACGTGCTTATTCTATGTCGAATTTGCCGAATGATGAAGGCATGTGGGTATTCCAGATTCGCCGTGTAGTAGATGGCAAAATGACCAATCTGCTATTTGATGAGCAACAGCGACAAAGTGCTGTGATTCAGATCGATGGCCCATATGGTTTGGCACATTTACAAGAGCAGCCACGACCAATTGTTTGTGTCGCTGGTGGTTCAGGTCTAGCACCGATGTTGGCAATTGCCCGTGGAGTCGCAGTTAATCCACAACTACAAAATCATAAGGTATGGTTCTTTCATGGTGGACGTGAACAGCGTGATCTACTGACAGAAGATCAGTTAAGGGATTGGACTGAATTAGGTTCACGCTTGAATTATGTTCCAGCAACTTCATCTGAATTGATCGAAGGTATTCGATCAGGCTTTATTCATGAAATCATTCATGATGTTTTAGGTGAGCAACTGATCCAACATGAAATATACTGTGCTGGGCCACCGCCAATGGTAAAATCTATTGAACAAATGGCGTATCAGGCAGGTATTCCACACCAACAAATTCATTTTGATCGTTTCTTTTAATCGAAGATATCATTTTTCTCCCGCTCAGGCGATGGTTAACTCATCGCCGGTATTGAGCGATCACGACAAATCAAGACCATATTGACGATCTGTGCGATAGATTCAGTTCCTAATTTCTGACGAATATGAGTGCGGTGAATTTCTACTGTTTTATGGCTGATATTCAACATTTGTGCGATATGTTTACTCGAAAGTCCATCGACCAATAAATTGATAATCTCACTTTCTCTTGGTGATAAAGATTTCAATTTAATCATCTGTTCTTGACGTTTTTCTTCTTCAATAAAGTCTTGTTCAGCAAGTTGCAGACAGGCTTGGATTTGATTAAGCATATGCTGTGGATTAAAAGGTTTTTCTAAAAAATCAAATGCCCCAGCTTTCATCGCATTGACCGACATTGGAATGTCGCCGTGACCAGTCATGAAAATGATTGGCATACGGATTTTTTGTTGATTCAATTGTTGTTGTAGTTGCAAGCCACTCATCCCTCGCATACGAATATCAAGGATTAAACATGCAGGCGTTTGCGGGCGCTGAAAATTTAGGAATTCAGTAGCATTATTGAATGTTTTAGTTTCGAGTTGCACTGAATCAAGCAACCATGTGAGTGAATTACAAATGTCTTGATCATCATCTATCACATACACAATGGGCTCGGGAACATGAGAATTAGTTAAATACATTTTGCACGCTCCTGTGCTGCTAAAGAGATATTAAAAATGGCACCAGACTCACCTTCACAGACCCATAAGTAGCCATGATGATTTTCAATAATGCTGCGGGATAGCGTCAGACCAATACCCATACTGTCTTTTTTGCTAGAATAAAATGACTCGAATAATTGTTCAGGATTTTGACCCTGTAATCCTGGGCCGTTATCAGCAATTGCGATACGGGCATGTTGGTTGTGCTCCCAAGTACGGATAAAAATGTCGCGCTTTCCTTCTGGGTTACGTTGTAAAGCATCTACAGCATTAAAGACCAAATTAATAATGACCTGACTAAATAAAGTTTCGTCGGCAGAAATATAAATAGGTGAAACGCTTAATTCATAATGTATGACACAGCCAATTTGATCTGCTTTTAAGCCTATCAGTGGATGTAGATCCTGAATCAGTTTATTTAGAGAGTGAACTTGAAAATTGGCTTCGCCCTTACGTAAAAAGCTACGCATACTGTGAATGATTTTATTGACCCGCTGGGTCTGATCTAATGCTGCATTCATAGCGTCGAGTGTTTCAGTGGTATTTGCCAAACCTTTCTGAATCCGAATAATGCTACCACCAACATAGTTGTTTAAAGCTGCAAGTGGCTGATTCAATTCATGTGCAAGTGCGGTAGCTAACTCACCCATAGTTTTGCAACGTGACATATGACCAAGTTGCTTTTCTCGAGCACGTGCTTTTTCTTCAGCCTCAATACGCTCAGTGATATCACGATAATTCACCAATATGCCCTGAATATCAGGGTGATCTAATAAGTTACGATAGGTTGCCTCGTGGTGTCGCCATTTGCCATTATGATGCATGATTTTATAGTGAATCACACCAGCAGCTTGGTGAGAGGATTTTCTAAAAAGTAACTGGCGTACATTCATGCGGTCATCAGGATGAATCACATTCAAGATATTTTTGTTGAGTACAAAACGGTCGCGGTAACCGAGAATACGTTGTAGAGAAGGGCTGGCATAGAGCAACTTACCTTGCAAGTCGAGGATAGCAATACCATCTCCCGAGTGTTCCAGAAGCATCTTGAAATATTGATCTCTAGATTGTAGAGCATACTGATATTTTTTGATTTCGCTAATATTGCGGACAAGTGCTAATAGCTTAGGTTGATGCTCAATCTCAACTGTTTTTAAACAGACTTCGACCGGAATTTTTCGTTGATCTTGGGCTTGGATAATCCACTCAAACGTAATCGCTTCGTGGCTAGCAGCCTGCTGAACCTTTTTTAAGGCATGAAAAAAATCAAAACCATGGCTATGTGCGCTGATTTTTTCTACACTCATTTTCGTTAATTCGGATTTACTGTAACCGGTGAGGTTTTCAGCTGCTTCATTTACGTCCATAAATTCGACACTGCCGATATCATGCACAAAAATAGCATCACCCGCTTTATCAAAAATGGTTTGATAATAATTTAAGCTGGTCATTATGTTCCTTACCTTGGATGGCGTCCGGCTATCTGGTAGAGGTATGTTTGATCTTCACTGATAAACACTTGTTGTTATTTTATTCGATAATGCAGCAAATTGTGCAGTAGTGCAATTAGACTTAGAGTCTTATTACATACTTTAAACAATATACAAATGCTCATTTAAGTGTTTATCTCTATCCCTATTTATTAAGCAAGGTTAGTACCATATTCACGTTTTATTTTGACTAATAAAGGTAAATAATTTTTATTCTTTATAAATACAAAGAAAACTTTTAGATATAAGAAGGTATTCTCTTTTTAAAAAGACACCAAGATTACCCAGTTTGGACGTGTTCTGAGCAATTTCAATATCGATATCATTTTCGCTAACTCCCCTCAAGCCAAAGGCCGTGTAGAACGCGCCAATAGAACGCTTCAGGACCGTCTGATCAAAGAGATGCGTCTAGAAGGCATCAGTTCAATTGCAGATGCCAATAAGTGGCTGCCGTGCTTTATTGAGCAATTTAATCGTAAATTCGCCAAGATGGCCTTTAATCCCAAGGATCTGCACCGGACTATCACTGAAACAGCCGAAGAATTAGATGATATTTTTACCTGGCGTGAACTCCGCAGGGTTACGAACAGCTTGACGATTACTTATGATAAATGCGTATATATTTTGGAAAACAGCGAAGAAAATCAAAGATTGGTCGGCAAGTATCTTGAGTTCCTGGAATATCCGGATGGTACTGTAGCCATTGAATATCAGGGAAGAAAAATCAATTACAGCATCTTCGATAAATTAAGTCAGCTCAATCAACGAGAGATTGTTGAGAATAAACGTTTGGGTTCTGTGGTGGCACATATTCAACAACAGCATGAACAACTGGAACACCAAAACAAACGCAATCGTTCTCAAAAGATGCCACGTAGACAAGCACAGAAAACAGCGATTGAACAACGAAATCTGAATCCTGTGCTTGACTTGGAAATGTCCATATAGGACATTTCTACTTGGGAATAACAAAAAAAGCCTAGACACTAGTCTAGGCTTTAAACTTTAAAAATACATAAAAATCAGTGTAATAGATTCATTTCCAGAACTTCATATAACGTGTATCATGTTAGTTTTAGGGAAATTAAAAAGTAAAATGAACTTAAATCTAAATAATAAAAAATTTGTAAATGCTAAAAATACATCTAATGGGGAAGTATCTCACGAGACTATATTTAATTATTACCAAGTAGGTGAGCGTATAGAAGCTACCTATTCTGGTGGCAGTATTACCAATGGACATTTACTAGGTTTGATGACTTCTGAAAAAACTTTCACTATGGCGTACCACCACATCAATGAGATGAATGAATTACGTATAGGGGAGTGTAATACTGAGATTCAGATCCAAGCTAATGGGAAAATTAAGTTAATTGAAAACTGGCAATGGCGTAATGGAGACTGCTCTACAGGCGAATCAATACTTGTTGAAGTGTAAGATAGAGAGGCTTTGTTGCACAAACCTATCTGTAAAGGCTTTTTCAGCGATATAATTTTCAAATGAAGAAGCCTACACACAAAATCTATCGCACAACCAATTGGCCCGCATATAACCGAGCACTCATGAGTCGCGGAAATATTGCCATTTGGTTTGATCCTGCTACGCAATGGTATGCTCCATCAAAAGGCAAACAAGGGCGAAATCAAACCTACTCCGACGCAGCTATCCAATGCTGCTTAATGATTAAATCCTTATTCCGTCTATCTTTACGTATGGTCACTGGCTTTGTGCAAAGTCTGATTAAACTTTGTGGATTAAATTGGACCGCACCAGATTACAGTACGCTTTGTAGAAGACAAAAGCATATTGATATTGCAATCAGCTACCAAAAAAGTAGCGATGGGCTGTATCTACTCATAGACTCTACAGGCATGAAGTTTCTAGGTGAGGGCGAATGGAAACGCAAGAAACATGGACCTGAATATCGTCGCCAATGGCGTAAACTTCATATTGGTATAGATGCTGAAACCCTTCAAATACGCGCCATTCAACTCACTACAAATAATGTGAGTGATTCACAAGTGCTTGGTGATTTACTCGATCAGATTCCACAAGATGAGCAGATTGACTCTGTTTATACCGATGGAGCTTATGACACCAAGCAATGCCGTCAGGTCATTGCAGATCGGCAAGCGCATGCGGTGATTCCACCTAGAAAAAATGCGAAACCATGGAAAGATACAAAGATCAGCTCGCTAGCGCGAAATGAATTACTTCGAACGGTTAATCTTGCGAAGCAGTGCTTCTCAGGCAGGACATTATGGAAAAAATGGTCCAGCTATCATTGCCGAAGTTTGGTCGAAACTAAGATGCATTGCATCAAATTATTGGGGGATAAACTCAGTGCAAGAAAATTTGATAGCCAAGTCAATGAAATTCATGCACGTGTAGCAGTCCTCAACAGATTTACGGAATTAGGTCGACCACTTACCCAAGTTACGCCTTAAATTTGGCTCAATTAGGGGGGCTTTGTATTTCAAATCTTTGTGCAACAAAGCCCTTTTAAGTCCTTATGGATATTCGACTTATAGAGGTAACTAAGACTTAACAGGGCTAGTTTAACTAGCCCTTTTAGTCGTGCTGAGTCCCTAAACTACAGAAAAATCACAAAAAATTCATGATTGTATTGTTATTCTTTTAGTCAGATTAAAGTCGATAAAGCTTATTAACGCTTCGTGATGATTAAAAACGAGAATGGTATGAATCAATTTTCTGAAGAGGACTTATCCAGAATTATAGAAATGGCTTGGGAAGATCGAACTCCTTTTGAAGCTATTTTATGTGAGTATGGTTTAAATGAAGCGACGGTGATTCGCTTGATGCGGCAAAATTTGAAACACAGTAGCTTTAAAATGTGGCGTGCACGCGTGACTGGCCGAAAAACCAAACATCTGCAGTTGCGTTCACCTGATGTGATACGGGCCTATTGTTCACGCCAATACAGGCGTTTCTAAGTGTTTGATTTTGATAAATTTCTGGACTCACGTTTACATCGTTCAGAACAGTATCGTACTTTCTCCCAGCAACGGTGCCATTTTTTGCGCCAAGTAAAAGGGCGCAAGCAGTGAATACATATTTTTTCAGGGAGATGCTGTTTTTTCATCGTTTATAACTCATTGATCCGGCTAAGAAGCTGCTGGGCATGGCTGATGATCTGCTGCCGATCTTTCAATTTGTCCAGCTGCCGATAGATCATGGCCATACGTGGATGGGTACGGAATATCGCTTCATGCCGGATCATGAAATACCAGTACAGGCTGTTGAACGGACAGCTGTCTGGCTCGGTACGGGTTTTGACATTGTAGCTACAGTGTTTGCAGTAATCCGACATCTTATGGATGTAATTGCCCGAAGCCGCATAGGGTTTGCTGGCCATCAAGCCGCCATCGGCATGCATTACCATGCCCAAGGTGTTCGGTAGTTCTACCCATTCATAGGCATCGGCATAGACTGCCAGATACCACTCGCTGATCTGCTGCGGGTCTACACCAGTTAATAAGGCAAAATTTCCAGTCACCATCAAACGCTGAATATGATGTGCATACGCATGCTGAAAAGTAGTACGGAAACATTCAGCCATGCAGTTCATCTGAGTGCGGCCAGTCCAGTAAAATTGTGGCAACGGGGTTGAGTACTGTAGCGCATTGCGGCTGGCATACTCCGGCATGTACAGCCAGTAAATTCCGCGAACATATTCGCGCCAGCCGAGGATCTGCCTGATAAAACCTTCCACTGCATTCAGTGGTGCATGACCGTCATAGTAGGCAGCTTCTGCCGCATCACAGACTTCTTTGGGCAGTAACAGACCACAATTTAGATAAGGCGAGAGCAGGCTGTGAAACAGCATGTCTGCACCCTGAACCATTGCATCCTGATAATCTCCAAAATGCGGCAAACTGTGGGCAATGAAATGCTCCAATGCAAGCAGGGCATTGCTGCGCGTGGTGGCCCAGTGAAAATCGGCAAGACTGCCAGAGTGATGGGAAAACTCGCGTTCAACCAGTTCCAGTACATCCAGATCAATCTGATCCCGTTCAAAATGAAGTGCTGGAGGCAATGGCGGACTGCCTGACCAGGCCTTGCGATTGGCACTGTCATAGTTCCACTGTTGTCCAAGCGGCTGCTGTCCCTGCATCAAGTAGCCGGTCTGCTTGCGCATTTCCCGATAAAAATATTCCATGCGCAGCGTCTGGTAACGGCTGGCCCAGTACCGGAACTGCTCCGGATTGCAGAAAAAACGCTCATCATTCAGGCACTTTACCGACAGTTGCAGCTGCTGGCTCCAGTGCTGTTCAATCTGCTGCTGCAAGCGGTATTCTCCGCATTGGGTCATGACTAGTTCTGTGACAGGGAACAGCTGTTGCTGTCCCTGCACAAAATCTAGCAGGCTGCGAATCGGACTTCCGGACTGAAAAGCATAATAACGTACACGCCAGCCCTCGGCCTTGAGCTCTTTGGCAAAATGACGCATGGCGCTAAAAATCAGGGCAATTTTCTGCGGATGATGCGCGACATACGTGGCTTCCTCAACCACTTCGGCCATCAGGATCACATCCTGGGTACGGTCCAGCGCTTTGAGCGTAGCAAGCTGATGATGAAGCTGGTCACCTAGAATTAAACCGAAACGCATACCTATCTCAGAACCAGTGAAAGAGAGCGCAGTGTAAAGCCGAACAGTTCAATTTTTTGTGAAAATAAAGATCAACGTGCATGTTGAATCAATTCAACTCGACCAGATGATCAGCTGGCATTGCACAGGAATCATGATTGCTGCAATAAAAGACTGTCCATCTCTGTAATGCTACAGCCCATTGATGAAATTCACATTGCATCATTCCTTAATGCATAGGTGGTGTGAAAATTATGTGATTTTAATCAAAAAGATACAAATTATTATGGTTGTAATTCAGGCAGCTTGCACCTAGTATCTGCTTAGAAGTTACTCCATGTAAGCTTCCTTAGTTTTGTCCCATACACTCCTATGTATGGGATTTTTTTTAATCAGTGGATGTCATGAGCATGCATTCAAAAGCATATATTTTTAGACAGCAACAATTACTAGTGGATGAGCATTTTCAGTTGCCACAGGTAGCAAGATTGCAGCATGATCTAGACCTCTCGGAAAATGGCAAGATCATTGCACGTGATCTTAAAGAAGACGAACCAGTGCCTAAAGGTTATCAATTGGTTCCGATCCGGCAACTGGTGCAAGTCTGGAGCAGACCGCAGTTTGAACAGGCCAGCCGTGCGGTACAGTTGCTAGAATGGCGTCGTAATCACCGCTTTTGCAGTAAATGCGGTCACGCCACCCAGCAGCACGCCAGCCAGTATGCCATGGTCTGTCCATCCTGTGGCTATAACCAGTATCCGCGGGTGAATCCTTGTGTAATTACCATCATTACCCGGGGTGCAGATGAAATTCTGCTGGCAAAAAATGCCCGCAACAAAACCCAGATGTACAGCCTGATTGCCGGCTTTGTTGAAGTCGGGGAAACCCTGGAAGAGGCAGTCCGCCGTGAAACGCTGGAAGAAGTGGGGCTGCAGATCAAGAATATTCAATATCTGGCCAGCCAGCCATGGCCGTTTCCCAGCAACCTGATGATGGCTTTCAAGGCGGAATATCATGCAGGGGACATCCAGATTCAGGAAAATGAACTGAGCGATGCGCAGTTTTTCAAGTTTGACCAGTTACCAGAAATTCCGTTCAAGGGCAGTATCGCCTATGCCATGATTCAGCATGTGATGTATGGAACGCCTGTTGCAGATGACAGCAAAGAGTGGCTTTGAAACAGCAATCCTGTTTGGGGCTCTCAAATAAACTGCGATAACGCACTGGGTCCTGAATATTCAGATGGCATTTCCTGACCAATAGACCCTGAATCGCAGCATTTGATCTTCACACTTTGTTCACATCCAGCTGGGTTATCTTAAGGCTGTAATTAAACAAGGCTAAAAAATGAACATGCGATTCAAATCGGTTTTTGCAGCGACGGCACTGGCCATCATCAGCTTAAGTACCACGACCCGAGCAGAAACTGCTGCGTCTCAGGCAGTCGATCAGGTGGATATCCAGCAGTATGCAGGCAAGTGGTATGAAATTGCGCATTTACCGATGTATTTTCAGCGTAAATGCGTCTCGGATATCACGGCGCAATATAGCCTCAATGCCGATCAGACCATGCGTGTCTTGAATAGTTGCCGGATTGGCAACGGTGAGATGATCAGCTCTGAAGGAGTTGCCTATCCGCAAAATGCGGGCAACAGCAAACTGAAGGTCAGTTTTTTGCCGCAAGGCTTAAGATGGATTCCGTTTACCAAAGGTCATTACTGGGTATTACGAGTGGATCCGGAATATAAAGTGGCGCTGGTGGGTGGACCGAGTAATAAATATCTGTGGATTTTATCGCGTGAACCGCAACTCGATGAAGCCACCTATCAGTCCTATCTGGAAACCGCAAAACATTATGGTTATGACGTGACAAAATTGATCAAATTGCCGCATTAATCTGTTACCCTTTTGCCGAACTGCCTAGTCTCTCTACAGTTCGGCTTTTTTTATTTACTTCACATAAAATTCATATCTGACTGATTACACTCATCAAATAGAATAAAGACAATCGCTTGAAAATAGGATGAGTCCATGTTGAACAGTCTGATGCGATGGATAGACAGCTGGTCTACACCCACAGCGCCCGAAACACTGACGGCTGAAAACAGCAAGATTCAGTGGCTGCGGATTTTGCCCTTTATTCTGTTGCATCTGGCCTGTTTCGCCGTGTTCTGGGTGGGAGTGTCGTGGTTTGCGCTGGGCTTTATGCTGCTGTTCTACCTGATCCGCATGTTTTCCATTACGGCTTTTTTCCATCGTTATCTATCGCATAAAACTTTTCAGACCTCGCGCCCAGTCCAGTTCCTGTTTGTATTACTTGGCACCATGAGCGCGCAGCGTGGTCCGCTCTGGTGGGCGGCGCATCACCGCTATCACCATCGCTATACCGATACCTTGCAAGACCCGCATTCCTCGACGCATGGTTTTTGGTACAGCCACGTCGGCTGGTTCTTAAACGAATACAACTTTGCAACGCGTAAAGAAGTCATTAAAGACTGGCTGAAATATCCGGAACTGATCTGGCTAGACCGTTTCAGCTTAATTGTGGTGCTGCTGACCGCGGGCGGGATTTATGCGCTAGGGGAATGGCTGGCCATCACCTGGCCGCAACTCGGTACTTCCGGCCTGCAATTGCTGGTCTGGGGCTTTGTGGTTTCCACCGTGTTACTCATCCATGCCACCTTATGTATCAATTCACTGGCGCATCATTACGGCAGCCGGGATTTTGACACTGAAGATCACAGCCGCAACAATTTATTTCTGTCCATTATTACCTTGGGTGAAGGCTGGCATAACAATCATCATTATTATGCAGGCAGCACCCGGCAAGGCTTTTATTGGTGGCAAATTGATGTCACCTATTATCTGCTGAAACTCATGTCCTGGCTGGGGCTGGTCTGGGGACTCAAGCCGATTCCGGCACGGGTCTATGAAGCCAGTAAAATTGCCCAGGCTCGGAAACAGAAAAAAGCCGCTACGGCAGGCACTCACACGATTCAATCGAAGGAATCACCATGAAAATTGCGATTATTGGTTCAGGTATTTCCGGTCTGTATGCCGCCTGGAAACTCAGCAAAGTGCATGAAGTCACGGTCTTTGAAAAGAATAATTACTTTGGAGGCCATACCGATACCCATCAGCTGAATATAGACGGCGAACAGGTCGCAGTAGACAGTGGCTTTATTGTGTTTAACGAGCACAACTATCCACTGTTCTGCGCCATGCTGAAAGAACTCGGGATTCAATCGCAAAGCAGTGACATGGGCTTTTCGGTGAACAATCAGGTCACGGGCTTGCAGTACAATCCATCGAAAAAATTCTCGCTGCTGTTTAGACCGCAAAACTTTTTAAAGGCTGATTTTCGCGCGATGTTGTCGGATCTGTTCCGCTTCTATGCCGCCAATAAAGATCTGGATGTGGAGCAGGTTGATGTACAGCTCAGTATTGATGAGTATCTGAATCAGCATGGCTATTCCAAAGCCTTCCGTCAGGAACATCTCTATCCGATGTGCGGGGCACTGTGGTCCTGTCCGGTGGAGCAAGCCGGACAGATTCCGTATAAGTTTGTGGTGAGCTTTTTCCAGCATCATCGCATGTTGCAGCTGAAAGACCGTCCTTTGTGGCTGACGGTCAAGGATGGATCGGCTCGCTACGTTCGTGCCATTCAGGCCCAGGCGAATATTAGCTTCCGCAAGATGGGCGTTTTGCATGTCTCGCGGAGTGCCAATGATGTGCTGATTGAAACTCAACAAGGCAGTGAACGTTTTGACTGGGTGATTTTTGCCAGCCATGCTGACGACAGCCTGAAGTTACTGAAAGACCCGTCTGCACAGGAACTGGATGTGCTCGGCAAGTTCCGCTATCAGGATAACCGCATGGTGGTACATTCCGATACCTCTATCATGCCCAAATCCCGTCGCCAGTGGGCCAGCTGGCATGTACACGTCACGCCGACTAAGGCCACTGAACAAACGCCATTCAAGCACAGTGGCACACATTATGGTTTCAGCTACTGGATGAACCAGCTGCAGAACCTGAAATGCAAAACTCAGGTCTTTGCCACCCTGAATCCTAATTTTGCCCTGGATCCGAAAAAAGTCTGGGTAGAGCGGTATTACCGCCATCCGGTGTTTGATGCCCCGGCGATTGAAGCACAACAACGCTGGGCCGAGGTCAATGCCCAGAACCGCACTTCATACTGTGGTGCTTACTGGGGCTGGGGCTTTCATGAGGATGGGGCGCGTAGCGCATCATGGGTAGTCGATCAGCTATTGAAACAGGCCGAACAGGCCGCCTAGGAGCACATGATGCAGATGTATCCACTGGCGATTGCCTCTGCCGAAATCCGGCACCGACGTTATTTGCCCAAAGCCCATGCTTTTGAGACCCAGCTAACCTATCTATGGTTTGATCCGGATCAGCTCGCGACCTTTACCGGTAAATCCTGGCTCTGGTCTTCCAGCCGCTGGAATTTTCTGACCCTGGATGAGCGCGATTTTCTGAGCATGGAATGTGGTTCAATCCGGCAGAAAGTTGCACGCCTGCTAATCAAGCGGGAAAACTATCTGTTACCGCATGCCGCTTCCATCCGGGTGCTGGCCTTGCCGCGCACACTGGGTTTCCGTTTCAATTCCGTAGTGTTTTATCTGGTCTTTGGTGCCACCGACCAGTTGCTCTTTGTGCTGAGTGAAATCACCAACACACCGTGGAATGAACGACAGGTCTACATTCACGACTGCCGGAACAATGCAGACGAACATGCGCCGTACCAGAGTCACCAGTTTGACTTTAAAAAGGCCTTTCATGTGTCGCCGTTCATGCCGATGGGGCTGGATTATCGCTGGCGCTTCAGCTTTTCGGATCGGCAGAACGTGATTCATATGCAGCTGTTTGAGCAGGGAATCTTGCAATTCGATGCCACCCTGAAATTTTCCTTGCAGGCCATCACGGTTCCTTCACAGCAGCATCGCTATGCTGTACTGAAAGTTCTTGAACCCTTCAGGATGGTCAGCGGAATTTATCTGCACGCCTTTCGTTTATGGAAAAAGAAAATTCCGTTTTACCGACATCCTAAAAAAGAAAAAGGAAACACATTGCGATGAAGACACTATTCATGGGAGAGCAAAGCACACTGCCGGTGGTACTGCGCCACCTGCTGAAATTACGCCATGGTCAGCTGATTTTTAAAGGCGTCTGGAACGGGGCTGTCGGGGAAAATAGCGATTTACAGGCGGTGATACAGGTGCATGATGTCCGTCTGATGGATCTGCTGTTCCGTAATGGTGTACTGGGTGCTGCCGAAGGTTTTATCCGTGGCTACTGGAGCAGTGAAGATCTGGTCGATGTGATCCGCATTTTGGCACGTAACCGCGATGTGCTGGACCAGATGAATCAGAATGCAGTGGCCAAAGCCAGCCAGTTACTGTTAAAGGTCTGGTATAAATCGCGCAAGAATTCGATTGATGGCAGCCGCAAAAATATTGCCGAGCATTATGACCTGAGCAATGACTTTTTCAAGCTGTTTCTGGATTACAGCATGATGTATTCCAGTGCGGTATTTAAAGAGCCGGGCATGAGTCTGGAACAGGCTTCGGATTATAAAAAAGAGCTGATCTGCCAGAAACTGCAACTCAAACCGATGGATCATTTGGTCGAAATTGGCAGCGGCTGGGGTGGTTTTGCCATTTATGCCGCGCAGCAGTATGGCTGCAAGGTCACCACCATCACCATTTCCAGAGCACAGTATGATGAAGCGGTCGCGCGAATAGAGGCAGCAGGATTATCCCATCGCGTGACTGTGCAGCTAAAAGATTACCGCTTACTGGAAGGCAAATACGACAAGCTGGTGTCGATTGAAATGATCGAGGCCGTAGGTGAGCAGTATTTACCAACTTATTTCCGAAAATGCCGCGAGCTCCTCAAGCCGAATGGTCTAGCGTTGATACAGGCCATCACCATTGAAGATGCACGCTATGCCAAAGCCCTGAATACCGTTGACTATATCAAGCGCTATATTTTCCCGGGCAGTTTTATTCCCTGTATCAGTGTCATGACCCAGACCGCTTCCGAACAAAAACTGCGACTCAAACATCTGGAAGATATCGGCCAGAGCTATGCCCAGACCTTGCACTGCTGGCGTCAGCGTTTCTTGCAGCAGCATGATCAGGTACTTGGGCTTGGCTTTGATGAGCGTTTTATCCGCATGTGGGATTTTTATCTGTGTTATTGCGAAGGTGGCTTCCGCGAAGGCGTGATCAGTGATGTACATCTGCTGTTCGAAGCCAGTGCCTACTAAGCCAAGATAAAGCAGGAG
Organism: Acinetobacter sp. YH1901134; assembly: GCF_013416965.1. Lineage (NCBI taxonomy): Bacteria > Pseudomonadati > Pseudomonadota > Gammaproteobacteria > Moraxellales > Moraxellaceae > Acinetobacter > Acinetobacter sp. YH1901134. The sequence goes on along the minus strand of NZ_VPEW01000019.1, from coordinate 26,323 downwards.
GGCCGAAATGCTGCTGAACTTACTGATGCTGAATGTCTTTATCATGCTCTGTAGCTGGGTGTTGGTGACCTATAACCGTAGAGCAGGGCTGGTCGATGTCGCTTGGAGTTTCAGTATTGCCCTCAATGTGATTATTGCCGCTTGGGCGATTGACAGTGCACCGATGTTGGTTCGCTTATTTCTGGGACTGGCGAGTGGGATCTGGTTTTCACGGCTGACTTGGCATCTGTTACGGCGCTATGCCAGTGAAACCCAAGAAGACACGCGTTATGCCAACATGCGCCGAGCGATGGGGGAGTATCAGCATCTTGGTTTTCTGGTGTTTTTTATATTTCAGGCAGGATTGGCTCTACTGTTTTCTTACCCAATGCTGAAGCTGTTAAGTATCTCGACCGAGCAATGGAATGACTGGACTTTGGTCACTGTGATTGTGGCGGGCATGATCATGCTATCCGCTTTGATAGGCGAAAGCACTGCCGATCAGCAACTTTACCGTTTTAAGCTAGATCCACAGAATCAAAGTAAAACCATGGATCAGGGTTTGTGGAAATATTCGCGCCATCCGAATTATTTTTTTGAATGGCTGCATTGGTTTGCTTATCCAGTGCTCGGTCTGGCAGCAGGATGCTATGAATTATGGATTTATCCACTGCTGATGTGGCTGTTTCTGTACTACATCACCGGGATTCCCTTTAGTGAACAACAGGCGCTGGCACATCGCGGCGACAACTATAAAGACTATCAACGACGAACTTCAATGTTTATTCCGTGGCCACCCAAACAGTAGGTAAATACATGGACTTTATGATTCAACAATCTTTAAAACTGGTCGAAAGTGGCAAGCTGCCCGATTCAGTCATTCGCGCCGGCATTCGCAGCCTAAGCAAAAAACGTCTGGCACAGGAAGGACGCTTTGACCCGGCACTGGCAGCTCGGCGCTATATGGATGTGCTGCATATGCTGAAAAACAGCGAGATTGCCATCGAGACCGAAAAGGCCAATCAACAGCACTATGAACTGCCCACCGCATTTTTCCAGGCGGTGCTGGGCAAGCGTCTGAAATACAGCGCTAGCCTGTTTGAACATACTCATACCACCCTGGATCAGGCGGAAGAAGCCGCACTGGCCAGCTATTGCCAGCGTGCACAGTTAAAAGATGGACAGGATATTCTGGAAATTGGCTGTGGCTGGGGATCGTTGAGTCTGTATATGGCCGAGCATTATCCCAAGGCCCGCATTACGGTGGTGTCGAATTCCTCGACCCAGCGCCAGTATATTCAGGAACAGGCGCTTCTGAAAAAACTGCAGAACCTGACGGTGATCACCTGCGACGTCAATGTACTGCAACTGGAACCCGCGTCCTTTGACCGCGTAGTTTCGGTGGAAATGTTTGAACACGTACGTAATTACCAGAAACTGTTTGAAAATATCAGCAGCTGGCTGAAAGCGGATGGTCTGCTCTGGTGCCATATTTTCTGTCACCGTTTCCTGCATTATCCGTTTGAAGTGAAAAATGAATTCGACTGGATGTCGAAATATTTCTTTAGTGGCGGACTGATGCCGGCAGCTTCGACCTTTCTACATTTCCAGCAGCATTTGCAATTAGAGCAGCACTGGCAATGGGCCGGCACGCAGTATGAACGCACCGCAAATGCCTGGCTCGAGAACATGGACCGGAAACAGGACGAGCTGCGCCCCTTATTTGAACAGACCTATGGTGTAGATGCCGCCATCTGGTGGCAACGCTGGCGGATTTTCTTTATGGCCTGTGCCGAACTGTTCGGTTATGAGCATGGACGCGAGTGGGTGATCGGTCACTTTCTGTTTAAAAAGAAAACCGTATAATTGAATGGCGAATCGGATGGGGTAGCGGGGAATGCACCAATGTTAAAGCTGTTCAGGGACAAACACGATCATCCTCTGGGTGAGGTGTTTAACCGCTACTACTGGCTGCAAATCGGATTCATTGCCCTGTCTGTGGTGATCGGGATTGGCTGTAGTGCTTGGGTAATCAAGGGTTCCCTGCTCAGAACTGCGCTAGAACAGGAAATGTCACACTACTGGCAGCGGCTGGAACGTAATCCGGCTGCTGAACTGCCCGACACCAAAAACCTGTATGGTTACCGCTGGAGCGATCTGCCGCCAGTCCAATTTCGCCACATGCAGCTTGAGCAAGGGGTGAACCGGCATTTTGTCGATGGCAAGGAGCGCATGACCGTGTATGGTGAAAAAGACGGACAGCATGTGCTGCTGGTGTTTGGCGAAAGCAACGTCAACAAGCTGGTCTGGCTGTTTGGTCTGGCACCGCTGATGGTCAGCCTGTTTGTGCTATATAGCGTATTGTGGTGGTGGAACCGTCGGGCCCGACGTTATTTTTCCCCGATTACCCGGTTGGCCAATGCGCTGGAACATATCGACTGGGAACATCAGAAAAATCAGGCTTCGCCTTTTCAGGACATCCGCACCGACTCCAATCTGGAAGCTGAATACCTCAAGCAGGCGCTGGAAAAATATCATCAGGTATTAAGCGAATTTATTCAGCGTGAGCGTGAATTTACCGGAGATGTCAGCCATGAGCTGCGCACGCCACTGACCATTTTAAAAGGCAATGTGCAGCTATGTCAGGCACGCTATGGCGACAACAAGTCCTTTACCCGCCTGCATAACACCATTGAAGACATGCAGCTGCTGGTCGATACCTTGCTGGCGATTGCCCGCAATACCACCAATACTTTAACTGCTGAACCGACCATGCTTTCAGAATGTCTCGACAATCTGGTGCAGGATCTAGAGAGTGTCAGTCATAACAAAGGCATGCAGATTGACCTGCAAAAAGACCTCGATGAACAGCCGCGTAAACTTTATCCATCTATGACCAAAATGGTGTTTGGTAATATTCTGCGCAATGCGCTGAACTATTCACAGGGCACAGAAATTGATGTGATTCTGGAAAAAAATAAAGTGCTGATTGCTGACAATGGGGTAGGCATGCCTTTACCTAATAATTCTAAGGTTCAGGAACTGTCTGGCCAGCAGCTACAACTGGAAATCAAAGGGCATGGCATTGGATTGCAATTGGTGCAAAAGCTATGCAAACAGCTAGGTTGGCGTGTGGAGCTGTTTGACAGGCAATATTATCTTGGCACCCATCAGAATGTTGACCTGACAATGACCACTGGACTGATTGTCGTTGTGTACCTAAATTAGGCTTCATCTTCGAAAGCAATCTTTAAACCAATCCCAGATATGGTGTGAATCAGCTTTTGTTCAAAGGGTTTATCGACCATTTTGCGTAAATTATAGATATGACTGCGCAGAGCATCACTTTCTGGCTCTTCGTCACCCCAAAGCTGCATCATAATTTCCTGTTTGGTCAGTACTTTAGGAGAATGACGCATCAATAGCTTCAAAAGTTTAAACTGAATCGGAGGCAATTCAATGTTCTGCCCAGCTCGAGTTAGCTGCTGTGTTGCGGGGTCCAAAATTAGGTCATGAATTTGCAGACGACTGCTAGATACTTCACCCAGGGAGCGTTTGATCAGGGCCTTGACCCGAACCACCAGCTCGTTAAAGTCAAAGGGCTTGACCAGATAATCATCCGTGCCGGAATTGAAGCCTTTGAGTTTATCATCCAAGGTATCCCGAGCGGTAAGCATCAAGACAGGTAAGTCCAACCCCTCTTCATTGCGTAACCACTCGCACAATTCATAACCAGAACCATCAGGCAAATTAATGTCTAGTAGCAAGATATGGTAGCGTTGCTGTTTCAGTAATTGTCTAGCAGCAGTCAGATTGCGGGCATGATCGACCACAAAGCCATGTTCTTCCAAAAACTCGCATAGGGTAGAGGCCAGTTCATAATGGTCTTCAACCATCAGGATAAAATGTTTCGACATAGCGGCAGATACTAATTTAATAATTGCTGTTTTAATTTAGCACTAAATGGCTGGGGACCCAGCCATATATTAAAATATTGTTGTGCCAGAGGATGTTTAAGCTGCCCTAAACTTTGCTGGTTCAAAGATAAGCTCAGGGTCTGTGTAGCATGATTGTATTTTAAACGGTACAGGTCGCCTGATCTGACCGGACGATACAAATCAGTGATTGGGTTGAATAGAGCATGTATTTTTGCGTCTTTAACATTACGTTTCAGTAAATGTGTGGCCGCACGCTTAAATGCCCATTCCGGAATATTCTGTGTATAGGAAAAGTCCATCTGTATATTTTGTTTTTCCCAGGATTGGCTACAGTTTTGGGCAAAATAACTGGCCATACCGACCTGTTTTTGACCCACCATCAGCGGACCATTGCCGCATTGATTCAGGCTTTGTGCCTGTGCCCATGGACTGAAGCTACATCCCATCACTAAAGCCGTGCTGATCGCTATTTTTTGAAAGGCAGTAGCCATGAGTAGACCCCTCCAACATAAGGCAGGGAACGGTACAGGCCGTTCGCAGGGTCCCAGAAATCCTGCTGGAAAATAATCTTGTTGTTTTCGTTGATCTTGATTTCACTGATACCGTAAGAGTCCATACTGCGGGTCGTGCCGAACATTTTAAAATCATAGGCCATATGCCAGTGCACATAGGCAGAGTCCTGATGATAAGAAGCGTTTAACAGCTTGACGCTGACCTTGCTGACCCGTTTGTTCATGCCTTGAAAGTGCTCCAGCAGATTTTGACGGGATGAAAATTGCGATAGGGTATCGTTAATAAACAGCTGGTCAGCATACAGCGATCCGGCTCTTTCCACAAATTTCGGTGTGCCCAAGGTATTAAAAGCTGAGGTAAAGCGGAGGCCGATATCCTGAGCTTTAGCCTGATCCAGCGCTATCCCCTGAATACCGTTTCTGGATTGGGCATAATCGGCTGAATAACTGGGAATACTTTTACATCCGGCTAACAACAGAAGCGGCAAGGATAAGGCTGTAGCAATAAGTGTTTTTACAAGTCTCATCATCAGTGTCCGTATGAAGTGTATCTTTATACCTTAGGCAGCACAGCGTGAACAGAATGTGAAATAGACGTTATAGATGAGCAATTGAATAGAATTTTTCAAATCAAAGATTAAATGTTTAACTTTTTTCTTCGGCCATTAACCAATCAATGATATTCATAACATCACGATTTTCGTTATTTTTTCTGACCATTGCATAAAAATTATAGTCACAATAGATAAAACCAAAAGGGGCAATGATCTTTCCATTTAACATTTCTTTTTCTACTAGAATTTGAGGTGCTATGGCAATTCCTAACCCAGACACTGCAGCTTCTATCATTAAATTCAGACTATCAAAATAACGGTCATTGGATTTTGGGGAAAAGCTTATTTGAAACTGATCAAACCATGTACGCCATGCACTTTTATTTGAGTGGGTATGAAGTAATGGATAGTTTAAAAGATCATTTACGGAATGAAGAAGATTTATTTCACGATTACAAATAGGACCCATGTTATCGAGAAATAACAGATATTTATTCAAAAAGTTGGGAAGTAGATGATGCTCACTGACGCTATTGATCAATATGTCAACCTTCTCTTTTTCTAACAATTTTAAGTCATTACATGTCATTAATTTGATATGGATATTGGGATAAATGACTTCGAGCTTTTCTAATCGAGGAATCAGCCAATTTGCCATAAAACTATGAGAAGCGCCTATTACAACTTCTACTTCTGAAGTTTTATTTGTTAACTCAAAGACGCATTGTTCTAAACGATTAAAAAGCTGCGTACAAACTAGCGATAATTCTTCGGCATCCGCCGTCAGAGAGATGGTCGAGGAATGTCGAATAAACAATTTTTTATCCAACCATTCTTCTAACTGCTTTATTTGATGGCTAATCGCACTATGGGTGACACATAATTCTTCGGCAGCTAAGCTGAAACTTTTATTTCTGGCGACAGCTTCGAAAGCTTTTAAAGCATTAAGCGGAGGTAATGTTCTGCGTTTCATGTTGTAAAATTTTCTAACACCATAACCTCAAAATATATCAATTATCATCAAAATGAAAATATTTTAAGATCAAACAAGTTTTGATAGTAAAAGAGATATGAGATGACAACCCCTTATACAGGTAATGGTCCTGATGCTTTGGGATTTTTTGGTAAATTTGGCGGATGCTACATGCCAGAGAGCTTAATGCCAGCACTTCAAGAATTAGAGCAAGCCTTTAATACTGTTCGGGACAAACCTGAATTTTGGGCTGAATATCAGCAGATTTTAATGGACTTTGTTGGTCGTCCGAGTCCTCTTTTTTATGCAAAAAACCTAACAGCTTATGCAGGCGGCGCTCGAATATATTTCAAGCGAGAAGATTTGAACCATACGGGTGCGCATAAGATCAATAATTGTGTAGGCCAAATCTTATTAGCCAAATTTATGGGTAAAACCAGAATCATTGCAGAAACGGGTGCTGGGCAACATGGTGTTGCAACAGCAACGGTTTGCGCGCTGTTTAAGATGAAATGTACCATTTTTATGGGAGAAACAGATATTCAGCGCCAACAAATGAATGTTGAACGTATGAAATTACTCGGTGCTGAAGTCAGAAGTGTTAAAAAAGGGCGTGGGACTTTAAAAGATGCCATGAACGAAGCATTACGTGACTGGATTCGTCATGTGGATACAACCTATTACCTATTGGGTACGGGTGCAGGCCCTCATCCATATCCCGTCATGGTCAGAGAATTTCAGAAAATTATTGGTATAGAAGCCAGAAACCAAATCCTGCTCAAAGAAAATAGACTGCCTGATGCTCTAGTTGCTTGCGTTGGTGGGGGATCAAATGCACTAGGGTTGATGTATCCTTTTCTAGAAGACCAGAATGTCAAAATGTTTGGCGTTGAGGCAGGTGGAAAAGGAACAAATAGTGGTGAACATGCCGCCTCTATTTGCAAAGGTCAAGTCGGTGTGCTGCATGGCAATTTAACCTATTTATTACAAGATTCAGATGGGCAGATTTTAGATGGACACTCTATATCAGCTGGCTTAGATTATCCTGGCGTTGGCCCTGAGCATGGCCTTCTGTTTGAAACAGGACGTGTGACATATACGGCGATCACCGATCAAGAAGCGGTAAATACCTTTCAGCTTTTAAGCCAACAGGAGGGCATTATTCCTGCTCTTGAGAGTTCTCATGCGATTGCATATGCGATTCAACTTGCTCAAGAAATGCAGCAAGAACAGATCATTATTGTCAATTTAAGTGGCAGAGGAGACAAAGACTTAAACACGGTCAAAAAATATCTTGCAGGAGTTACAGCATGAACCGTCTAGATCAAAAATTAGAGCAATTGAAACTGGAAAATCGAAGCGGTCTGGTGTGTTATTTTACTGCTGGAGATCCTAATTTTACAGAAAGTTGTCGTCTGTTAAGCCAATTGGGTCAAGCAGGGGCTGACATTATTGAAGTGGGTATTCCATTTTCTGATCCAGTGGCAGATGGAGAGATCATTCAGGCAGCGCATCTTCGGGCTTTAGATGCAGGTCAAACGGTAAAACAGACCATTGAGTTGGTAAAAGTAATCAGGCTGCATGATGACCAGACACCAATAATTTTTATGACTTATTTAAATCCGATGATGCAATATGGTTTTGAGACACTTATCGCCGAAACAGAAAATCTTATAGATGGAATATTGATTTTAGATGCTCCATATGGATATCGAGAAAACTTTGAGGTGCAATTAAATGAAAAAAATATGCATTTAATTGCAATGACCGCGCCGACGACCCCAGTTGAAAGGTTAGAGCAAATTTCAGCGCGCGCGACAGGGTTTTTATATCATGTTGCAGAAAATGGATTAACAGGAGGAGACTTCAATTTATCTTATCTTGAGAAAAAGATGACTGAAATTAAGCCGATTTTTAATATACCTGTTGCAATTGGTTTTGGGATCAAAAATGAAAGCCATGTTAAAGCACTAGCCAATAAAGTAGATCTTATTATCATTGGCTCAGCGCTTGTTGATACTTTTTTTAATAAGGGAATGAATGCGACTTTAGAAAAAGTGACGGTTTTTGCACAGATACTGAGACAAAATAAAGAATAGTCAGGCAGCTTTCATAAATCTTCTTTAAAACCATAATTGAATATAAAACAATATTTTATCTTATCCTTCTCCCGAAAGGGAGATGGAACTTTATACGTGGATATTTTTCTAAAAGTGATCGCTTTTTAAAAATCACTATTATCATATAGATGTGACATGCGTTTTTGCTTTGTTTCAAGATAAGCTTTGTTAAAGATATTTAAACCAACTTTTAAAGGAATACGTTCAACAACATTAATTCCTAAATCAGTTAAAGATTTAATTTTAAGGGGGTTATTTGTAATGAGTTTTACATTCTTTATTTTTAAATAATCTAACATAATGGTACACATATCATATTTACGAGCATCTGCTGGTAAATTTAATAATAAATTGGCGTCAAGAGTATCATGTCCTTGGTCTTGAAGGGCGTAAGCTCGAATTTTATTGGTTAGTCCTATGCCGCGACCTTCTTGGCGCAAGTATAAGATCACACCTTGACCTGCATCATTAATCATTTTCATGGTTGAATGTAATTGGGGGCCACAATCACATTTGAGTGATCCAAAAGCGTCACCTGTTAAGCACTCTGAATGAATTCTAACGAGTACAGGTTGATTAGAAATAGTACCCATGCCTTTGGCAAGAGCAATATGTTCTTCACCAGTACTTTGGTCTTGAAATGCTATAATTTCAAAATCGCCAAATGCAGTAGGTAACTTTGATTTGGAAACAAATTCTATAGCCATTTAATTATACCCCCTGTATTTTAAGAATTTAGAAACTTTCAACTATTACTTTCCACCTAAAATAGTTCTCAGATAGTGAAATTTATGTGAAAACACAAGATTTTTTTTTGTCTGAAGTAAATTTCAATAAAAAAAGCAATAAGTTACATCTAATTTTAGCTTTGGAATTATGTAAGAACTAAAAACAAAAAACTCAAAATTAATACTTAAAAATACTACATAGTCGTATAGAATAAATTACTACAAGGTAGTATAAATACAAGTAATGTATACAATATGTGAAACCCCATTATTTACTAAATACTGTCTTGTTTATTGGACTCAGGAAGAATTCAAAACATTCTTAGCATTAAATCCTGAAGCAGGAGATGTAGAGCCTAATTCAGGTGGCATTCGTAAAATTAGATGGACGAGCGGTGGCAGAGGTAAAAGTAGTGGTGTCAGAGTCATTTACTTTAATCGTTTAACAAATGGAGAGATTTGGTTATTAACCCTGTATAGTAAAAAGCAAACGGTACAGCTTAGTAAAAAAACTCTTCAAGCATTGGTGGAGAAATTAAATGACTCGTTTAATGACTGAAAAAGAACTCGAAGCTTTTGAAGCAACCAGAGATATTGAAGCTGAAATCTTGTAAGGTATAGATGATATGTTTGCTAATAATGCAGCTAAAAGAACTGTAATTACTGAGACCGATGTAGCATTAGCTCGTAGAAAGGCTCAACTGACACAAGAGCAATTTGCCAAACTTCTGGGTGTTTCGAGACGTACACTCGAATCTTGGGAACAAGGTACTAGAAGACCTTCAGGAGCAGCAACATCGCTTATTCGATTATTTATTGTTGATCCACAATTTGTAAAAGAAAGCCTGGCTTGATTTATATAGCTCTTGATTGAGGGCTATTGGCCTATTGATTCTAGCCAAAATAATGGAAGTACTTCCCTCTAAAGATAACGTAACGTTAACTTTGGAGATCCAAGAAATGGCTATCTTACGCAGCAATGCTGCTCAAGTCCTGAATTTAAACAGCAAGCGATTGATTATGCACTATTGAGATTTATTACAATCGAAGCAGAAGACATTCTGCAAACGGCTGGTTAAGCCCAGAAGCCTTTGAACAGAAATATTTCAAGAATTTAGAGGGATTTGTTGTCCACGATACTGTCTAGGATCAGCTTGGATTAGTGACATATTCAGCTCCTACAAAATTCAATAGTAGCTGAAGATCGACTTAATGCGACAGAACCGAAATATTACCTCAAATAATTAAGGTTCGGTTACTAAGTCTGTAAAACAAACCCATTGCAGAATAGTGTTTAACTATCACTGATTTTTGTTGCTTAATACAGATTTTAACAGTGGTTACTTTTTTGGTTACTACAATGTAGAATATCAAAAAAATATTTATAAAAAACATATATATAAATATTTATGTGATGCGTAATATACGCATCACATAATAATGCTTATTTTTGATATAATTAAGATAATGGGGATCATTATGCTGGTTTATAAAAATTTATGAGTCTTACGGAAACACAAGTACGAAAGTCATATCCAAAAGAAAAAATTTACTTTTTAGCTGATGATGATGGTTTAAGCTTAAAAGTCGATCCTAATGGAAAAAAGTCTTGGAGTTATCGATATTCAGTTGCAGAAACGGGTAAAAGACCACGAGTCACTCTAGGTACATATCCTGAGATGAATCTCAAAGGGGCTAGAGTGGCCAGAGACTCCTATAAGGCAACTAAATTTTCTACACAAAATTTAGTTCAGGAGAAAACTCAAACTTTTAAATTTGTTTGTGAAGAATGGTTAGAGTTTAAAACAAATAATTCATTTAAAGATCAACCACGTGGTGGTGTAATCCAATTGGCGAATACATGTTTAATAAATGACATTTATCCCGTTATTGGTGATATAGAATTTAGTAAAATTAAAAGAACTGATTTAGTTAAGGTAATTAAGCAGATTGAAAATAGGGGAGTTAAGGAACCTGTAAAAAAAGCGTATAGCTATTTAAATCAAATCTATGATTTTGCAGTTGCAATGGGATACTGTGATTATAATCAAGCTTATGGTCTAAATAAAATATTATTGAAAGGGAAATTAAAGAGACATTATCCCTATTTAAAAGATGAAGAAATTTCTAATTTTATTCTTAGAATAACTCAACTAAATACAGATCCGATTATAAAAAAAGCAATCCTCTTTAAATTATATACTGGAGTCAGGGGCGCAGAGTTATTGTCTGCAGAACCTCATCATTTTGATTTTGACAACAAAATTTGGAAAATACCTGCTTTACATATCAAGCAATATCGTCGAAAAGTGATAGCAGGTTATGATATTCCAGATTTTTTAGTCCCGTTATCATCGCAAGCGGTGAGCATTGTTAGATCTGCACTAGAGTGGTCACAAGGCGATCGTTATGTTTTTGCCAGCCCAAAAATTAAAGATAAGCCATTGCATTTTAACACAATAAATTCAGCCATTCGTAAGATGGGATACAAAACAAATGAGCTATCCTCACACGGTTTAAGATCAACATTCAGTACTATTTTAAATGATTCTGGCTTATTTCAAGATAGTTGGATTGAGGCTCAGCTTTCACATGTAGATAAGAATAAAACACGTGCTAGTTATAACCATGCAGATTATATTCAACAAAGAGCTGATATGATGCAGTGGTGGGGTGACTATTTAGAAAATAAATCAAAATCTAGTTTATAGGTAATTTAAATTAAACTATTTTGATTTAATAATAAATTTTAAACCAAATGCATTTAACAACTTATTTATAGAATCTAATGTTGGATTACTATCAGGTTGCTCCATTTTCTGTAAAGTCTGTGGTGCTATTTTAGTAATTTTACTCATTTCATTTAATGTTAAATGTAGTTCTTTTCTAATGTATGATGCAATCTGGTAAATTTGCCACTCAGGATTGTTATTTATATTTTCTAAGACTTGTAAGCGTTTATTCATTTGCTCGATTGCCGTCATAGGCTTATAACGTTTATCCATTAGAAAGCTCCTGAATCTGTTGGCATATATTCAATATACGATGATGACTATTTTGTAGAATCTCATCATCTATATTTATTTTTTTCATTTCATCGAGCAAATTTTCATACAGTGGCAATTGTTGAATCATTGTATGTTTAATTTCAGTTGAATCTATTCCTGTACATTCTTCTATTTGCGTTATGACAGATCCCCATATAGGCATTCCTCCATGGTCATCTTTTTCCCAACGTGTAGTACGTGCAATTCCGTCAGGATGAAGCCACATTGGTGCAAAATCGAAGAGGGGTGTTAATTGAATTGTGCCGTCATTTAAACGTTGAATTGCGGTATTACGGGTATGATTATCTTTATTTCCTAATGCAACATTAGCGATATCTCGTTTCAAATATTCAAAAATTTCAGCTTTTGGTGATGAGCAACATTCCATGATCAATGTACAGATTTGATTATGTGTCATTTTAACGCCGAAGCCAGCTTTACCACTTAAAGAGGCTAGGCTTTCTTGTGCAACTCTTTCGACTTTACCATTGATAATTTGGCGATCAAAACGTGGAATAAATAGCGTTCTCTGGTGAAGTTCCAAGTCCTTGAACACTCTTAGACCTAAATACCGAGCTATTTTCATGTAAATTGCTTCATGTAACAGTATTTTTTCCAGTTTTTGATCATTTCCACGACTAAATTTAACTAGCCAATGCTTTGCTGCTAGTTCATCTGGAAGACTGTGATCTAAATAAAACAGACCATCATATCCTTGTGTTAGTAATAGTTTAGGCCATTCACCTTGAACACCTGAAGAACCAGCAACAAATAAGCCATATGATGCAAGTGACTCAATGAAATATTCTTTCCTTTCAATTATTTCGCTTAGGCTAAATCCACGAGGTTTCACTGTCGGAAAATGATCTTGAAGCCAGTCATAAGCTTCTTTAATTCGTAGATTACCAATAGGATTACCTCCCCCAGATTTCAGTAGGGGCCAATCAGCTTGTTCTTCTGCATTAATTGAAAAACCCAGCTGATTTAAAAGCTCCTTTCGCCCATAACCTTGAGGTAGCAAGTCCATGAGAAATGCTGGCCATTGGTTTTCTAAGTTGTTTTGTACATTGACTGGAAATTGGAATGATAGAGCATGACCATCTCTTAAATCCATATGTTCAATAGCATATTCAAATAAGTATGACGTTCGTGTAGATGCTCTCCAGCCCTGCTCTTGACTAGCAATTAATTCAACGATAGCGCAATCTTGCCATTCGTTATTTTGAAAAATTTGAAGTGTGCAATATTGATTCATATATGTATTAAAATAAAAAATTAGTATCTATTTTCGGCTATATTTATTTATTATAGTAGATATATATTGAATTTCCTACTCTGATTTAGAATCATTTAATTTGCACTATAAGCAATCATTTCAAACGTCATAACTTGTCGTATTGCTAAATTACTAATTTCTTTATGCAATTTTTTTGATTAAATATTCAAAAAGAGAAAATAAATGGAATAACTTAATCCATCTGATCTAAAAGCGATTCTACATTCAAAAAGAGCAATTCTGTATTATTTAGAACATACCCGTGTCATACAGGAAGATGGGCGTGTCTTATATCTGACTGAAGCTAAGAAAAGTTAGACAAATTGTTGTACAACAAGATAAATCTGTTGATGACGCACTGGACATAGCATTTAAAGAAATATATTAAACTTATTAAACCTAACTTAATCTAATTGGACTTTGTTGCACAAACCTACCTCTAAGGGCTTATTCAGTAATATAATACTCATAAGGCTCTGTTGCACAAAGATTTGAAATGCAAAGCGCCCCCTAATTTTGAGCCAAATTTAAGGCGTAACTTGGGTAAGTGGTCGACCTAATTCCGTAAATCTGTTAAGGACTGCTACACGTGCATGGATCTCATTCACTTGGCTATCAAAACTCCTTGCACTGAGTTTATCTCCTAATAATTTGATGCAATGTATCTTAGTTTCAACCAAACTTCGCCGATGATAGCCTGACCATTTTTTCCATAGTGTCCTGCCTACACGTTTAATTGTTCGAAGTAATTCATTTCGCTCTAGCGAGCTACTCTTTTTAATTATGATCCCAAACTAAAGGCTATATTAAGAAGATAAAATGAGAAAAATAATTTATCCATTGATTTTTATAATCTTATTAATTTTTTCTAGCGTATTTATTTGGAATAGGATACAAAAAACTATGAACACAGAGCCTACACTTAGTTTTAAAATTTTAATTAATCATCATATAGATAAAGAAATTCAAATAAATATTAGAAAAATTAATGATATGAACAACATTAATTCAAAGAAGAATCATATGTTTACACTACTAAAAAATGGTATCTATTATCCACTAAATAATAAATATGATTTTAAAATGTATGAGATATTTATCAAAAAGAATAATACATTTGCTTATATTTCTGGAGAAAATATTTATTTTATTGAAGATGAATATTCAATAAGAGGTAATAACGATAGAAGTGGTGAGGTTTTAATTTATCCATATGAAAAAGATGGTGATATTTTTTTACAATATAATCAATACCATAATAGTAATAAAACAGAGCATACAAAAAAATTTAGGTTAAAAGAATCATATAAATTTAATAGCCATATTTTTAATAAACAAACAAAATTAGAGGATTTTAGTTTGGTTAATATTCCTGAATAATTTCATAGAGTAAGCTAAATTAACATAATACACGTTATACGATTTCCCAAGGCATGGCTTTTAGTCATGCTTTTTTATCAAAAGACTATAGCTGAATGGTAGCGAGCCAAATAACATAAAGCATCTATCATTAGACTTAATGCAATAATTAAATGATAGTATTATCATTAATCTAATAGAATTAAGATTAAATGATAGAAATGAATACACGTATTTATCTACGAGCTTCAACTAAAGATCAAGATGCAGAAAGGGCTTTGCAGATTCTTCAGGATCTAAACCAAAACTTGAATTTGGGTGAAACCATTGTGTACGTGGAAAACTATAGTGGTACGAAGTTAGACCGACCTGAATTGAATAAGCTACTGTCAGAAGCAAATCAAGGTGACACATTGTTAGTTGAAAGTATTGACCGCTTATCACGCCTAACCCAACGAGATTTTCAAGAGCTGAAGCGCAGGATCCAGGAGAAGGGACTTCGTTTAGTCGTAGCAGATCTTCCTACTACCTACCAAATGATTCAAACCAGTGACAGCATTACTCATTCAATCTTGGAACTCATCAACAATATGTTGATTGATCTTCTGGCAACAATGGCCCGCCTAGACAATGAGAAACGTATAGAACGTATTAAGCAGGGCCTGGCACGTTCGGGTTACAAACCAACAGGCAAGAAGGCAAATGAGGCTAAACATAAACGAATAAAAGAATTGCTAGTAGTTGGCAATATGACTAAGGAAGAAATTGCCAAAGCAGTGAATTGTGGAGTTGCAACTGTCTATCGAGTTGCTAAAGTTATCTAAAAGAGGCTTATCTCAACGCGCCCCCAATGGGGCACCGCTGCATTCAGGTTACTTCACATAAGAAATTTTATGTTAAATGATTGTTAGAAATGCCCCTTGATCGAGGCATTTTCTATAAAGAATACTAAAAACTAATTAAAGCCAACCAAGTTTCAAAACAAGGCAGTTCTCAGCAATCATATTTTTAAATTATATAACTCCCAACTGAGCTTTTGCTCCAACGATAAGGCTTTCATTTTGAGTTTCTAAGGCAAATAAACCATACATCAAAGGAGAGGCCGCTGCTCTTTCTAAAGTCTGTTCATATAGTTTATTCCAAACTTTACCCCCTAGTTTTTCATACTCGATGATTAGAGTTTTGAGGCTTTCTTCTCCAAACAAAGTTACATGCCCAGCAAAATCAATCGCTGGGTCATCTATATGGGCTGTTGACCAATCAATAACGCCTGAAACAGCTCCATCCTTTGAAGCTAGTACATGCCCAGCATATAAATCGCCATGTATAAATTGGGTGAAATCTGCCCATAGAACATCATTATCCAACCATTTTCTGTAGCGGGTTTCCAATTGCTCACTTATACCAATTTCAGATTTTACTAACTGCAAATTGTTTGCTATTTCAGGTCTTAAATCTGAAGGTTTCATAATTTTCAAATCATTTTCCCGAACTTCTTTTTCAGGAATACTATGGATTTCAAATAAGGTTTTTGCCAAAGATGTTATGTATTTCGGGCTATCTTTGTCCATATTCCAAATTATTTCATAGGTTTCAGCATCCAAATTTAAAACAGGATTATCTTTAAGTATGGGATAAGCCACTAATTCTGTAGATGAAATTCTCCAATCAGGAACCTCTACAGAAAGATGTTTTTTTACCAATTCTAAAATGCGTTTTTCTTTCTTGATTTGTTCCCTCATGCCATCACGACGAGGAATACGCAGCAACCATTGTTGCCCCTTTGTATCAAGAGCAAAAACGACCTTAAAATCAATGCCCATTTCATTGAAATTCATTTTGTCCGTAAGCAACAAGCCGTGTGCTTCAGCAAGTGATTGAATATCTTGAATTGTCATTTTTAATTTCCTTTAAAGAGTTCAATAATTAATGTTCGGATTAGATTGGCTATCATTAACAATCTCTCTCAAAAGTCTTGATGATTTTGTGGTCTTTGATCTCGTAGATAATGTCAGCAATATTATCGACCAATTGCTTGTCATGAGATACGAAGATAATAGTTCCTGCATAGGACTTCATCATTGTTTCTAATGCGGCAATACTTTTTAGGTCAAGATAGTTTCCTGGTTCATCCATAAGCAAAATATTATATTTTCCTAAAAGCATTTTGGATAAAAGCAGTTTGATGATTTCACCTCCCGATAAGTCGGATAAGTTTTTTTGAATATCATTCGCTCCGATCCCCATTGAAGCCAATACTGCACGAATTTCCGCAACTGTGTACTCGCACTCTTCCTGCATAAAGGAGAGCACAGATTTATGCGTGTTAAATTTATATCCTGTTTGTGTAAAGTAGCCAATTTCAGCTTTTGGAGATATGGTTAATCCATCAGCACGTTCTGATATCATTTTTAACAAGGACGTTTTCCCTGTTCCATTCGATCCAGTTATAGCGACTTTAGCGCCAAGCGGTATTATAAAGTTAGCGTCATCAAAGATAGTACGGCTACCAAATTTTAAGCTCAGACCATCTGCCGTAATCGGGAACTTATTGTGCAGTTCTAGGGCTGAACTTTGACGAAAACGAATAGAACGCAAATGCTCTGGTGCTTGAATATCTTCTAATGCAGCCAAACGCTTTTCCATACTCTTAGCTGCCTGATACAGTTTTCTTTGCTTGGTGCCAGTCATTTTTGCATGCCCAAGTCGTCCAGCACTTTCGGTAGAGTTTTTGGATTTTTCTCCTTTTTTCTTATTGTCTAATCGATTAGCTTGCTGGCGTTTTTCTTGCACAGCAGATTCTAATCGCTCCCGTTCCTTCATCATCAGCTCATATTCTACGGCTTGGTGTTGTCGCTCTTCTTCTTTTTGACGCAAGTAATCCGAGTAACCACCCCAATATTCCGTAATTTTACCGTCTTTTAACTCCCATATCTTGTCTACAACCATATCAAGAAAATATCGGTCATGACTGATAACAAGTAATGCTCCATCAAATGCTTTAAGTTGACCAATAAGTAGATCTATTCCATTGAGATCAAGGTGGCTGGTTGGTTCATCCGCTAGAATGCCATGTACTTGTTGGGAAAATGCGGCAGCAATTTTTGCACGAGTTTCCTCTCCGCCACTCATTGTGTCGTTTTGTACATTGGAAACACCAAGGCGAGATAACATTGCCCGGTCTTCGACCGTTTCTATTTCGATTCCGCCCAGTTGGCTGATATGTGCAAAATCACCAAAACGCTGTAATGTCGCTTCGGCTAAAACAATTTCGCCATTAAGTACTTTGAGTAAACTACTCTTTCCTGCTCCGTTATCACCCACAAGACCAATACGGTCATAAGAGTGAATTTCCAATTCATCAATATCCAAAACATCACGCCCAGCATAATCCAAGCGTATGTTTCTCGCTTTAATAATTAAACTCATTTTTATTTACTCCTGTTTAGCTCTTGAAATTTTTTATGCAGCAAACAGGATTTAGGTGAAAACAAAAGCTAGCATCACAGTGTCCTCCCAAAAAAAAAGCTATTCATCCACAGGGTGGACAAATAGCTAGTCAATTAAGTTATAACTGGAAACTATGCACTAAAAGCATACTTATAAATTAAGCATACTTTTACTTTATATATCCGCATATATTCTTAAAGACACAACAAAAGCCCACCATTATAAAATAGTGTCACTATGCAAATAGTTGTGTCTTAACGAATGCGGATAGAATGCATAAACTTACCTAAAAAATAAAATTCAGTTTTATGATAACTTTACTGTTAAAAGAAGTCTAGACAACCTTGTTTTATGCTTGGATATAAGGCTTATTTTAAAATAATAGTAGTGAAGATTTTCTAAAATTAACATAATACACCTTATACGAAATGCTGTATAATTATCCTTATAATTCAATGCTGTAGTTCCTAGTTGATAGCCCGAGTTTCCATGACCGGGCTTTTTTTATGATTTTTCACGTTTCACGCCTATTCTTTGATCAATGTTTCACAACTTTGATTAGTACACCTAAACAAGCCTCTTAGCCATTCGGCAGAAAAAATCGGCTCCAGAAGCCTCTTTTCGGCTGCTCCGGTTCAACCTGCTCCGGCACTGGAATGCGCTTATTTTCCGTCTGTTCTGGAGTAGTCAATCCGTCATCTTTTGGTTCTGGTCGAGAATTTTCTGTCATTTCAGAATGAGTAGTAACTTTATGTTCATCTAGCTCTTTTTTTGGTTGTTCTAGCTGACCTTTAAACTCAATTCTGTGGGTCAAATCTTCTATATGCTGCATCAAAGACTTTTCTCTTTGGTTAGCTAGATCTAACTGATTTTTGAGTAGAGAAATTTGATCTTTCAATACATTTTCAATCTCGGATTGAACACGTACTTGTACATCCTTCTGGGCGTGTTCTGTACGTGTACTGGACTGAACACCGATAGGATTGCCATAGACTCTGATAAGTTCAGATAAATCTATAAGCCCATCATGATCCCTTGATAATTCACCATTTTTTATAGCTTCATATATTGTTGTTCGTGACTTTTTAAAAGCTTTACTTGCGTCCATGACACTGAATTTTGTTTTGTTCAATGCAATCCCTCAGTACGTATTTAAGGATGTTCATCTGAACATCTTAGCTGAACATATATCTTATTTTGAATTAAATCGTACTTTTCTAGGTATAGCAGCAATTTTTCAAACTTTTTGTTTAATGGTAAAGTCGATATTGAATTCTGCTAGTTTTTCAATCCATCTATTACCTTCATTATTCTTAAAATCAATTTTTATTCTTTCTACTAATTCGTCTGTAGTCTCACCAGATTCTTTGAATCTCAAACTCAATTCTTTACTTTGAATTATCGTTAAATAAACCATTTTTGCGGTTATTTTATTTTGCTCTTGGTTACTACCAGTTTCACTTTGTTGGTTAGCTCCAATAGTTTTCTTTTTTCTAACTATAAAATTAACATGACTAGCTTTGCGTCCCTCTTTTTTGACTGCTTTAAACTCAATAGTAAGTTCTGTTTTAGAGTTAATATCATCAATATGAGGTTTAAGAATAGTACTTTTGAAATCTCTATATTCTGGGTATGAATTTTCTGCAAGACCTAAAGCACTTTTTAATTCTTTAATGGATACATCGAAGTTAGACCGGAATTCATTTTGTATCAAGAAGGGGTAAAGTTTTAAGCCGTGACCATGTAAGGCAACAGCCGACTTAACTTTAAATTTTGTATACGAGTTTTGTTTATTAAAAACATACATAATGTATAGGGCAAAATGCGTGAAAGAAATATAAAAACATCCATCTTTGTATGAGCATGTACTAATGAGTCTTGTTCGAATTTCTCGATCTTTTTCAAGATGATAAAAAACTACACTGTGGTCGTAGAGAGCATCTACTACTCGGTTTAAGGCTACATAAGCACTGCTTGGTTTTAAGCCCGTCAATTCAGCATATTCTTTAGCTGTTACAGTGAATTCTGTTGTTTCATTTGGATCTGATGCTAGCCTAACTTTAGGGCTAAAAAAGAATAGCAATTTTAAAATATCGTCTTTTGGTGATTTCTCATGCTTTAATTGCCAGAAAATATTTTGAAAGACAGCATAGTCTTTTGGATAACGTTTGGCAGGTGCTGCAAGAGGAAAAAGAGATTTGTCATGTTCCTCAAAATTTTTAATTTTCTTCAATGATACAACCATCTAAAATCACTATTCTTCTATTATGTGGTGGTATTTTAAATACTAATCACCCCCACTTTATAAGTCAAGCATATCTAAATTAAAACCTAACATTTCACCCCCACCAACCTAACATTTCACCCCCACCAACCTAACATTTCACCCCCACCAACCTAACATTTCACCCCCACCAACCTAACATTTCACCCCCACTTAAAGCCAATAACCTAACATTTCACCCCCACTTAAAGCCAATAACCTAACATTTCACCCCCACTTAAGTGTCTGAAACACTGATATAGCAATACATTAAGACTAGCCGTAAAGCTTTTTAAAAGCTTTTTAAAAGCTATTAAAAGCTTTTAATAAAGCTTTTAAAATTAATAAATGAAAATTGCCCTCGGTTTTCGCTACGCTCAAACTCTATTGAACTTCGCTTTCGCTCAGTTCGTAGGGGCAATTTTTGGCTCAGAATTTCGTGACTTTAAAAAAAGTAAAAGCAAAAATGAATTCGCTTCGCTCATAATACTTTTTACTCGCTTCGCTCGATCTAGGAGTCTATTTTTGCATCTGATTTAAAGCTTTTTAGACTTCACAGCACCCAAAAGGAGTTTTTCAGGGAGTCTAGGCGCAACTTTTTATTGTGTCGCTCGTAGACACTCGCTTATATATTTATGTTTAGAAGCAAAAAATAGGGGATATTAGCTCGTTTAACTCTAAAAACAATAAATCCCCTCGTTAAATCATTAAACACTCTTAAAGCGCAAAATAGAGCCTTTGGAGCAGACATTCATATTTAAAACCCACACATGAAATAAACAGCAGCATGTTGCTGACGCTCAATTTACGGAACTCTTATTTATGCACGAGCCGATTTCGTCAAGAAATTGGCTCGTGGTTAAGAAAAAGCAGGCTGTAAGCCTTTTAAACTCTGGTACGTGTTTTATACTCGTGCCAATTACCTTATTTTTTTTCTAAGAAATGATCTTTTACTCAATAAAAACAACAGACTGTTTACAAGCCATAATCAACTGCGTTTCAGTCAGCAATGCCCGTTACTGGATGACAAGTAAATTTAAAATCGAGGAGGCAAACAGAATTATTCCAAAACTTATTGCTGCATATTCACTCGATTTAACAGAACAGCAGCGGAAGACGATCCGCAGGCGAGGTGAACCAACTTGGACGTTGGTTCTGAATTACGACCCTGCCGATAAAGAAAAAGTCGGACGTTGGATTGATTTTTGGCTTTTCACAACTGGTTACAGTCCGAACCCACGAAAGAAAGTCAATAATCTTGAGGAAATCGCACGACTTAACCGTGAGCTTGTCAAAAAACAAAAAATGCACCCGATCTACACCCAAAATCCAAGCGAGTTAATTACATTTCGCGGCTATACGCTTGGCCAGTATGCTGTGCATGTAAATTCCAAAGGTGAGGAAAAGAAAGACTATTGGAATCCCGAAGAACTGGGCTTGTTAGACTTTGAAATTATTAAGAAAAAGATTGTTCTACCGCCTTGTGACAAGGCTTTGCTAGAAAAACTTTCGCTTGGTGAAATTCATTCCCAACTAAAAAATAAATACGGAATTAATATGCACACGCGCTATCACAATAAGAACAATGGCATACTCAAGCGATTATATAAAGAAAACCAATCTCTTATTAATCGTTATAATCATTATGCAAAAATGAAAGGCGATATAGATATTCGTCACACATGGTATTTAAGTGAAGAATCAAAAAATTCTATTACTTGTGAATTAAAAAAATATTTTAAACAAATAGTGCAACACCCTGAGAGAATAGAGGGGGCATTTCAGCGATTATTTCAACGTGGTCATTATCACGGTGTACGTCATCAAGTCGGTAATTACTTGGCATATTGGAAAAGAACCATTAAAGAACAATATCCTAATATTTTCAAAAATTTAGACTTTCCTGAAACATTGAACTATGTAAGATTTTCTGAGAAAATATATGATAATTTTAAACAATTCCATAATGCCTGTATTATTGCTAGTATTCATTTTGAATTACAAAAAAAATATGCAGAAATGAAAAAATTAAAATATAGAACATTGGCTAAAGAATTAAGACAAAAAAATGAAGAATTGAGAAATGCTAATGCTTCAAGAATTAATTTAATAATCAAAGAATCAGATAAAAAAATGTTTGTTGAGCATAATATATCTGATATTGAGGTTAAAGATTTTATTGCACGTTATCCGAATATGAATCCATTATTATTGGACGATTAAAAAAAGGGCTTAACGCCCTCTGCTTATGCTTAATTCTTCCAGTTTTCTCTCCCAGTCATCGGCTTGTTTATGTGTTGTGATCTCATATTGAATGCGCTTCATCATGTCGATTTAAGATTCTGAACCTTGAATAAAACGATCTGCTAAGCCCATTTTGAAGATATATCCCCTAATTTCGCATAAGAGATTTTATGTTAAATCCTTGAAACTTTGATACAGTATTCAGAATTCATAAAATCTAATATTTTCAATATGTTCAGTACTAATTTAGAAAACATTGTTTTTAATAGGCACACTCATTGTAATGCTGACGAATTATTAATTATTACTGGTTATATTGGTCCTGCCCCTTTTGCGAATTTAAAAAGTTTACCGCTAGATTGTCATGTCATATATGGAATGTATGGTGCTGATAGTATTGGAGAAAAACTCCATAATTCCTTGAAAAAAATCAATTCTTCACTAACGAATACCGATCTTTTTTATTCACAAAGTGCTGTACATTCCAAGTGCTATTTATGGAAAAAAGATGGGGCTATTGTTGATGCCTTGATTGGATCTGCAAACTTTTCCCGAAATGGTTTGGCTACACCTGATAGAGAAGTTCTCGTTGAAGCAGATCCTGCTGTATTTGGACAATTGCAAAACTATTTTGATAAAGTTTTTAAAAACTCTATCTCATGTGATTCTAGCCTCGTTAAGTTCAAGTCAAAAACCAAGACATCAACCCTCTCAGGATTACTAACTGAATGTAAACTTTCATTCTTGGCAAAGAAAAATGGAGTTTTAGAGGTTCCAGCAAAGAGTGGGCTAAATTGGGGAGTTAACTCAACGCAAGTTGGAGGGACTTCTCATACTTGTATTGGTGATGCAGAAATTCGAATCACAAAAGAAGCTATTGAAAACTTTCCTGATTTATTTCCGCCAAAATTGGGTACACCTAGTAAGCGCTCTGGAAAATTACAGCGTCAAAATGATGAAATAGAACTGATCTGGGATGATGGTTTTATTATGAAAGGATTGCTTGAACAAAATTTACCTCAAGGGGATTTAATCTATCCCAAAGCTATTTGTTCTAGTGATTCAAAAGCTGAATTAGGTTTGTATTTAAGGAAGAGAATAGGAGTATCTCCTACTCATGTTATAACCAAAGCTGATCTTGATCGTTATGGTCGTACCGATGTCACGGTCTCGTTACAAGCAGAGGGTGTGTATTACATGGATTTCTCTGTTTAGAAAATAATTGAATAGTTAAACGACAATCTTTGGCGTTACCCTCCAGCTTTTTTTTAAAATATCCTTTAAACTCTTGACCAAATTTGTTCAAGGTCAAGAGTAATGTCTCAAAGAAAACCCACAGTCATAGATATGTTTTCAGGATGCGGTGGATTGTCCAGAGGATTTATGGATGCAGGTTATGAAGTTTTACTGGGTGTTGATCATGAGGAAATCGCATTAAAGACTTTTAAACATAATCACGGTGATGCAATTGCTTTTCATGGTGATTTGTTTAAGAAAGAAACGATTCTTGATATGGCTAGACTGATTAAAACAAAAAAGGTTGATGTCATTATCGGTGGACCACCATGTCAGGGTTTCTCCCTAACAGGTACACGTAAAGAAGAAGATGCTCGAAATACATTATTCCAATCAATGGTTGAAGCAGTGAAGTTATTTCAGCCAAAAGCTTTTGTCCTTGAAAACGTACCAGGTCTAGCAACGTTATATGGCGGAAAAGCGAAAACAGCGATTTTGGAACAGTTCGGTGAGTTGGGATATACAATTAACTTCCAAGTTTTATACGCACCTGACTATGGAGTTCCACAGATCAGAAAGCGTATTTTCTTTGTTGGACTTAAAAATGGAGAGACTTTTGAGTTTCCAAAACCAGTTTTAAGCCCTGATGAATATGTTGGGTGTGAACAGGCTATTGGAGATCTTCCTAGCCTAGAACATGACTTAGGTAAGGAACGGTCTGAATATCCATGTGAACCGAAGTCGAAATATCAGGAATTTATGAGAAAAAATTCCAAAGTATTACTTAACAACGTTGGAACTGTTCATACAGATTTAGTTAAATCTGTTATTGCCCAAGTACCAGAAGGTGGAAACCATAAAGATTTACCTCCGGGTGTGGGAGACAGTCGTAAATTTAACGAAGCTTGGACTCGTTACCATAGTCAAAAACCATCTAAAACGATTGACACAGGTCATCGGAATCACTTCCATTACAAATGGAATCGGGTGCCTACAGTTCGAGAAAATGCACGCTTACAAAGTTTCCCTGATGATTTTGAATTCTTTGGAAATAAGACACAGCAATATAGACAAGTAGGTAATGCTGTACCTCCACTTTTAGGATTCCATTTAGCTAAAGCACTTAAGAAATACTTGGATAAAGAGTAATGGCTTATACATTTATTGATTTATTTGCTGGTTGTGGTGGGTTATCAGAAGGATTTCATAAGGCTGTTGGATTTGAATTCGTTGCAGCTGTTGAATGGGAAAAAGACCCGACACAGAACTTGATTCATCGCTTAAAAACGAAATGGAAAGAGTCTCAAGCTGATGAAAAAGTACTGAGGTTTGATATCCAAAGAACTAAGGATCTTTTTAGCGGATGGAATGATGATCCTGAATATGGTTCTCATGTCGGTCTTGATAAGGTGGTTGGCGATAAGACTGTCGATATTATTCTCGGTGGACCACCTTGTCAGGCTTATTCTCTTGCAGGTCGAGCACAAGATAAAAATAGTATGAAAGATGATTATCGTAATTATCTTTTTGAAAGTTATATCAAAGTGGTAGATCAATATAAGCCTAAGGTTTTTGTCTTTGAAAACGTTATCGGTTTACTCTCAGCTAAACCGAAAGATATTCCTGTAGTTGATCTGATTCGAGAAGAATTTGATAAACATGGTTATGCCATTGTTTCTGATCTAAAAAAGTATGCTCTCCAAGATCTGACCTTATTTGGTGTGCCACAGAAAAGAAATCGGGTAATTATTATTGGTATCCGCAAAGATCTATGTCATGACTCAGAAGCTGTATTAAGAAAATTTTATACTGATATTCTGAGCCAGTATCATGAGCCTTTAAAAACTGTTGATGATGCAATAGGCGACTTACCTAAGTTGTTTCCAGTAGAGCCTTATAAAGTAAATGGGAAGAAATATTCTCATACTCAAGGTGAAGTGGTAGTTAGTAATCATGATCCAAGATTTCATAATCCTACTGATATCGGTACTTTTAAACTTTTAGCAGCAGATATTGAATCTGGAGTTAAAAAGTTTACTTCTACCGATGAATTATTGAAGTTATATACGGAAAGAACAGGTAAGACTTCAGCAGTACATAAATATTATGTATTGCGTAGGGATGATGCTAGTAACACTATTCCAGCGCATCTGTATAAAGATGGATTACGTCATATACATCCAGACTCAACGCAGGCTAGATCTATTACTGTAAGAGAAGCTGCTAGACTGCAAACCTTTGATGATGATTATGACTTCATTTCATCAGCAGGAGCTAATTACAAGATGATTGGGAATGCTGTACCTCCTTATTTTTCTTATAAGCTCTCTTTGGCTATATCTCAATTTCTAGATAATCTTTAGTTTATCTAAAATTAACATAATACACGTTATACGAATTCCCAAGGCATGGCTTTTAGTCATGCTTTTTTTATCAAAAGACTATACCTGAATGATAGCGAGCCAAATCGCATACAATATCTATCATTAGACTTAATGCAATAATTAAATGATAGTATTATCATTAATCTAATAGAATTAAGATTAAATGATAGAAATGAATACACGTATTTATCTACGAGCTTCAACTAAAGATCAAGATGCAGAAAGGGCTTTGCAGATTCTTCAGGATCTAAACCAAAACT